>JAZKFS010000102.1:0-6097 GCA_040386315.1 Bacteroidota bacterium
CTGTTATAATATCGTCATCAAAGTCAATGTCTACGACAAGCGGATTCTGGCTGGTCGGGATTACCTCAACAGGCGCAAAGACCTGGCCTTTTAAAACTGCGATTATTGCCGTTGAGATCGCTCCGGTTCCACACGCACCGGTTTCAGCTTCCACGCCACGCTCAAAGGTCCGCAGGTACAGGCCGCCTGCTTTATTTACCGTATAAATATTGACATTCGCCCCACGCGGCTCAAAAACCTCGTTATTACGGATATCCGGCGCGAAAGTAGCCAGATCAAATTCGCCGATCTTACCGGAATGTTTAAAAACTGATCTGATCTCAGCGAGTTCGTCCATTTCTATCACACAATGGTCCGAACCGACATTTACATACGAGGCGATAAATTCTAAACCTTTATATTTTATCAGCACTTCGGGATTGATCTGATGTGGAGGAGGGAAAAATACCTTCACAGAATTCGCCAGCGACTGCGCACGATAGCTTTCGCCCGCCATTTTAAAACGGATAATGTCACGGCTTTTAAAGAATTTTTTTTCTAAAGCAAAACTCACTGCACAGCGCCCGCCATTGCCGCACATCGCGCCGTGAGAACCGTCGGGATTAAAAAATTCCGTGAGAATATCGTGGTCGCGGTCACCCTCACCGATCAGGATCAACCCCTCGGTTTTAAAAGAATTATACTCATTCTCCTCACAAAGCCAGCGCGCCAGCTGGCTGCCTTTTTTAGGGTCAAATTTATGATTTCTGTTGTCCACCACGCTGAAAAGATTTCCCGCGCCGGACATGTGTGTTACTTCAATTTCCATTTTTTAAAACTATATTTTTTCTTTTTAAAACTAACATTTAGCTGTAAGAAGTTCTGATAATTCCCGGTGAATTTTCCCGTTCGTCGCAAGCATTGTTCCCGTGCCAAGTGAATATTCAGTCAGATCATAATGCGACATTTTCCCGCCTGCTTCCTCGACGATCAGCCAGCCTGCTGCGACATCCCAGGGCTGGAGGCGCACTTCCCAGAATCCGTCAAATCTTCCGGCTGCGACATACGCAAGATCAATCGCCGCAGAACCCAGACGCCGGACCGGCAATCCAAGTTTTAAAAGTGCTGAAAAATGGTCAATGCAGCCGTGAGGATTTTCGCTCACATTATACGGAAATCCGGTTACTAAAATAGAATCTTTTAAAAGATCTGTAGTGGTAACTTCGATTTTTTTTCCGTTTAAAAAAGCACCGCCGCCTTTAAAAGCGGTAAAAAGCTCATCGGTGATCGGCTGATAAATTGCGCCTGCTACAATTTCTCCGTTCAGTTCTGCCGCAACGCTTACGCAGAAGATCGGGATATTATGCGCAAAATTCACCGTACCGTCCAGAGGATCAATTATCCAACGGACATGATCTTTTAAAAGATTTTTGATTCCACTCGCACCTGATTCTTCTGCCAAAAACGTATGTGATGGAAATTTGCTTTTTATCAATTCAATAATTGCATTCTCGGCTTTATGATCGTATTCAGTGACGAGATTATGAACACCTTCCTTATTTTCCGTTTTAAAACTCGTGCCGAAACCCTCTTTTAAAATTGCTCCGGCTGTTTTGGCGGCTTCAATTGCGCATTGTAAAAGTTCATCCATGCAAAGAGTCTTTTAAAAGATGTAAAATTTTTATTAACAAAAATACGAAATAACTTTTTGGAATTATTTTTCCTTAAACACAGAATTAAAAATAGAGAGATCGCTTAAAACGTCAATTTTCCGTATCTTTGCTATTCTTTAAAAGCAGGTTTTTAAAACTTTCCCAAAAAAATCTGCCACCAATTTTTATAATGTAATAGTGTATTGCTAACATTCTTTCTGAGCGTGAGTTTCCTGTCATGGTTTTAAAAAACTGTAAAAATATTCTTTTTCTTTTTATATCAGTGTTTTCATTTCTATTGCCGGTTTTTTTAAAAGCCCAGGCAACGGATAATGTGCGGCTTCCACAGTTTAAATTCAACTCGCGCGCTGGTGAATATGACACTGCCGGTTTTAAAAATGCAGCTGAAGTTTCAAAGGAAGCGACCGGAGTTTTGGAAAAAGAGATCAACCCTGAGGAATATATCCTTGGGCCGGGCGATGTGGTGAGCGTTTCGATCTGGGCGGTAACTTCCACCGAAATTGACGCGGTGATCTCGCCTGAGGGAAAACTACTTTTGCCGTCAATCGGGGCAATTTCTTTAAAAAACACGACGCTGGCCGATGCTGAAAAAATTGTTCGTGAGCGTGTAAATAAAGTTTTTAAAACGAAGGAAGTTGTCCTGTCGTTAAAAAAGCTCAGGAGCTTTAAAGTAACGCTTCTCGGCGCTGTTCGCCGTCCGGCACTTGTAACGGCTACGGCTTCAGACCGGATATCTGAGGTAATTGACCGCGCGGGCGGACTGCTGTTTAATTCTTCGCTGCGAAGGATAACTATCGAACGCGATGGTTTAAAAGCGCCGATAGAAGTGGACCTGCAGAAATTCTATTCACTTGGCGATAAATCTGCCAATCCGACTGTATTGGGCGGTGATCGCATTACCATACCATACACGTATGAAAAGCGCTCCGTTAGTGTAGTAGGTGAGGTAGCGCTGCCGGGTATGTTTGAATTTAAAGAAGGGGACCGGCTCTCGGCATTTGTAAAATTTGCGCAGGGATTCCTGCCCTCTGCTTTGCTTGATTCGGTGGAGATCGTACGCTTTAATGAGAATAATTCTGAGATCGAGCGTACGTATGTAGATCTCTCCTCGTGGCGTGATTATGTGACGTTACCGGTTTCAATTGATAATGATATCGAACTTCGTGCCGGTGACCGGATTTTTGTGCGGGCAATTCCTGACTGGCAAAAACCGGGTACTGTAGCAATAAAAGGCGAAGTGCAATTCCCGGGAAGCTATGCCATCGGAAAGAATACTGAGCGTTTAAAAGATATAATAGCATTGGCAGGTGGTTTTACTCAGGATGCTGATCTGGAGAATTCAATCCTGGTCCGGCGGCAGGAATGGGATATTGAAGATAAGGAATTTGGGCGGCTCTTATCAGTTCCTCAAAAAGATATGAATGAGGACGAGCTTCGGTATTTTAAAGCCCGCGCCCGTGAATATCGCGGTGTGATAGTGGTTGATTTTAAAAATCTTGATAAAGGCCCAACCGGGGATATTATTCTTCAGGACAAGGACTCCGTGCATATTGCTCCCAAAAAAAATTATGTAAATATTATCGGCAGGGTCAATAGTCCCGGCAGAGTACTTTATCATCCAAACTATACCTATAATGATTATATAGTTAAGGCGGGCGGCTATGGCTATCGCGCTGATAAGGGAAATACTGTCGTTATTAAGCCAAGCAGCGTGCAATATCCGGCTGGCAGCGGTAATTACACTATAGATCCGGGAGATAATATACTGGTGCCGGAAGAACCTGAAACAGATTACGGCGTAATATTTACAACCAGCCTTACTGTATTAGCTCAGCTGGTCACGATCTTAGCTGTTGTCATTTCATTGCGAGCAAATAATACACAGTAAAAATTACGAATTACTTCATAATAGTTTTCCATTGAAATCTCATATTTACATCACCATTATTTACAATGTCAGAAAATAATACTACCAAGAGCGTTTCATTCTATTCTCTTTTAAAAGTCCTTGGTGAATACCGGCGGTTCATTTTTCTTTTTGTGGCAGTAAGCCTCATAGGAATAGGAATTTACAGTAGCATAATGCCTCAGACATTCTCGTCAGAAGCGTCCGTCATGCCACCGGAGCAGCGGGGAGGTGGAGGTGGCCTGTCTGCAATGCTGCAAAGTGCGATCGGTGGTTTTGGTATGACAAGCCAGGGGCCGTCGTCTGCTATATTTGGTGAAATTCTTCAAACCCGCTCTGTAGCAGAATTTATTATTGATTCACTAAAACTTAAACAAAAACCGCAATTTAAAAACATACCTCCACAGGTCCTGACGCAAACCGTGCAGAGCATGCTCCTGGTAACGGTAAAGCGTACGGGCGTCATAAGCGTTAGCTGTAATATCCAGACAGGATATTTGCCAAATGATCAGGAGAAAAAAGCTGCTGCGCAACTTGCCGCCGATATTGCTAATGCAGCTATCGCCGGACTGGATAATCTCAACAACCAGAAATCCGTTTCCACAGCGCGGAAAACACGCGAATACATTGAACGTGTGCAGGTGGGAAATAAACAAAAGCTTGACTCAATTCAATTTGTCCTTGAAAAATTCCAGTTGCAAAACAAAGTCCTTGCTCTGCCCGAGCAAACACAGGCAGTGGTTACAAATGCAGGAATGCTTGGCGCTGAGGTGGCAAAAGCTCAAATTGAATATTCTCTGGCCCAGCAGGAGATGCAGCCCGGCAATCCTGTTCTGCAGCAGCTTGAAAAGCGCCTGAGCGCACTACGCGAACAGTACCAGCGCTCGCAAAGCGGGGGAATGAGCGGCACAGATAAATATTCAATCCCGCTGCAAAATCTTCCAAAGCTCGGACGTGAATACGTCAACCTGATGCGCGACGTGACAATTTTAGAGCAGGTCAACCTATATCTTGAAACACAACGCTTACAGGAAGCCATCCAGGAAGCGCGCGATGTACCAACAGTCCAGGTGCTCGACGAAGCAATGCCGCCCTTACAGAAAAGCGCGCCGGGCAGATTCCTGATGCTGCTGCTTACGGCTGTAATTTCCCCGGTTATTGCGATGCTTTTCGTTCTGGCGATGATTCTTCTTAAAAACTTTAAAACTGCGGATATTTCGTAAGATTTTTAAAACGCTTGTAAAAACATTTTTAAAAAGGATATATCATTCGCCGTTCTTTATCACTGCGGTGAGCCGAATCATATTCCACATGGTCAGGCGAAACATGCAGCCGCATTACTTTTGCTCCTTTTGGAGTGATCTTCCATAATATCGTCGCCACGTAATATTTCCGCTCAGTATCATCACCAAGCTCGATCGTCCGGTTAAATTTCACTGTACTCCAGCCGGTTTCATTCGTTTGTTCGCCGCGATATTCAGATATTTTAATATCAGTTTTTCCTGTGGACTCTTTCATCAGCGCGTACTGCTCTTTTAAAAACTGTGACCATTCTTCACGGGAAGAATGTATCGCGGTTGTATCGTGCGAATTCATCACCGTGCTCGCTTCCTGGTCGATCATTTCATCCAGCTTTTCAAACTGAAACGTATTCAGTGCGTGAAATAAGATCGTCGTTTCTTCATAAAAAGGAAATTGTACTGTTGACATTTTTAAAAGCTCCGGATTTTTTAAAAGTAATTACTTTTAAAAACATCAGAAATACAACTAAGTTTCTTTTAAAAACACATTCTTTTAAAAAGGAAGCCCAATGTCGTCATCATTGGAAAAACCCTTTTTAAAACCACGGTTTGTGACAGGTTCTTCATCAATTTCTTCATCATCAATAACTTCCTCTTCATCCTCAAAATCTTCGTCAGTTTCACTCAGATCCCTTTTAAAAACCGATGAAGACTTCTTGATTTCCGTAATGCGCTGCTCGGCGCCTTCCAAATACGTGCGGCAATCTTCCGTCAGCTTCATGCCTTCTTCATACATTTTTAAAAGCTCTTCCAGCGGGGCAGTTCCGTCATCCAGCGTCTGTACGATTTCCTCCAGCCGAGCAAGCTGATCTTCAAATGATATAGTTTGTTCTTTTCTGTTTTTCATTTTTCCAGATAAAATTCTTTTAAAAACTTCCTTTTGTAACATTTAAAACTTCAACTTCAGCCGATTCATTTTGCCGGACAATTTCAATATTTTTAAAATAATTCAGCGATTGCTGATTATTAATAATTTCATCGCCACTTTTTAAAAGCGCAAAACCACGCTGTAACGGCAAAAGTGGATGAATGGATTTTTTGTGCGCTTCCAGCGAATTCAAACGGTTTTTCTTTTCTTTTAAAACCCGTAAAAGCGATCTTTCAAGCATATTCGCCGAATTGCCAATCTTTAAAAAATGCTCGCGGATCCGGTTGTCAATTCTTTTAAAAGCCGAACTCGTCGCTAGATCTTCCACAGAATATTGCGCATCACGGAGCGACATTTCCATGCGGCGCGT
>JAZKFS010000102.1:6107-11463 GCA_040386315.1 Bacteroidota bacterium
AGCGGAGGATTTGCAGCATTTCAGTTTTACTGCGCGGGGTTACTAATTCAGCCGCAGCAGTCGGAGTTGCCGCGCGAATATCTGCCACAAAATCAGCGATGGTAAAATCCGTTTCATGCCCCACCGCCGAAACAAACGGAACGCGCGATTCAAAAATTGCCCGCGCCACGATTTCCGTATTGAACGCCCAAAGGTCTTCCAGCGAACCGCCGCCACGCCCTGCAATTATCACATCGCAGTCGAGATTATTCAATTGATAAATTGCCTCGGCAATATCTTCCGCCGCGCCGTCGCCCTGTACGAGTGCCGGACGGAAATAAATTTCACACGCGGGCATTCGCCGCTCAAGCGTACTCAGAATATCCCGTACAGCTGCGCCTGTCGGAGAAGTTATCACGCCGATCTTTAAAGGGAAAAGCGGCAGCGGGCGCTTTCGTGACGGGTCAAAATATCCCGCGCGCGCCAACTTTTCTTTTAAAAGCTCGAACGCCAGATGTAGGTCGCCCTTGCCTAGCGGCATCATCGTAATGCAGTCGATCTGGTATTTTCCCTGCGGCGGATAAACGGAAATATTGCCAAAAACAACGACCTTCATGCCGTCCGCCGGAACAAATCCGAGTGAGCGCGTCCGCCACATCGTGCAGCCGATCTGCGCGCCTTCATCTTTTAAAGTAAAATACCGGTGTCCCGACGAATGATGTTTAAAATTCGAGATCTCGCCCGACACACGAATTCCTTCAAAAGTTTCCTCAAGAATTCCCCGGATAGTGCGTGTTAATTGCGTGACGCTTATGGAATTGTCTATGCTCATTCTGCAAATATACGGTTTTAAAAAACGCGTTTTTTTAAAAACTCTTTGTAATACTCTTCACATTCGCTGAAAATTCTCGTAAATTACATTTTAAAATATTATTCTTTTAAAAACAGGAATGTAAAATGGTTGGTTTTGGATACGACGTGCATCGTCTGGCGGCTGGCGAAAGTTTGATCTTGGGTGGAATTAAAATCGAATCAGAAATGGGAACGGTGGCTCATTCCGACGGCGACGTGCTGCTTCATGCTGTCTGTGATGCGCTCCTCGGCGCGGCAGGTTTGGGTGACATCGGTGAACATTTTCCTGACACGGACGAAAAATATAAAGATCGTGCCAGTACATTTTTCCTTGAAAAAGTGATGTCGCTTTTGCAGCAAAATCACTACAAACTTATCAATCTTGATTGTACATTAGTGTTGGAACAACCCAAAATTCTACCGTATAAATCTGCAATTCGCAAGTCAATCGCAAGTATCTGCGGACTTGACGTTATGCGCGTTTCTATAAAAGCCACAACGTCGGAAAAAGTCGGTTTTGTCGGACGTGGCGAAGGCGTGGAAGCGTACTGCATTTGTGAAATTCAACCGAAATAATCTTTTAAAAGCTTTTTGAAAATTCTTTCCGACATACTTTTTAAAAACACTTTTAAAAACATTTTTTTTAAAAGCGCGGCGCTCATTTTCGCATTGCTTTTTTCGTTGCAGAATTGCGCGGCTGATGAAACCATGCCGTACAGCTTTTCCGTGCAAAAGCATTATTCCGGCTGGCTTTTAAAAGGAATTGACCGCACATTTTTCCTGACGCCGCAGCCGTCGTGGTCGCAGGAAGCGCAGATCGCCGTCTGGAGCGGGCTTGATCGAAATAACGAACAGATCGTTTCGCTTCCCGGCGTGAGCGTGATCTCAGCAGCGGGTTTTAAAAACTCACTTTTATTGATTGTTTTAAAAAATACTATTCCGAAATTCCTGCAATTAGACTCGCAGCTTGCGGTTATTCATGAAATTCCGGTTGAAATTCCAAACCAGGTTTTAAAAGATATTACGTGGAAATTCAGCGAGAACGGCGATGAAGCGATGATAATAGCCGGAAATAACCTGTTCCGATTTTCGCGCACTTTCACGCAAATTTCTTCCGATGCTGAAGATGCGGTGTTTTTAAAAGATGGCAGTTTTGCAGTTTTGGAGAAGATCGGCGCGCGGAATATCCTAAAGTTTTTTAAAAAGGATGGAAGCGTACTTCGCGCAATTCAGCTCAATGCAGGAAGTTCTTTAAAACTTGCAGCTTTTGACAATTCCGTTGCTTCGCTTCAAACTCTTGGCGAAGTGACAGCAATTGAGTTTTTTGAAAATGTGCGTAGTTTGTACGCGCGCACGCGAATTCCGGCGCAAAAGGAATTTATACTTTTTAATGAAAAAGGCTCGGGTTCGGAAATCGCTTTTTTAAAAAGTAATTCGCAGCAATATGAAGTAGTTTTTACAAAAATTTCCGCTGCAGCAACTGTTTTAAAAACCGTACAACTTCCCGCGAATCTCATCGAGCCGATGATCTTTAAAAAGGAAAACGGGCGGATAATTGCGATCTTCAGAAACGGTTTGGTGACTCTTAATGAAAATGGAGAAATTCTCTCAGAAGAAAATATCCGGGCGGGCGAGTGGTTTAAAAACGATGCGCCGAATGTTCGTTTTTTTAACGATACGCTTCTACTTTCTTCCGCAACGCGTTCTGTTTTTTTAAAGGAAAATTCACAACCATTCTGGTTTTTCTTCCGGTTTGTGGAGACGAGCGGACGATTTATTTTTCCGCTGTTATTATTGGCGTTTGGATTGTGGCTTTTAAAACGATATTTGCGGCAGCGGGCGATCTTGCAGGCGGTGGTGGATCTGCCATCGTCGGGGATCGTGATGGTGTTGGATACGCGGAAGCGGTTAATGAAAGTGAACCAGTCGGCACGGAAGCTTTTAAAAATGCCGCCGAAAGTACCGTTGCAGCGGATGTTCCGGTATTATTGCCAGCATGATTCATATCGTGAATTACTGGAATTTGTAGAGAATGCTTTTTTTACAAAAGAAGAGATCCGCAGGAAAATTACGCTGAAAGATGGCAGGATCAGCGAAGAAATTATTTGCACGGCTTTGCCGCTTCGTTCGTTCACAGGAGTATTCCGCGGGCTTGTTATTACGGGAACGGATATTACTGAAGAACTTGAAAAAAAGCGCCTGGTGAACTGGGCGCAGCTCGCGCACGACATGCAGACGAATCTTTCCGTTATTCGCCTGAATGCAGAGCAATTTGCCGCAGAGGACGAAGGAAATTCTTCGCGACGGAAAAAAATATTATTCCAGGTTGGGCTGATCTTGCAGCGCGTGCGCGATCTGGTGACGGTCGGGCGCAATGACATTCTCGATATTTCGACTGTGAACGCGCGTGAAATGTGCGAGAGCGTTTTAAAAGAATTTGATGAGCAGATGTTCCCGAATGTGGAATTTTCCGTTGAAGCGCAGGATTTTATGTTTTCGTGCGACAGGGGAAAATTAGTGCGGGCGCTGCGAAATGCTGCTGAAAATGCGATTCGCGCGCTGAAAGGAAAGCCCGGAAAAGTAGTTTTAAAAGCATGGCGCGACCAAAAAAATGTTTTCCTGAGCGTGGTTGATACAGGCGCGGGCATGAACGAAGAGTTGCAGCGAAATATGTTTACGCCGTACTTTACAACGGGGCAGCATCAGGGCGGAACGGGAATCGGGACGATGATAATGCAGCACGTGGCGCATCTTCACAATGGCGAAATTATTGTTCGCTCGGAATTGAATAAAGGAACGGAAGTAATTTTTTCGATCCCGGCAGAAATTGATCCTTTTAAAAGCAGTAAAAATCTGCGGGAAAAATCCTTTTAAAAAAAATGGAAAAATGGCGGAAAATATTGGAATAGAAAATAGCGCTTCACCGGAAATTGATTTAAAAGGAAAGCGTGTGGCTGGAATTGATTTTGGTACAAAGCAGATGGGAATCGCCGTGTGCGATGAATTTCACATTACGATCTCAACGAAAGGCGTTCTTTTCCGTGAAAAACCTGATTTCTGGCCGCTGCTTTTAAAAGTTTTGGAAACTGAACGCGTTTCTGCTGTTGTCGTTGGAATGCCGTATAAGGAAGACGGTTCGGTTTCGCAGCTTATGCGGCTGATCCATAATTTTACCAGAGAATTACATAAAAGGACAAATATCCCGGTTTTGCTGTTTGACGAATCATTTTCAACGCGGCGAGCCTTTGATACGATGGCGGAAATCGGAGTAAAAAAAATGAAGCAGCAGCAAAAGGGAATGAAGGACAGATTCGCCGCAGCTGTGATCCTGCGGGATTTTTTAGATGAATTGCCGGGTTGAATTGTTTTAAAGCTTCCTTAAAAAAATATTTCTTTACAAAGTTTTTAAAAAACTAAAAAGTGAAAACTTCCTTAAAAAACATAGCCCGGAATCTTGTTTTTTGCGCAATGTTCCTGCCGGCAATTGCCTACGCACAGCAGCAGCAAAAAAATGACCGCAGTGTGTTTTATGAATATGGCGAAAGTTTTTTCTGCGAAGCGCACGCGAGCGCATCGGCCTCTAAGGATTCGGCAAAAATATTCGTGTATTTTAAAATCTCCTACGATGCGATGAATTTCACGGCAACCCTGCCTGCTGAAAAGCGCCCGGGAAGTTTTAAAAGTGCACCTGTCGTTAATGTGGAATGCCGTGATGAGATCGGCATTATCCGCCAACGCGCAGAATGGAAGCGGGATATTTATGTAGAAAAATTTGATGAGACGAATTCCAAAACGCGGTTTGCTTTTGGCGCATTTGAAATGAGCGTTCCAGCGGGAAAATACACGGTAACGCTTGATGCAACCGACCAGTCGGGCGCAATTCTCAAAAAAACAAAACTCCCGCCTGTGGACGCGCAGAGCTTTTTAAAAACGACCGCACATTCCGATATTCAATTTGCATATCCGGCCCGTGAAGCTGAAACACGGCTGTTCCGCCCGTTTGTGCTTGGCGGCAATATACCGTTTTCCTCCGGTGGTTTTCGTGCGATCGCCAGTATCTCCGGCGTCGAGGAAACTGATACGTACACGTATGTTGTGTCGCAGGAAAAAAATACGGAGATCGGAAATGTCTGGGGAAATGTGGCTGACATTGTCGGCCAGGTGCGCCCGCATAGCGGAGATGTTTTAAAACTCGGTGTAGCAACGACCATGAATGAGATAGCGATTGAATTTACGCCAGCCGGACAGCAATCGCAAAATGCGCCGTCGGGGAATTTAGAAACTTCTAAAAGTGCGATAGGTTCATTGGGCATATTAGACGTTGCCGTGCCGGGCGAAGCGCTTGTTCCGGGAAAATACCAGATGCAGCTATACAGGCCCGGGACACGCGATACAATTACGCAGAAGTTCGAAGTGATCTGGGATAATATGCCTCTTTCGCTGCGCAATTCCCGCTATGCGGCCGAATCCATGTATTTCATTCTTACCGACAAGGAGTACGAGCAGATTTTAAAAGGCTCTGATG
>JAZKFS010000102.1:11473-17140 GCA_040386315.1 Bacteroidota bacterium
ATATTTTCCTACTGGCGCACGAAAGATCCAAGCGCTCAGACTTCATTTAATGAAGCGCTGGCTGAATATTTCAATCGTGTGGATTATGCTTTTTTTAATTTCCAGACAATCGAGGAGCGTGATGGCGCCAGGACTGAGCGCGGAAAAATATATATCCTTCACGGGAAACCAACATCTATTAACCGTACATTTGATCCGGGAAAACCTGTTACAGAGCGCTGGCGATATGAGAATAAGGTGAAGAAGGAATTTGTTTTTGAAGCAATTACAGAAGGTCGTTTTAAACTGAAAGAAGTTGTGGAGATTTCGCTGAAGTAATTTTTAAAAGTTTTTAAAACCTCGTGTCTTTTTAAAAAGATGCGAGGTTTTTTTTATGTGCTTTTAAAAGCTCCGAAAACCTCTTGAAAAAACGGGCGCTTTTCATCTGATAAAACATTCTTAAAAAGCCGGGAGGAAAGTTGCAAAGCAAGAATTATTCCCAGGATCAAGCCCAGAATTGCAGAAACAATTTCAAAAAATGTCGGATGTCCCGCAGCGAGACGCGCGATCATGATCGGCGGCGAGAAAAATGGGATCACGCTGAGAATTGCAGCAAAATTCGTATCAGGATTTTCTAAAAAATATGTCGTAAATGAAGCTGGAAAAAGTGTGAAAAGAACTGTATAACTCGTAATGAATTGCGCTTCCTGCTCCGTCGAAGCCAGCGAACCTAAACCGATCATAATTGAAGCGTAGAAAAAATACCCGAGAATTGAAAACAGCGCCATTAACGGAACCTGCGCTGTAAAACCAATATGCAACCCAAACGAAGAAACCAGTAAAATTCCCGTAAGCGACCAGACAATTCCCTGCAAAATCCCCAAAGCTCCAAGCCCGAGCAATTTCCCGTACATCAATTCTGATGTTTTCGCCGAGGATAAAATTAGTTCGATAATGCGGCTGCTTTTTTCTTCAAAAAGCCCGCGAACAAGCATCTGCGCGGAATTAGTGATAACCAGAAACTGAATTATTATAACACCGAAAAGCAGGAAAATTGCGACCTGTGAGCGCTTTGCAGATTTCTTTAAAGCGGGAATTTTGGGTGAAGTTGCCGTGACGGGCGTGCCAATTTTTTCCAGATCCTCCTGAGAAAGCTGGTCTTGAAAAACCTGTTTAAAAAGCAAATATTCTACGGAATTTGAAACGCGCTCAATATCGAGTTGGTCATTATCCTGGCTTGAAAACTCGATCTTCCGTGTATCAGCGACATTTTTTAAAAGAATTAAAAATCCGTCAAATTCACCGCTTTCTACCTTGGGTACGTAGAATTTTTTAAAAGAATCTGCATTTTTAAAACCCGTTTCCGGAACAAAAATATATGCGGGATTTCCATTGGGTAACGTGTGCCGTTGGCGGATCACTTCCTGCAGCTGATATGCAAAACTATTCGTTTCATCATACAGCGCATATTGTTTGAAGTCGGTTTCACCGGAAGTTTTAAAAAACTCCTTTTGAAGATCAATATTTTTGCCAAATATCAGCGGGGCCAGGCTCACGCCAAGCAGCAAAACCGGCATCACCAGCAGCGACAGCAGAAAAGCGCGCGAACGGACACGGGTGAGAAATTCCCAGCGGGCGATGGTCGCAATTCTTTTAAAATTCATGTGGAAATTTCTAATTATTCAAATGTCGTGGTTCCCAGCCTTCGCCTTCGCATGGAATATGATGTTCGCTGACGTGTTCGTCGAGGAGCGTGCAAAGCTGGCCGGAAGATTCAAAATATTTACACGAGCCGCAGAGCGTAGAGGTTTCCAGCACTTCGATTTTTTCGTTAAAGCTCTGATACTGCTTGTACGCAGGATACACGCCGATTCCCCAGATCGCCAGCATCGTCAGCAGCCAGATATTTTCAAAATCAAAACGTTCTTTTACAAAGAAACTCACAACCATGACTAAAGCCGTTCGGAAAATTGCGCCAAGTATTACCGAACCCGTAGTAATATTCGGATTGCGAGGATCGTCCGGCTTCGGCACATGTGGGCGGAAAAGTATGGAATCAAGAAATCGCTGGAACATTAGTTTTTCTTTTAAAATAGAATTTTCTGTCATTCCTGCGCAGGCAGGAATCTCATGTCAAAAGTGATTGAATGAAGCTGTGAAATTTAAAAATGCCGTTTTAAAAAAAATGGAAAACCTTACCCGCCCAACTATAGTGAGATTCCTGCCTGCGCAGGAATGACAATTTTAAAAAGAATGAGAAGGCAGTTTTTAAAAATTATCAGGGATCGTTTCACTTTTTAAATATGTCCGGCCTTTCCATTCGGAACCGCGTTTTGAAAACGCCCAGCGAACGGAATTTATACCGATCAGCATCGTCATAAACGCCGAAGCGGGCTGCAAAAGCGCCTGCCAGCGCGGCATCCGAAATTGCACACTTACCAAATAACGAATTATTCCCGCCATTATCAAATGCGCAAGCGGCAGCCAGAAGCTGGTAATGGAAAAATCATTTTTAAAAAGTGCAATTATCAGGAAAAACAACGGCGCAATATACAAAGCAACAAGGTGCAGAAGAAATGCCGCCATCAGAAAAATATTATATTTCATCGCGGCAAAAAAGTTTTTAGAAAAACCTTTAAAAACTTCGTCAAAACTGCGGTACATGCGGCATCCAACAATGTCTATCGCATTCGCCAGAGCGATCTTATAGCCGCGAGTTTTTAAAAGCCGCGCCAGGAAAATATCTTCCACGATATTATTTTTTACTGTTTCGTGTCCGCCAATTGCCTGGTACACGCTCCTTTTAAAAAACATGAACTGACCATTTGCAGCCGAAAATTTAATGTTTTGGCTCTTCATCATCAGTTCATTCGGCAGATAAGCCACAAATTGGAAATGCAGAAAAGGCAATGCTACGTTTTCACCCCATGTTTTCATTTCATGAAAAGGAATGACGGAGAAAAAATCCACCGAATTCTCTTTTAAAAAATTAACGGACGACGAAAGCGCTTCCCGTTCGTACCACGTATCAGCGTCGGTGAAAAGGAGAAGTTCGCCGCTAGCAGCTTTAAAAAGCTGATGACACGCCCAATTTTTCCCAACCCAGCCAGGCGGAAGTTCGGAGCCGTTGATAACTTTTAAAAGTCCGTTGGATGTTTTTAAAAGCTTGTCTAAAATCTCGCCGGTTTTGTCGGTAGAATTATCGTTTAAAACGATGATTTCGTAATTCGGATAATCCTGTTTGAGCAAAGATTCCACAAGCCGACGAATAGGGAATTCCTCGTTTCGTGCGGGAATCAGAACGGAAATTTTTGGCGCAGAATCACGATTTCCCGAAAAAGATTTTTTAAAAACTTTTGAAAAACGGCGCGAATTATATAGCGAAAAAATCAGAAAAATGAAAAGCCAGACGGTAACAAAAATCTGCCATGCGGCGAAAAGCGAAAAATTCATCAGAAAAAATAGAAAGCGCGGAAAGTTGTGTAAATTTGCTTCTTCGACGCGTGAAAACCAATACTGTTGCTTTTAAAATCCATGAATATCCTGCCGGGAATCGCCAACGACTGCGCTCACGACCTCACCAAACCCGGCACGTATGAATGGTGGTACGTGGATGCGATCTCGCACGATGGCGAATGGGCGCTGACGTTTATTTGGTTTATCGGAATTCCGATGTCGCCGTATTACAATGAAACATTCGAGCGTTTTATAAAGTCGGGCGAAAATCCGCCGTTCGCGAAAGATTTTCCGGGATATTCGTTGAGTTTGTATCACCGTGGAAAGCGCGTCTATAATGCGTTCCATGAATTTCCGCCGGATGCTTTTAAAACAAGTTTTGACGAACCGTTTATTGGAATCGGGAAGACGAAATTGTTTTTTAAAAACGGGAAATTTGGGCTAGAAATTGATACGGTTTTTAAAAATGATGCGCGTGGTTTTAAAGGGAATTTTACATTAATTCCGAATAATTTTTTAAAAGAAAATCTTTTTAAAAAATCGGAAATTACAGAAAATCACACATGGATTCCGGCGGCTCCTGATTGTGAGATTTCCGGTGCATTTTCACTTTTTGAATACGGCGAAGAGAAATTGCAATCAGTTTTTAAAGGCCGCGCGTATCATGATCATAATATTGGCTTGAGGCCGCTGAGTGATGATTTTGGCGACTGGTATTGGGGCAGAGTTCATTGCAAAAATTTTACGTTGATATATTATTATGCGTTTTCGCCGCAAAATATTCCGAATCTGGAATGGCTGGGGGTTTTTAAAAATGGTGAATTGAATGAAATTGACAAACCGCAATTTGAGCTAAAAGTTTTTAAAAGAAATCTGATGGGATTGCGTTCGGCGTGGGAAATTTCTGCAAACGGAGTTTTTAAAAATGAGGAATTTATTTTTAAAAGCCGTGCGGAAAATGTGCTGGAATACGGGCCGTTTTATTTGCGGTTTTTGGCCCATTTTGAAGTGAATATTGGCGGTGAAGTTTCTAAAAATAAAGGAATTACAGAATTTATTAACTGCGGGAAATTACGTTCAAAGCTTATTCGTCCTTTCATCAAGGTTCCGATTGTGAAGAAAAAAATTATTGATTAATTTTAAAAATGACATCTCAAAAAATACATATTCTTCCTGATTTTATCGCAAACCAGATCGCGGCGGGCGAAGTCGTGCAGCGGCCTGAGTCGGTGGTGAAAGAGCTCGTAGAGAATTCCCTCGATGCAGGCGCAGATAGTGTTGCAATAGTTGTTCGTGGCGCGGGCAAAAAGCTGATACACGTAATAGATAATGGGCGCGGGATGGAGCGTGACGATCTGCAACTGGCTTTAAAACGGCACGCGACGAGCAAAATTCAGACGATGCAGGATTTGGAGCGGATTCAGACGCTGGGCTTTCGCGGTGAGGCGCTGGCTTCGATCTCGTCGGTGGCGAGTGTGGAAATCCGTACAAAGCGCGAGGAGGATTCGCTTGGCTGGAAATTGTGTTCGGAGCCGAATGAAGCGGAAGTTTTGGAACCGTTTTCGGCGGAAAAGGGAACGCAGATCTTTGTGAAAAATTTGTTTTTTAATGTTCCTGCTCGAAGGAAATTTTTAAAAAGTGATTTGACAGAATTCCGATATATTTCCGATACGATGCTAAAGTTTGCTGTGTCGAATCCGGCTGTGCGCTTTACATTTTATGATGATGATACGCTGATTTTTGATACGAAACCTTCGGCTTTAAAAGAACGGATTTGTGATGTTTTGGGAGCGCAGATTGAAAATAACCTCATTGAGATTTCTTTTAAAAATGACTTTGTCGAAGTGTCGGGTTTTGTGGGAAAACCGCTATTAGCGAAACAGTCGCGTGCGGGGCAATATTTATTTTTGAACGGGCGGAGTATTATGAATCGCGCGGTGAGCCACGCGGTTTTTTCGCCGTTCGAGCATATTCTGGATAAAAATCAGCATCCGTTTTTTGTTTTAAATCTGGCGATTGACCCGGAAAAGGTGGACATTAATGTTCATCCGCAGAAACATGAAGTGAAGTTTGATGACGACCGCGTGGTGTATAATGCGGTGCAGCAGGCGGTTGGCGAGGCGCTGCAGAGCAATCATTTTGTGCCGGAAGTTCGTTTCCGCGAGCAGGTCGCGCAGTCGCCTTTTGAGAAAATGCGGTTTGGTGCGATTGATGAGGGTTTTAAAGATGATT
>JAZKFS010000103.1:0-9440 GCA_040386315.1 Bacteroidota bacterium
GCGTCCAGGCGCTCTGAATGAGCTCCCAGTGCATGCCGTCGTAGTCCTTTTGATAGAGATCGAAGAATTTAAAGGTATTCCAGAGAATGCCGATCACGCGGTTATGCGCGTCGCGCACGTCCTCGTCACGAAAACGCAAATCTTCCGCCTGCATGACGGGAGATGCCATCAAATACAAACGCATCGCGTCCGAGCCGGACTGGTCAAGGAGCCGTGTGAATAATACAGGTGAGTTTGGTTATCTTTTTGGTTATCAGATCCATCACATGTTTACGCGTTATCTTTTCTGGAATTTCGTAGGCCGGGCAAGTGATACACAAGACTCTCCTCCGGCTTGGTTTACTAAAACCACCCAGGGAGATGTATTAAATTATAATTCAGGATATGCTCCGCTGTTCCCAATACGATTTTTTGCATTGCCATTAATCTTCGGCCTGATCGGTCTTGTCTATCAATTCCGCCGCGACCCGAAGATGGCATCTGTGTATTTATTGATGTTCCTGATGATGGGCGTAATCGCAGCAGTTCAGCAAAATCAGCAGAATCCGCAGCCGCGCGAGCGTGATTACTTCTATACAGGCGCTTTTATGGTATTTGCAATGTGGACCGGGCTTGGTGCATTTGCATTGCTAGATAAATTACGAAAGGAAAACAGGATTTCCGTTGGAGCTGCAACCGGAGTTATCGCAGCTGCTCTTGCGCTCGTGCCGTTGAATATGGCGGTTGGCGGTTGGAAACTCCATAGCCGTGCAGGGAATTTCCTGCCGTTTGATTACTCGTATAATATTCTACAAAGTGTCGAAAAAGATGCCATCCTCTTTACCAATGGTGATAACGATACGTTCCCGCTTTGGTATTTACAGGATGTAGCAGGAGTGCGCCGTGACGTTCGTGTGGTAAATCTGAGCTTAGGCGGCACAACCTGGTATGTAGATCAGCTAAAAAATCAAACTCCTCACGGAGCTTTAAAAGTACCTCTGACATTTTCAGACGAATCTCTTCGTGTTCCTGAAGATGATCCAATGTCTATTAACCGTCCGATGAGAAGTATTGCTCAAGATATTTCTATTCCGGTTTCGCCCGAAGTAATGCAGAAATTCGGTGGTAGCGGGCCGGGTGTAATGACGTATCCATATTCAGGATTGCCGATTGATAAAGATCCAAGCGGCAAACCGGTCTATTATTATCGTCTTCCGCATAAGCTGGTCAATGATATTCTTGTTCAGACAAAATTTGAACGTCCGGTATATTTTTCTACAACCGTCGGACAGCCTGGAACACCGGGAGAGCAGGATGTTTTTGCCGGAACAGATGATTTCCTTCGTTTAGAAGGAATGGCTTATCGCGTTTGTCCTGTTATTCAGCGCACGCAGGGAGGCGAAGCGATCAATAGCGAGATCATGGAAAAGAATCTCATCAATACCATTGCTGATAATGAAGTTCATACCGAGCCGCATTACGGTTTTAAACTGCGTAATCTGAATAATCCGGGTGTTTATTATGATGAAGTTCACCGCAGATTAATGGATAATTATCGTTTGCTGTATCTTCGTTACGCACAGCATCTTTTACAAAATGAAAAGAATAATGCAAAAGCAGTAGCTGCGTTAGACAAAATGAACGCTACAATTTCATTAGAGCAATTCCCGATCTCGTACGGACTTTTATATAATATCGCTGATTTCTACCGTTTAGCCGGTGCAATGCCGCAGGCAAAACAATATGCTCAAAAGGCGATCGAATCAGCAAAACGCCTGATAGACCGACCGGAATTCATGGATGCAGACCGGTATAGCCGTTCGTTCAGTCCGTATGCTGCGGCTGCGAGTTCGTATGAGATACTAGGCGATTACAAGCAATCTCGTTCCATGCTGGAGCGACTTGCGAATGAAAATGGGTCCGATCCAAGCGCGCAGGCACGAATAGATGAAATGGAGATCAGTATGTATGAGAAAAACGGCAATTTAAAAGGCGCTTTGGATGCTGCTGAAAGAGTTGCGGCAAAATACCGTAATTCTAACCAGGAATTATATCGCTCCATGCTGCCAAATATAGAAACAAAAATTGTCCAGCTGAAAGCACAACTTGGTCTTCGGGACAGCATTGCCGCAAAGCCGCGCGATACGTCAATTAATACGAAATAGAAAGTGGAGCGTTATACTTTAATGAGTCCATTTTTATCGCTCGTGATTCCGGCATATAATGAAGCAGAAAGGATTGGTAATTCTTTAAAACAAGCCGTTGAATATTTAGCGGAACAGTCGTATTCGTTTGAAATAATCGTTGTTGATGACGGCTCAACGGATAAGACTGTTCAGATCATTCACAAGCTCAATGACGACATTGAATTTGTAAAGCTGATCCGCCAGCCGCAGAATATGGGTAAAGGTGCAGCTGTCCGGCGCGGAATGCTGGAAGCAACAGGTGAGTACAGGATATTTACCGATGCTGATTTTTCAACGCCTGTGCATGAAGTGGAAAAAGCTTTAAAAGTTTTTAAAAAAGGTGCTGATGTGGTGATCGGTAGCCGTGTCCTAGACCGTTCAACAATAAAGCGCGCTCAGCCACGCCACCGCGAAGCAATGGGAAGAGTTTTCAGCCGTGCCGTGCAAGCGACTGTTTTTAAAGGGATAGATGATACGCAGTGCGGTTTTAAAGGATTTACAGCAAAAGCGGCGGAAAGCATTTTTTCACGGGCGAAGATCAACGGTTTCGGTTTTGATGTGGAAATCCTGTATCTGGCGAAACGCCTTGGCTTTGAGATAGAGCAGATAGCTGTAGAGTGGCATAATGACGAGCGCTCCAAGGTAAGCTCACTTTCCGGTTTAAAAGCATTTTTAGATATTATGACAATTAAGCGCCTACATAAAAATGAACGGTTTTAAAAGCGGCTTTTTAAAAGATTTTTTAAAAAGGGTAATCCCGCAGAAAATTACACCGGAACAGGTAGATAAGAGGGAAGGAGCTAATCCTTTCCTCTTTTATTTTTTAAAAAGGTTGCCCCGGTTTTCTTTTAAAAATACGCCTGTCTGGAAAAGAAATCTCGCTGTGCTCTGGACTGCGCAACTGATAGCAATGATCGGCATGAGCGCGTTTATGCCTTTTCTGCCGCTGTATGTACGTGATTATCTTGGTATTACGATCCCGGAAGATATTCACCGGTGGAGCGGGTTTATCTATGCCGGGCCTTTTATTCTTTCGATATTTGCCACTCCTGTATGGGGTGCATTAGGCGACCGATATGGCAAGAAATCCATGGTCGTTCGCGCTGTTTTTGGTTTGGCGCTAGCGATCGGCTTGATGGGATTTGCCCAGAATGTCTGGCAGTTCTTTCTCTTACGTGTTTTTCAGGGAGCGGTCAGTGGATTTATTGCGGCTAATCTCTCTTTCGTTTCATCGGAAACACCGCAGGAACATACGGGATATGCGCTTGGTATTCTTCAGACTGCCACGTCCGGCGGAACAGTCGGCGGCCCGCTTTTAGGAGGAATTCTGTCTGATATCGCCGGCATGAAAAATGTTTTCTTTATTGTTGCCGGAATGTGCCTGATCAGCGGGGTAATTGTCGTCCGGTTTTTAAAAGAAGATAAAAAACCGGTCAAAGGAAGTTCTCCCAGCAATCCTTTAAAAAATCTGCATTATGCCTGGGAACATCCAAAAATCCGATGGCCGCTTGCTGTGCTTGTCATAGCGCAGGCAAGTATTGTTTTTGCCGGGCCAATTTTTGCCCTGTATATTGAATCCCTGGGCGCACCGGCGAAGAGTTTAAAAACAATTACCGGCGTAATGATCGGGATCGTAGGGCTTTGCAGCGTAATTTTTGCTCCATTCTGGGGAAAACGCAATGACTCCGCCACATGGGGAAGAACATTTGGCATTGCTGCTTTTATCGTAGGAGTAGCAATAGGGCTTCAGGGATTTGTGCCGCGCTACGAGTATATCTTTCCGCTGCGCCTAATTATCGGGATATTTGTCGCGGCAATTATTCCGGGTTTATATTCGGTATTGAGCAGGCAATCGCCTTCAGCTATCAGGGGTGGAATAATGGGGCTTGCTTCGAGCGCCACACTACTGGGAAATCTCATTAGTCCTACGCTCAGCTCGTGGATAGCTGCTCAATATGGGATGCAGTGGTGCTTTCTTGTTGCCGGAATAATGATGATAACGGTGGCAGTTTCCTCTCAGCGTGCTTTAAAAATCCAACAGTAAATTGTTTATTCTGTTAGGAGGCATTTTTCTTTTAAAAGCTTTTAAAAGTTTTAAAAGATCATTTTCTCTTTGTTATTTCCGCAATTTTTTTATCAATTCCATCAAGTAATATTTGATACTGTGCTGCCATCGGCGTATTACATAGGCTTTGAGCTGCTTCTTTCTGTTTTAAAAGTCTTTCCTTTTCATGAATTAATTTTTCATGTACGTTCATAATTCAACTGTAAAAAGGAAAAGCCCTTTTAATAATATTTAAAGGGCTTGATGTTTTTAAAAACATTTTATTATAAAAAAAGCAGTTCAGTTTTTTTAAAACTACATCATGCTTTATATCTCAGACCGAACGTAATTTCTGATTACGATCATCCCGTCGTCTTTACGCTCGCCTTCGAGGACCTTTCCACGAAGATGGGAGAGGGCAAGACCGCCAATATGAGTTTCATGGAGTTCCATCAGGGTTCCTTCCAAAACCTTACTTCCATTGATCTCTACATGAGCAGTGGGTGAAACAGTACCGTCAGCATTAGAGCTGAAAAGATCGTTAAAATGAATCAACATGGGCGTTCCTCGGGTAAAAATAAAAGGTGAATTATTATACCGTCTATTTGCCTTTATCCGAACTTTTTTGCCATTATTCCATTGATATCTTTAGCAATATAAGAACTTTAGCGCGATAAACAATAATTTTTTAAAAGATTATCTATTCATAATCAACCTGATCTTTAACTTCAGTTGTCATTTCTTCGTCGGAATAATCATCTGTTTCATTATTCATTTTTGCTTTATGCACGGCGTCCAGGATTAGATCTGTGCCGTAATATCCCGCCAGTGCAGCTCCTCCGGCTACGAGAAATGTCAGATATGATTCCTTATCCTTCATGCGGCTCATTACAAATCCGAATGCCGCCGCTGCTGCCAGAGCGCTTAGGCTTTCACGGTTTTCGGGCGAATCAACGGAAAGAGCATTTGTCACGGTTTCAACAGCTGCCAACGGCGATGGTAGTGCATCGGTAACGTGCGAAAGCACTGCGAGAGATTTTTGAATGTTGTCCATAGTATGTTTCTTTTAAAAAAATGGAATATGTTTGTAATACTTTGTGTTGTGTTTACATATATATAATGCTTTATGCATAAAGAAGGTTTCTTATTTTTTGATGAAGTCATCTGCCGGGTTTTTAAAATGGAAGTTACGTATGCATGGTTCAATTTTTAATCTTTTAAAAAAGTTTGTAGTAGAAAATTACGATACAGCAACCTGGGGAAATCTTTTAAAAAGTGCTGGTATCGGCCATAGCGATTACGATGAGCATGTAGCATATCCCGATGAGGAAATTAACGCAATTCTAAGCGCTGCTTCATATTCCACAGGCCTGACTGCTGCCGCACTACAGGAGAAATTCGGTGAATATATCGCCCCCGACCTCATGAACGGCTATAAAAAATATATGCGCCCGGAATGGAAAACATTTGAAGTGCTGGAATATACCGAGCCGATCATGCACACAGCTGCACGCACGGAAGATGCCGCCATGTCGCCGCCGGTTTTAAATACAATGAAAGTGAGCGAAAACCTTATCATTATTGATTATTATTCCAAACGCCGCATGGGAAGCCTCGCCATCGGCATTACACGGGGGATCGCCAAATACTTCCATGAAGAAAATGAGATCACGGTAACATCTACTACCGAGGATAATGCCGAACGCGTACAGATACGCGTGGAGCGCAGCCATAAATAATTCACTTAGGGAACTTTTAAAACCCCTCGCTAAGTATAGATTCAAGTACAAACATTAATTATAATTTTTTTTTCTAAAGTTTTAAAAGGTAAATGCCATGATTTCCACGATTAAATTCACGCAACGTTTCCTGCTAACAATTCTTCTTACTGCTGCTGTGATCTTCGCTGCCGGCTGCGATACAAATACTAACGATCCAACTCCTACAGGCAAAACATTAACTGTTGGCGGCAAGATAAATAGTGCTTCTAAAGAAGGTGCCGTTCTGACTTTTTCTCCAAGCTCGGAATTTTTCTCAGCACGGTTTTATGACGGAAATGTTCCGTTTGCAGATCTTAGCGGCACAAAATGGCAGGACAGATCGATAATTGCCCGGTTAACTGATAATATTAACTTTAGTGATAATCTTAATGACCACAAAAGCCCGCTAGATATATCACAACTGGCTCTTGAATCAGGAAAAACCTATACAATGATGGTCTTTTACACATCAGCTACTACAGACGTAAATCAGCAGGGAACACTCGTTTTTACGCGCTAAAATCTTTTAAAAATTACTTTTAGGGAATGTCTTTTAAAAAGGCATTCCCTTTTTGTTTTAAAAAAGAATTTTTAAAAACTAACACCTAACAGCGTTAAAAAGCGTCTAATTAAAACAAGTGAAAAATGAAAAGTTATTCACATTTCTTATTATAAGGAAACAGTTTATGCAGTTTAAAAGTATAAAAAATTGAACGTAGAAATAACCCAAAAAATATAAATAAAGGTGTAGCCATGAACTACGCACAAATTTTTAAAAAACATCCTGAAGAGATAATAGAAGCCTTAAAAGCTATCGAAAATGTAACTGATGAGCTTTCCCACACCAGCATGAGCGAGCGCGCACGCCGGAAATGGGACATTATTCACCGTCATATTATGAAGTCCGCAGCGATCTGCTGGCTGGTGAATAAAAAGCCGGATAAATCCGAATAAAATAGCTTTTAAAAAGAAAGCGATGAGGGCGAAAAAGTCATAGAGATTTTTTCGCCTTTTTTCTTTTTAAAAGTAGAAATATAAAAGTACAAACCGGCGGCAAATATAGCCTTCTTTTGGATTTGACCCCAATTTTGCTGAATTTTGCCTTCTTTAAAAGTTATTTCGCAATCTACATCTCGGCTTATTTTCTCGCACCATGCTGGCAGCAATCACCATCCTGACTATAATCCTTCCCGTAGGCTACGCCGCAACGACGTATTTCTACGGCCGTGCATTTCTGCGCGATGATGAATTTGCCCACAACTATAAATCCGGCTTTTTAACGATAACTCTGTTATTTCATTCAATTTCGGCGGCACTCCGTACTGCCGAATTCCGTCATTTACCGTTCACCGGATTTTATGAATTAATGGGCATGTTGGCGTTTACCATTACAGCCGCATATTTTTTTATTGAATCTGCCACAAAAATTAAAAATACCGGTTTCCCGATCCTTGCTATTTGTACGCTTCTCGTTTTCCTCGACTCAATTTTTCTCACGCATAATTACGGTGTTCAGGACGTTTTAAAAAGCGAGTTGCTGGCATTCCACGTCGTTGCGGCGCTGGTCGGTTATTCGGCGTTCACACTGTCATCGGTCTATGGATTTCTCTACGTCGTGCTCTACCAGAAGCTCCGCACAAAAACATTCGACACCATCTATCAAAAATTACCAAGTTTAGAAAGCTTGGAAAAGCTCGCGGAAAAAGGAATTGTCGTTGGTTTCATCGCGCTTCTTTTTTCAATAATTATCGGTTTTATCTGGCTTCCGCGCGCCATCGAAAGCTTTTCAAAAGCCGATGCCCAGTTCATCGGCGCGTTTTTAACGCTTGTTGTTTATGGCGTTGGAATTCTCATTATGAAATTTGCCGGTCTGCGAGGAAAACGCCTTGCAATCCTGGCGATAAGCGGTTTTGTCGTGATGTGCGCGTCCGTCATTTTCGCCAACACATTCACCGGTTTTCACAATTTCAATTAATTTCTTTTAAAAACCTTCGTCTATAGCTTTCTTGTAAAAAGTTTTTAAAAACTCTCGCATACTTCATGAATCTTTTTCTCCTCGGGATCAGCCACAAAACCGCATCAGTCGAAGTGCGCGAAGCCGTGGCGTTCTCCAATGAGGAAACGGAAAAGATTCTGCCGGAGCTTCAGGAGCGTTTTTTAAAAGAAGCCGTCCTCGTTTCCACCTGCAACCGTACCGAACTTTATGGCGTGCCGCATGACGATACTTTTAAAAGCGAAAATCTTATCAATTTTCTCATCGAATGGAAGCGCGCGAACTTTTTAAAACCGCAGCATTTCTACATCGAGCATTCTTTTAAAGCAGCAGAACACCTGATGGAAGTGACCTCCGGCATTGATTCTATGATTGTCGGCGACGTACAGATTTTGCAACAGGTGCGCGATGCGTACGAAATCGCCGGTGAAAAACGCTCAGCGGGAACGCTCATGCACGAACTTTTTCACACCAGTTTCCGCGTTGGAAAGCGCGCGAAAGCTGAAACGGCGATCGGCAAAGGCGCAGTTTCAATTAGCTACGCTGCGGTGGAATTAAGCGAAAAAATCTTCGCCGATTTAAAAACAAAAAAAGCAATTCTTATCGGCGCAGGCGAAACGGCGGAATTAACCGCAAAACACCTGAGAAATCACGGAATCGGACATTTGCTCATCGCCAACAGAACGCTGGAACGCGCACAAAACCTCGCTGCGCAATACAATGGTTTTGCAATTCCGCTAAGTGACATTAATCAGTTCGTCAAAAACGCCGACATCATTATCAGCTCAGTTCATTCGCCTGAATACATTTTAAAAAAGGACGACATTAAAACTGCGATGAAGTCGCGCCCGTCCAGCCCGCTCGTCATCGTAGACATCGGAATGCCGCGCAATATTGACCCGAAAGCAGGCGAAATTGACAACGTTTTCCTCGAAGATATTGATTCGCTCGAAATGATTGCCAATGCAAACCATGAGCGCCGCAAAAGCGAATTGCCGAAAGTGCAGGAAATTATCTGGCAGGAACTTCAAAAGTTTAAAGAATGGTCGGCTGTTCTGGACGTCGTTCCAACAATAAAATCCCTGCGCGACAAGTGCGAAGACATCCGCCAGAGCGGGCTTCAAAAGTACAAATACAAGTTCGCACCTGAAGATTTTGAAAAAGTGGACGAACTGACGAAAGTCCTCGTCAATCGCATTCTTGCGTCGCCGATTGCTGCACTGCGCGAATATTCACAAAACAGCGAAAGCCATCCGGCCGATACCGAACAGATTTTGCACGCAGTCCAGCAGCTTTTTGCGCTTCCGCAGAGCGGCGAAATGGAAAAAGAAAAAGTGAAAAAATAGTTTTTAAAAAGCAAATCCCCTCCTCGGAGGGGTGCCCACCAGGCGGGGTGGGTTCGCGTCAGAAAGTCGCGATAGCTTACGATTGCTACCGCCGCACCCACCCCGGCCTGCGGCCACCCCTCCGAGGAGGGG
>JAZKFS010000104.1:0-27202 GCA_040386315.1 Bacteroidota bacterium
CCGCTTTTGCGCGGTCGCCGTAGCTCAGCCAGCAGATGCGCGCAGGAAGTCCCTGCCATTTGATATTTTTCTGCGCAGTTTTTATCCAGCGATGAAGCGCATGATTCTCTGGGAATAACTCCATAATGGCCGCATCGGTTACAGCAATGTCAGCAGGGTCGCCTGAAAGCGCCACCCAGCGGAACGGCCCCGAGCCGTCACAGAAAAGCGGGCGAATATACGCCGGCACAAATCCCGGGAAATCGAACGCATTTTCAACGCCGCCGTGCTCTTTTGCTTCGCCGCGAATGTTATTGCCGTAATCGAAAACCACCGCGCCGGCTTTTTGAAAATCTAACATCGCTTCAACGTGTGCTGCGATTGATTTATATGCGCGTTCTAAATATTCTTCCGGATTGCTCTTGCGCAATGAATCCGCCTCTTCGCGCGAAATTCCCGCAGGATAATAACCATTCAGCGGGTCGTGCGCTGCTGTCTGGTCTGTCACCACATCCGGCGTAATTCCACGTTTTACTAATTCTGGCAAAATTTCCGCCGCATTTCCAACCAATCCAATCGAAATCGGCTCGCGCTTGTCGCAATATTCACGAATAGTTTTTAAAGCTTCATCAAGGTCATGCATTTTCACTTGGCAGTATCCATCCTGAATGCGCTTATCAATGCGCTCTTCCGCGATTTCAATACACAAAATTGCCGCGCCATTTGCCGTGGCTGCCAGTGGCTGAGCGCCGCCCATACCACCAAGTCCCGCCGTTAGCACAAAACGTCCTTTTAAATCGCCGCCAAAATGCTGTCGTCCGCACTCGCCAAATGTTTCGTACGTGCCCTGCACAATGCCCTGCGTGCCAATATAAATCCAGCTTCCCGCCGTCATCTGCCCGTACATCATCAGCCCCATCGCGTCCAGCCTGCGAAATTCATCCCACGTCGCCCATTTCGGAACGAGGTTTGAATTTGCGATAATCACGCGCGGCGCATCCAAATGCGTCGGCACCACAGCAACAGGTTTTCCCGACTGAACCAAAAGCGTTTCGTTCGGCTCAAGGTTTTTTAAAGATTCCAAAATCGCGTCAAAGCATTCCCAATTCCGCGCAGCTTTTCCCAAACCGCCATATACGATGAGTTCCGACGGATTTTCGGCATTATCCGGGTCAAGGTTATTCTGAATCATGCGGTACGCGGCTTCGATTTGCCAGTTTTTGCAATTCAGCTCACTTCCGCGCGGCGCTTTGACTTCTCGTTTCATATATTTCTATACGGAAATTTCGTTTGGAAAGTTTTTTAAAAACTCTATTTTTAAAGCTTTTAAAACCCTTTATTGTAAGAACACTCAAACTTATTGTTTGTTACAACAGGCACTTTTAAAAACTCAATTTTACGTAAATTCTTGCAGGAAATTCGCGTTTTAAAACCGGATTTCGCGTTAAATATTTGTTAAATTTTAAAAGTCTAAAATTTGGATTGTCATTCTGAGCGTAGCGAAGAATCTACGGCAAAAATTCGCGTTTGGTCATTCTAACGTGGATTCTTCGCTTTGCTCAGAATGACAATTTTAAAAACTTTTAAAACCTACTCCTTCGTCGCTAATTCCGCCAGCTGCTCATCGCTCAATTTATTCTTTTCAAAAGAATCGCGGAACATCTGCCACGAATAAATCCCCGAGTCATGTCCGTCATTCCAGCTTGCCTGGATTCCGTAATTTCCGACAGGCACAAGTTCTTTTAATTCATTTTGCCCGGGCTTGAACTGCTGGATGCCAAAAGTGAAATGCTGTCCCATAATTGTTTCGCCTTTGCACATAGCGCAAGGGCAGTCTTCGCGCAGGGACATCAGCGTGATAGTAGATTCAAAACCGTCCGGCCACACGGCTTTCAGCAGGTAGGGTTTTGGGCGAGAAATAGATACGGGAACGGGCGACGTCATATTTTCGCAGTTTTTAAAGCGAATAAATTGTACAGATTACAAATTTACCAAATTAAATTGACATACCCGCGTCAATGGAAAAACCGTTTTTTAAAAGACGATTTTTAGGAGCGGTTTTTAAAAAGTTCATTACATTTGCAACTTCGATTGTAGATTTTGCATAATTTTAAAGCATATATTTTTTAAAGGAGTTTTTTGTCATGGCACAAACAGTTCATTTTACGGACGATAATTTTAAAAGCGAAGTTCTTGAGTCTTCACAACCCGTTCTGATAGATTTCTGGGCAGCTTGGTGCGGGCCTTGCCGTATGGTAGCGCCGGTCATCGAAGAGCTTGCGGAAGATTACGCAGGAAAAGTGAAAATCGGAAAGCTTGACGTGGACAATAACCCGCAGGTTTCTATGCAGTACGGCATCCGCTCGATTCCTGCATTCTTGATTTTTAAAGACGGAAAAGTTGTTGATTCTTTCGTTGGCGCGGTGCCGAAAACGTACATCGCTGAGCGCCTCGAAGCACACGCGTCGGCTGCTGCATAATTCTTTTTAAAAACAGTCTTTTAAAAAGATTTTCACATGGCACGACCGAAACTGTATTCTGAAGAGGAAATCGAGAAAATCATGCCGATGTTCCCGTACTGGGACCGCGACGACAAGAAGATTGTCCGCGAGCTCGTCGGGCGCGATTTTATCAACGCAGTCGGCATGGTGACGTCCATCGCGATTGTTGCCGAAAAAATGGACCATCATCCGGACATTTTTCTCTATGGCTATAATAAAATCCGCGTGTCGGTCACAACCGGCGACCAGGGCGGCCTGACAGAACTCGATTTTAACTTCGCCCGCGCAATTGACGAGCTCGGCTTTCACATTTAAAAAAGCTCGTTTTAAAAAGCATTTTTAAAAACCTTCTTCTGAGAAATCGGGAGAAGGTTTTTTGGTTTTTTAAATTGAGGTTTTAAAAAGCTTAGTTTTAAAAGAATATTTTCTTATTTAATAAATGAATTTGTGCTATCTGGCTTTGGACTAAACTGTTTAAAGCGATATGTTAGATTTTCTGGAAATGTCTCGCGATTGCTTCGATTAATCAACTTAGTTTGTACGAACGTTGTGTCATTAAGTATTTGGCAAAAGTGGCTAAGAGTTATGATAGAACCGTGAGTAGAAGGTTCCCAAATGTCATATTTCAAAGAGTCATTATTTACCTGAAAGATTCCCACATTCATTGGCCGCTCCCATAACTTCGCTATAAGACTTTTGTTAAGCAAAATGCCCTCAATATGGTCAAATATTTCCTGACCTTCAGGACGCGAAAACGAACGAATACAAACACCGTCTCTATATAGGACAACTACGCTGATGTCATTTTCTGAAGTCAAATCAGTATAATAATAACCATCAGTTCTCAATTCATTTCCTGTGTAAGGAGTTTTATCAAACGTTAGCGGTTGCATTGTTCTCTCGTCATCATCAACACATCCGACGAGCAGAACGGCTATTAATATAAATATTCGTATGAGCATAATTTTTACAGGTTTGATAAATAAAAGCTAAATTAGATTTAAAAGCTTTTAAAAGAAAATTCAATTTATAAAATTACTTTTAAAAACCCTGCCAAAATTATTCTTTTAAAAAGATATTTTGTAATTTTCCATTCTTTTTAAAACTCCGTCATTGCGAGCGAAGCGCGGCAATCGCAAATACTTCAGACGCGACATGCAATCTTTGAGATTGCCGCGTCGGAAGACCTCCTCGCAATGACAGCCGGACGAACGTAAATTCTGCTTTTTAAAAACTTAATACAGTACTGAAAATGGCTCCACTAATTGAAGACATCGTTGCCCGCGAAATCCTTGATTCGCGCGGAAATCCGACATTGGAAGTTGATATTTTGCTTGAGGACGGCTCATTTGGCCGCGCGGCTGTTCCTTCGGGCGCATCCACCGGCGAGCACGAGGCGCACGAGCTTCGCGATAATGACGCAAGCCGCTACCTCGGCAAGGGCGTTACAACGGCTGTGGAAAATGTGAACAGCACGATTGCGGACGCGATAGTCGGCATGGACGCGAGCAACCAAAACCAGCTTGACTCAATCCTGATTGACCTCGATGGTTCGGATAATAAAGCAAATCTTGGCGCGAATGCAATTCTCGGTGTTTCGATGGCGGCGGCAAAAGCTGCTGCTGCGTATCACCAGATGCCGCTTTTCCGCTACCTCGGCGGCGTAAATGCGACGCTGCTGCCAACGCCAATGATGAATATCCTCAACGGCGGACGCCACGCGGACAATAACATGGACATCCAGGAATTCATGATTATGCCGGTCGGCGCGGAAACGTTTTCCGATGCACTGCGCGCGGGAACGGAGATTTTTCACACGTTAAAAAAGGTTTTGCAGAAAAAAGGTTTGGCGACTTCTGTTGGCGATGAAGGTGGTTTTGCGCCGATGCTTCGCAGCAATGAGGAAGCGCTCGACGTGATTATCGAAGCAATTCAGCAGGCGGGCTACGAGCCGGGCGAGGACATTATGATTGCGCTCGACGTTGCCGCAAGCGAAATGGTGAAGGACGGTGGCTATAATTTTTACAAATCTACAAAGGAAAACCGCACCACCGCGCAAATGGTCGAGTGGTACGTAGGCCTCACAAAGCAATATCCAATCGTTTCCATCGAAGACGGCATGGGCGAAAACGACTGGGAAGGCTGGGCAGCGCTGACTGAAGCTATCGGTGACGAAGTTCAGCTTGTAGGCGACGATTTATTCGTGACAAATGCGAAATTCTTAGAGCGCGGAATCGAGGAAGAAGTTGGCAATTCAATTCTCATAAAAGTAAACCAAATCGGCACGCTGACGGAAACGTTTGAAACAATCCGCATGGCTCAGAGCGCGGGCTACACAACAATCATCTCACACCGCTCCGGCGAAACCGAAGACACAACTATCGCCGACATCGCCGTTGCGACAAACGCCGGACAAATTAAAACCGGCGCGCCAAGCCGCACAGACCGCGTTGCCAAATACAACCAGCTGCTTCGTATTGAGGAAATGCTCGGTGATGCTGCGGAATATGCGGGTGGGAGTGTTTTGTTTTAAAATCTCTCTTAAAGTCCCCCTTATCAAGGGGGATTTAGGGGGATTTCTTCTAACGCAGAATCCCCCTTTGTCCCCCTTAATAAGGGGGATAAGAAATAGAGGTTTTAAAAATTGTCATTCCCCTGAAAAGGGGAATCAACGTCAGAAGAAGTTGAAAAAATAGTGCAGTGAGATTTTTAAAACTGCTTTTTAAAAACGAGAATGTTCCCTTTTGGCGCGTCATTCCGGAGTTGATTCCCCTTTTCAGGGGAATGACAAACGTAAATAAAGAATGACAAACGTAAATGGAATGACATTTTTAAAAGAGTTGTTCATAATTTTCTGCCTTAAAGCTTTTTAAAAGCAAAGATTTCCTTTTAAAAACTATAAAAAATAAAAACATGATAGTATTCGGAACAGACGGCTGGCGTGGCGTGATTGCGCGGGATTTCACGTTTGAAAATCTCGGGCTGGTGGCGCAGGCGACGGCGAATTATGTAAAAACTCTGGGCGACAATCCAACGGTTGTGGTGGGCTATGACACGCGTTTTCTTTCGGCGGAATTTGCTGAAGAAACGGCTAAAATCCTTGCGGAAAATGGCGTTAAAGTTTTTCTCAGCGACAATTTTGCGTCAACGCCACAAGTTTCCTTTCAAACAAAGCACAAAGGTGCGCAACTTGGCGTGGTGATTACCGCGAGCCACAATCCGCCGCAGTACAATGGTTTTAAACTGAAGGCGCATTTTGGTGGACCGGCCGTACCGGAGCAAATCACGGCGCTTGAAAAAGAGCTCGCGCAAGTGATGGAAAACCCGAAAAAGCTTTCTTTAAAAAACCTTGATAATTACACGGGTAACGGCTCTATCACGATGTTCGACGCGGAGAAAGACTACATCGCGCACATCCGCAAAAACGTGAACCTGGAAGTAATTCAGAACGCAGGTTTTAAAGTGCTTCACGACCCGATGCATGGCGCGGGAATGGGGATTTTTTCAAAAATCCTTTCAAATGTTGATGCGATTCACAACGAATTCAACCCATCGTTCGGCGAAGTTGACCATCCGGAGCCGATTGCAGAATGTTTGCAGCCGCTTATGGACAAAGTGCGTGAAGGCGGCTATGCTGTTGGAATCGCGACAGACGGCGATGCTGACCGTGTTGGCGCTGTGGACGAGGAAGGAAATTTTGTGGATTCGCACCGCATTTTCGTTCTCCTGATGAAATATCTCTACGAGGACAAAGGCCTGCGCGGCTCCGTTGCAAAAACGGTTTCGCTCACGACGATGGTGAACGATTACTGCGCGAAAAACAACATTCCGCTCATCGAAACCGCCGTTGGTTTTAAATACATTTCCGCGCTCATGTCCACGCAGGATATTCTCATCGGCGGCGAGGAATCAGGCGGCCTTGGCACGTCGCTCCACATTCCCGAGCGCGATGGTGTTTTCAACGGGCTGCTTTTGATGGAAATGATGGCCGTTCGCAAAAAATCTTTAAAAGAATTATGCGACGAGCTTGATGAGGAATTCGGTACGCATCGCTACCGCCGCCGCGACGTTCACGTTTCGCAGGAGCAGAAAGAAGCCATCATGGGCGCTGCCGCGAAAAACCCAACTCAACTCGGCAAATACGCCGTGACAAAAACCGACACGCGCGACGGCTTTAAATTCTTCGTGGATGGCGGCTGGCTGCTTATCCGCGCTTCAGGCACGGAGCCGTTAATTCGTTTCTATTCTGAAGCGGAGAATATGGAGAAAGTGGATGAGATATTGGATGCGGGTTTGGCGTTGAAGTAGGGTTTTTAAAAGTTAGTTTTTAAAAGGCGTTTCTTTTTTAAAAAGGAACGCCTTTTTGTTTTTAAATGCGCCTGCCGCGAACTTTTGGCGTGTCATCCCTCTGCCTACGGCATCTCCCTTCCTAAGGGAGACTTTTCGTGTGTTTTTTTTAAAAATGTTTTGAAAATGTTCCCCTTTGAAGGGGATACGGCGTAGCCGAGGGGATGATACGGCGCAAGCTCACGTTGGATTGGCGCCAAAAGCGAGTTGATAATTTGCTTTTAAAACACTTTTAAAAACAAAATTTTTTATACACTGGGAATTTTTTAGAACGTCTGACGTGTTGTAGGTTTTAGATTAACGGTTGATTTTTTGGGTTAAAGGTTTAAACTGTAGATTATCGGTCTTTTGAAAACTTTTTTAAATATATCCGGGGGGATTTCATCATGGAACAGGTAATTAAAGATACACGGTTTTTATATGCTCTCAGTATTTTCGCTGCTGCGGTTTTGATCGTTTCGCTTATTTTTCAGGAATCAGGTTTTAAAAGGATTAATGAAGTTCGCACGATAAAAGAAACAAGTTTTCAGCAAATGGTTGTGAATGGCATTTCTTTTAAAAACAATCTCATGTAAGAGATTTTCTATAGATGCCTTTAAAAATCTAACTTTCTTTATAATTCTCTGCCATATAGATTCGGTCATTACATTCACATCGAACGGCTTTTAAAAGCTTTAAAACTTTTTAAAAGCCGGTAGCATTTCAATTTTTATAGTAGTTTTTTAAAAGCTCTGACACTAAAAAAGTCAGGGCTTTTTTTGTACGTAGACTTGCGTAATAAAAATATTTTTGAAAATCTTTGTAACCTTTTTTTATTCTGAGGCTTTTTGTTAACAGAACGTTGAATTCAACAAATTTTCTCAATACAAATTTTTTAGGAAAGATTATGAAAACGATGAATGTAATGCGCGGATTTAAAGCGCTTGCTTTGAGTGCAGTTTTTTCGACAATGTTTTTCGTAGGCTGCGAGCAGCCGGTTTCTTCGGTAGTTGGTACCGATGATGCTACGACAATGTCTTATGCTTCAAATGGTGATGGAGTTCTTGGTGGCGATAAAAAAGCACCACTTGATTTTGGAAGAATTTTTGGACAATTGAATCTGACAGCTGATCAACGCGGACAGATCGAGCAGCTTCGCAAACAGCAAATGGATTGCGAAAAAACTGCAATGGAGGCTTTAAAAGCAAGCGAACGCGCAATTATGGAAAGCTTTAAAGCGCAGCGCCAGGCAATTGAAGCCGGTGTAAAAGCAGGAACAACAACGAAAGAAGAAGCACGCGCTCAAATGAAGGCACTGGAAGCTGCACAGAAAGCGGCAATGGAGGCAAATCCTGCCCGCGCTACAGCTGAAGCAGCTCGTAAAGCTTGCATGGATACGTTTATCGCAGGTGTAAAAGGAATTCTTACAGCTGAGCAATTGGTAACCTTCGAAGCATGGCTTGCCAATCCATCAACAGGCGGTGGATCTAAAGATGGCGATAAAGACCCTAGAAAAGGCGACAAAGACCCTGTAAAAGGTGATAAAGATCCTAAAAAAGGCGATAAAGATCCTGTAAAAAGCGATAAAAGAGATGATATCTTTAAAAAGCTGAATTTAACAGGTGAGCAGCAAGGTGCAATTGATATTTTAATCCAACAGCGCAGGGGTTGCGAAGATCAGGCGTTAGCTACTTTAAAAGCAGCAGAGCAGGCACTCTTAGCACCTTTTAAAGCTGAGCGCCAGGCAATCGAGGCTGCTTTAAAAGCAGGAACAATTACCCGCGATCAGGCACACACTCAACTACAGGATGTAGATGCACGTCAAAAAGCAGCAATGCAGGCAGATGCTACTCTTACTGCAGCACGCGCTACTTTAAAAGGATGCCATGATACATTTAATGCAGCAGTACGTGCGCTTCTTACTCCAGAGCAACAGCGTCTTTGGGATGCTTTTAATGCTCACCCTCCTGCAAAAAAGGATGATGAGAAAAGACGCGATGACGGACGTAAAGATCACGGCCGCGAGCGTGGCAAGCGCTAAGCAAATACGATCGGACCTGAATTAAAAATCCCGGCTTCTACAGAGAAGCCGGGATTTTTGCTTTTAAACCATTACACCATTTGGAATTTTCCTTATACTATTCAGGTTTACAAAAGTTACCATACATTCTCCTGTACAATGCTTCTTTTAAAAACTTATCACTATTGTCATTTTTTGAATATGGCGCGTGATAGTGCTAATTTTGCAGATAAAGCTTCCGTGATTTTTACAGACAACTTATTTACACAATGAATATATTTGCCACAATCGGTCGCGGAGTGCTCCATTTTTTTGGTGAGCTTGGGGCAATTATGCTCCTTTTAAAAAACGTGATCTTCTATCTGCCGCGCATGTTCAAAGACCGGCGGCTGGTACTGGAGCAGATGGCAATTGTCGGTGCGGATTCCCTCCCGCTTGTAGTTCTCATCGGTGCCTTTACCGGCGCAATTGCAGCCCTCCAGGCAACAAATCTTTTTGTGAAATTCAATCTTCTTGGCATTGCGCGGCCGTTCATTGGTAATTCCATTTCTACCGTTATTTTTACCGAACTTACCCCGGTTCTCATCGCGCTTGTTATTGCCGGGCGTGTCGGTGGCGGAATTGCAGCACAGCTGGGCACGATGAAGGTGTCAGAGCAAATTGACGCGCTCGAAATGATGGCGATCGACCCAAACCGTTATCTCGCTATGCCGCGCGTGGTAGCAGCTCTTACCATGATGCCGCTGCTGGCAATTTTTTCAAACGTCGTAGCTCTTGGTGGCGCATTCCTCCTCACTACTTTTAAATTTGACTTTTCAGCACACGCTTTTTTTGAATCAGTCGTGCGGTTTTTCCGCGAAAGTGAAATTCTTCTTGGCATCACCAAATCACTGGTTTTCGGTGGAGTAACGGCGCTCATCGGCTGTCATGTCGGCTTTGGTACCACCGGTGGCGCAGAAGGTGTCGGGCAGAGTACGGTTCGCTCGTTTACTTTATCCGCCTCGGCAATTCTCATTCTCGATGCTATTTTTGGTTATCTTGGCTAATACTTTTAAAAGATTTTTTACAAAATTTCCTTTAAAAAACTTTCCCTAAAAAAAAACTCAACATTTAAAACTAAAAACTCAACACTAAACAAGTGCCGATAGATTTTACAAAATACCCGCTGCCGCGGATGCGCCATCACACATCGCCGAACTTTTATTTGCCGCTTTCAGAACTGAAGAAACGGCCGCGATATTATCCCGACATCACTGAAACGCTGGACTGGAAGGAAGTTTTTAAAAATGGAAATCCGCCGGATACGCTTGACATCGGCTGCGGACGCGGGAGATTTCTGCTGGAATATGCGGCGGAATTTCCTTTTAAAAACATTCTCGGAATGGAAGTTCGCAACGGCGGGACGGACTGGATAAAAACCGTGATCGAAGGCGAAAATCTCGGCAACGCCGCCGTTCTCTGGTACAGCGTGGTGAATGGAATGCACTTTATTGACGATAATTCCATCGGCGAGATCGTTTATTTTTTCCCTGATCCGTGGCCGAAAACGCGCCATCATAAGCGCCGCGCATTCCAGGAAGCTTTTTTAAAAGAATGTCACCGCGTTTTAAAACCCGACGGCATTTTTTACCTGATGACGGACGTACCGGAAGTGGATGAATATCAGCAGGAAGTTTTAAAAGAATTTGACGGTTTTGAATTTCACTACGACGACAAAAACGAATGGCCGTTCCCTTTTAAAACCGACCAGGAAAGTTTTTGCCTGCGAAAAGATATTCCGTATGTGCGGCTGATTTGCCGGAAAAAATGATATTTTTAAAAGAATCTTTTTCAAAAGCTTTTAAAAATTCTCAATGAGCGTAGAAAATCGGAAAATCCTGACACCGGAGATCCTCATCGCCGCTTACAGCCAAGGATATTTCCCGATGGCGGAGGACGACGAGATTTACTGGCATTGGCCGGACCCGCGCGCGATTATTCCGCTCGATGGCATTAAAATTTCCCGTTCGCTCAGGCAGGTTTTAAAAAAAGGAATTTTTGAAACAACGGTCAACAAAGCTTTTAAAACCGTGATGGAGTGCTGCGCAGCGCGGCAGAATACGTGGATCTCCGAAGAATTTATCCGTAGCTATACCAAACTCCACGAGCGCGGAAATGCACATTCCATCGAAACGTGGCGCGACGGCGAACTCGTCGGCGGACTCTACGGCGTAGCGATCGGCGGCGCGTTTTTCGGTGAAAGCATGTTCAGTACGGCGACTGATGCGTCGAAGGTAGCTTTTGTGCGGCTGACGGAGGTTTTAAAAAATGAGGGTTTTATGCTGCTCGACACGCAGTATATTAATCCGCACACGGAGAGCCTTGGCGCGATAGAAATTCCCGGGGCGCTGTATTTTTCTACGCTTCAGAAAGCTTTGCTGATGCGCTGCACTTTTGAGTAAATTCTTTTTAAAAAGCTTTTAAAACTGTGTTTTAAAATGTTGATTACAATGAAAAAAAATCTCGTTTTTCTCATAATTTTCCTCGCTTTTCTGCAATCGTGCCGTACGCCCGTCGCGCAGGTTTTGCCGGAATGCCCGCCGCCACCGCAGCAGAATTGCCGTCCCGGAGCGTGGAGTGGAGCGGTATTCGACACATCAGGCATTATTTCTGGTGCGCGCAATCGCGGATTTCACTGGGCGATTGAGCCGGTAGCCGGAATCAATACGGCTGGAAATGAATGGACTGTTGGCTTTACGGGTGCGCGCGAAGGATTTTTGACATTTTCGGAAAGCACGGGCAGCCAGTTTTTAAAACGCGTTTCGTTTATAAATGATACTCTGGCGCGTTGGAACGGCGACATTACGGGCTCAGATGGCGCACAGGGAAGTATCACTTTTCAAAAAACGCGCACGGCTGTCGCAATTACAGATTTATCTGGCATCAAAGGGGATGCCGATATTTACGAAGCAGAAGTACATGGTAGCGGGGTACGTGCAATCACTGCACTTTCTGTCAATCAACCCATTGTCTGGGATTCCCATCCGGCTCTTTCTCCTGATGGAAAAGTCCTTTTTTTCGCAAGTGACCGCGTGGGTGGAATTGGAGGAACAGATATTTGGTTTTCCGTTTTAAAAAATGGAGTATGGACAGAGCCAGAGAATTGCGGAGATGTAATAAATACTGAATGTGATGAGCTTTCGCCGTTTGTTTCGCAAGACGGAAAAACGTTATTATTTTCTTCGTCAGGACACGAAACAGTTGGCGGTTATGATATTTTTTCTGTGAAGTTTTTAAAAGATATTTCTGCTTTTAAAAGTGATGGAAATTCTTTTAAAAACTCACTTTTTGGCACTTTTAAAAACCTCGGCGCACCGATAAATACGGCTGCTGATGAGATCTTTCCCTCTTCGCCCGGAAATCCTGATTCACTTTTGTATTATTCGTCTAATCAAAAAACGTCGCTTGGCGGATTCGATATTTACGTTTTGCACAAAATTCCTTTTAAAAGCGCAATTGCCGAAAAAAAACCAGCAGAAAAACCCGTTGAGAAACCTGTAGAAAAACAGGTTGAAAAACCAATTGAGCAGCCGAAAGAAACGGTTTTAAAAGATGCTCCGCCGGCGCGATTAGAAGGAACAGTGATCAATAATACAACAAAAGAGCCAATTGACGGCGCGGATATTACCGTGCGCGATATCCCTGACCGGAAGCCGATATCTACGACCACATCGGATGAGAATGGCCGCTATGGAATTGATATTCCGGTTGGGAAAGACCTGGAAGTTTCGGCGGAAACGGGCGATCTTTTTTATGACAATCTGCGCCTGCGCGTGCCGGTAAAGGATTCGGGAAAAGTGATCACGTATGGATTTTCGCTGCCGGACAGGTTGTTTCTGCGGATTAATTTCCCAACGAATGAATTCAGCAATCCATATCCGTTCGTGCTGGACAGCAACGGCCGCGAAACAGACCAAACGTGGCAGAGCGCAATTCAAAACCTTGCGGAAAATCTGCTGAGATACAGCAGTTTTATTCAATTCATCCAGCTCAACGGACACACGGACGACGTTGGTACGACGGCTTCAAACCAGCTTTTGGGTTCGCGGCGCGTGAATTTTATTATTAGTGAATTAGAAAAGCGCGGTGTTCCGTCAGGGCTTTTAAAAGGACGTTCGGCTGGAGAACTTGAACCGCTTTTAAAACGTGGCGGCGAAACGCAGGATGATTTCCGCAAGCGTCTTCGCCGCGTGGAGATGAGCAAGGTTTTAAAGAAATAATTTTTAAATGCTTTTTAAAAAGCAATTTTTCAATTCAAACCGCCGAAGTAACGCGGGAAAGTTTTATTTTTGCTGATAATTATCGAACGTACTCATTGTTTTTAAAAGAGTTTTAAAAATAGCAGGGCTTTTAAAAACATTCATTTATATATTTTCATGACGCCAAAAAAGCTTTTAAAAATAGTTGCCTTTGGGATGCTCGCGCTTCTTGTGTTTGGCAGCGGACTGGTATATTTCCTGATCGCCGACGGGCTTCCATCGCTGGAGCAGCTTGAAAATCCGCCGCAGGAATTAGCCACGCGGATCGTGAGCTCGGATGGTGAGCTGCTGGATAATTTTTTTATAAAGCGCCGGACGTATATTCCGTATAACCAAATACAGCCGGATTTTATCAATGCGCTGATAGCAACGGAAGACCGGGAATTTTACAATCACTGGGGCGTGCACCTGAGCCGCATCATGAAGGCGATGGTGAAGAATATCATGCGCGGGCGAAATCGCGAGGGAGCTTCAACGATCACGCAGCAGCTTGCGCTGAATTTATATTTTAAAAGGGAACCGTCGTATATCAGGAAACTGAAGGAAGCGGTGACGGCTGTACAGATCGAGGAAAATTATACGAAGCAGGAAATCCTTGAGATGTATGCAAATACGGTGTACTTTGGGCGCGGCGCGTATGGAATCCAGGTGGCCTCACAGGTATATTTTAACAAAGATCCCAAAGAATTGACAACTGCTGAGTGTGCGTACCTGGTGGGAATTCTGCGCGGGCCGGAAAATTATGATGCGGCTGAAAGCCCTGAAAAGCTGATAAAAGCCACAGACCGGCGAAATGTGGTCTTGGGGCTGATGAATACCGTGGGTGTGCTGGATGCTGCAAAGATGGAAAAAGCAAGAAATGAGCCGATCAAACTTTCTTCGGAAGAAAAAACAGATAATATTCAGAGTATTGCGCCACACTTTGTGGAATGGATACGGCAAAGTTTACGTAGTGACAAGCGTCTCCAAAGCTATGATCCGTACCGCGATGGTCTGACGATATATACAACGCTCAATGCGCAGGCGCAACGCTATGCCAATCAGGCGGTAGCCGAACATCTTGCGGGATTTCAAAAGCAGTTTAACGCTTCGTGGTCGTGGAGAGATAAGCGAACATTGCTGGATTCACTGGCGCGGCGCGCAGTGCGGCTTCGCCCGGATTATATCGCAGCGGATGCAAATGGCAAGCGTACTATTGCAACACGACTTTTTAAAAATCAGGGATTTATTGATTCGGTGAAAAGGCAGGCGACGATCATTCAGACAGGAGTCGTGATCCTGGATGCAAATACAGGCGCAATTCTCGCGATGGTAGGCGCTTCACCGGCATCTATGGTGAATAATTCATCAGCGCGATACTCGCTCAATCATGTTACGCAGATCAAGCGCCAGCCGGGTTCTTCTTTTAAACCGTTTGTGTATGCCTCGGCGCTGGAAGACGGCATGAAGCCAAGTTCGTATATAAGCAGCGGCCCGTTTTCTTTTACACTTCCTACAGGTGAGGTTTGGTCGCCCGAGGGCTCGAGCAGTATGGGTTCGGTATCGCTTACGACGGGTTTAAAGTATTCAATCAATACTGTTGCGGCGCGGCTCATTACGCAGCATACCACGCCGGCGGAAGTGGTACGCCTAGCAAAACGAATGGGGATCACTACACCGCTTAACGCATATCCTTCTCTTGCGCTTGGTGCGTCCGATGTAATTCCTCTTGAAATGGCATCCGCTTTCGGCGTTTTTGCCAATCAGGGGATTTATGTCGAGCCGGTGAGCGTCACGAAAATTGAAGACAGATTTGGCAATGTAATTTTTACTAATAAACTTCCTAACAGCGTAAAAGATGCGCTCAGCCCGACAATTGCACGCGATATGACTACGATGATGCAGGGCGTAGTGGACGGCGGAACGGCCTCCGGCATCAGGCAATTCTTTAAATACGATGCAGCAGGAAAAACCGGAACAACCAATAACTATGCAGACGCGTGGTTTGTAGGTTTTACGCCGGAATTGACGGCAAGCGTTTGGGTTGGATTTGACGATCAGCGTGTAAAATTCACGGGTTGGTATGCGCAGGGCGGTAAAGCTGCCGCGCCGATCTGGGGTAGAATGATGGGTAAAATCTACGGTGATGCGCGCCTCGGCTATCGCCAGACGAAGTTTTTTAAAGGGACAACGCGCGCGCCATTTGATCCAAAGAAAATTAAGGAAGTTCCTCTGGAAGGTGATGTTCCGGCAGATGAAACTGCCGTACCACCAGCTGATGGCAGCGTAGATCCAAGTATCCAGCCGCCACCTCCTCCGGTGGAAAATCCGGTAAAAGAACCAGCTGTAACGCCATAGTAATATAGTTTTTAAAAGATTAACATAGGATAGAGTTTTAAAAATCAATGAATAACAGAAGTTTTACTTTTAAAAACGGCAAAACGCTTCCCGTTGGAACGATGTACTGCATCGGGCGGAATTACGCGCTTCATGCGAAAGAAATGGGAGCGGCGGTGCCGACTGACCCGATCGTTTTTCTAAAACCTCCTGCGGCATACGTGCCTGATGGCGGTGAAATCATAATCCCGGAATTTTCAAAAAATGTTCATCATGAGCTGGAGCTGGTGGTCGTTATCGGGAAAGATTGCGAGAATGTTTTAAAAGAGGATGCGGCGGAATATATTGCGGGGTACGCAGTTGGGATTGACGTAACGCTTCGTGACGTGCAAAGCAAAGCAAAGGAAAAAGGTGAGCCGTGGGCTGTGGCAAAGGGTTTTAAAACATCTGCGCCGATCTCGGATATTATCCCGGGAGAAGTTTTTAAAGGCGGAATTCCCGATTTCAATATTGAATTATATATTAATGATGAACTGCGCCAGCGCGGGACGACCGCCGATATGGAGCGGAGCATTGACGAGCTTATCGCGTATCTCTCTCAGGTTTTTACGCTTCGCGCAGGCGATTGCATTTTTACGGGGACGCCGGAAGGTGTTGCTCAGATCAGGCCGGGCGACAGGATCCGAGCAGAAATTCCCGGTCAGATTACGCTTGCTGTTTTAGTGAAATAGTTTTAAAAGGGAAGATTTTAAAAGGAAATTTTTAAAAGAAATATTACAAAGAGTTTTAAAAGAAAACTATGAAAGTTTTTAAAAGAATATTCAGCGCAGCAATGATTATCATTACTGCCGGTTTTATTTTTCAATCATGCGCGACGCCAAAAAATATGGAAGGCGCGATTTTGATAAATGGTACGATGAATATGCTTCCTATGGAAGGCGGCTGCTGGATACTTGAGGTGGGAAATATCCGGAACAAGGAATTTTACCAGTTGATCGGCGATGAGAGCGATCTGCGGAAAGTGCAGATCGAGGAAGCGCAGGTAACGGTTCGTGTCGTTCCAAAACCTGACATGACGACTGCTTGCCAGGTTGGAAAGGTTGCTGAGCTGGTGGAGATCGTGGAAGTCCGTACGCGTTAAAATATGTCGGCTCTCTTTTTAAAAAGAATTGAAGAATTTTTATGAAATATTTCTACAATCTTAGCCTTATATTATTTTGTGCAGCTGTACTTGGCGGATGCAGCGTTCTGCCGAGCATTACACGCACCGAGCAGGATGTTTATACGATCACGCAGCGCGATACGACGGTCAATCAACAGGTGCGAAATGCGCCGGGCGATCGTGATAACGGAATTATCTATCCGTCATCGCGCACCACGGAGATCAATCACGACGTAACGCAGCATGATAGTATCGTCACCCGAGAATATCCGAATTTCATCCGGCTGGGCTTGTTTGAAAGTGTGGGAATGATGGGTACGGCGAGCGGTGAGAACAGTCTTCGTCCCGGACTTTTCGGATTATTCTACGATGTGAAAGACCTGCTGGATATTGCCTACCTTTTCGACACTACGGGCAAGGCCAAGAGAATAGAAAATACGCTTTTTAGTGGTGCGATCTACCGCTTCGGTATCGGAGAATGGCGGCTGCGGTGGTTTCGTGATTCACCAAACTGGACGATCGGGGTGACGGCTTTTGAAATGCTGATCCCCACGAATAAACGTGAGGATGTGCTTGCCTCTACTACTGTTTCTATTCGCAAGCGATATTATCTGCGAGATGAGATCCCGTATGTGTGCATTACGCCTGCTGTTAGTATCGGAGCTTATCCTTCCCTTTTTGGTAATCTTTCTGCATCAGTTGACGTCGGCTCCATCGGTGGTTTGAATCTTCGTGGCTATGTCGGCTACGCATCCGGCTGGAACTGGGCCGGCAGCACTTTCGTGCAGGGTACGGATAAGGTAAACTCAGGCGCATCTTCTTCGTTCCCATACGCCGGAATTGGCGTATCGGTGCTGGACTTTTTAAACCGCGATATAGAAACAGAACGCGAGTGGAAAGATCACGAGCACTCTGCATGGAATATAGGTTTGGCGCAGGTTACGTTTTTAAAATCCGGCGCGGACACTTCATTTTTTTATAATAGAAGCAATAAATCCGATCAGAATCCCGGTGGCGGGCCGCTTTCAGGATTTATTTTGCGTTTAGCGCCGACTTCGGTGGCCCTTCCTTTCTGGAATAATCAGTTCTATGTCGGCACATCGCTTTTAAATATGCTTGCTCTCGGTAAAAACAAGTTTGGCATCGGGATTTTGCCGATCCGCGCAGGCTACTGGCAGCCGATCATTGACGATGAATTCAGCACCGAACCATTTATTGAATACAATTATTTTCCCTCGACATTTTTTCATGTGGGCAATCGCCTGAATTTCCGCCTGAGCGACCAGTTTAATTTTAATATCGCAGCGGGATATGCCTCCGGCAGCACTATCAGCGATGGTGACCTGAGCAGGGACATTCTGCTTAATTTCGGGAATCTCTCTGCATTCAGCGGCGGCTACGTCGGCTTTGGGATCAGCATCAGCGACCGGATATTCTTTCCGCAGGAATTACGCTATAACCGCTAACAGTTTTTAAAAACAATGAAAAGATCTTTTAAAAACTCGCTTGTCTTTCTGGTTGTACTATGCACATCTGTAGCATTGCAGTCATGCTATATATCTCCCGTGATGTCATATCTTACTGAAGGTATGTCGCCGTACACTTTTATTTTAAATAAAAATACTGATCTACCGATTGGCGGTTATATTCTTTCAAATCTCGACAGCGTTGATGTAATTTCCGATAATTCTTTAAAACTTTCCGGCGGGAAAGTGATACTCGGCGCATATTATCTCACGCAATTTGCGGCGGAATTTCACACAAAGATCACGCGTGGCGAGGGCGTACGCTTTATCCTTCGCAGCAATGGCGACTCCGTGAATCATCTTTCGGCGCTGCGATTTGAATATACTGTGAACGGATGCCGCGTGCTTCAGGGCGATTCCGTTCTTTTAAAAACCACGACGCTTCGCGCAAACCTGAATTCACTTGAAAAGATCCGTATTACAAATTATGGCGATCTGTGTCGGATTGAAGTGGGCTGCGATCGTATTTTTGAACGCAGGATTTCCACGCCTTCTACGGAATCTGTTACGATCGAGGCATTGCCTGATTCTGAAATTATCCTGACGAATATTGATCTTGAGCGCACACGGCCTGCGCGATATACTGTCTCACTGCCGGACTCTGAATGATTTTTCTATTATGATCTTTAAAAGTTTTTAAAAGGGAATTTCACTACTTCTTTTAAAAGACTTTTAAAAACTCCTTTTTAAAAAGATGAAAAATATTATCATCACCGGTGCGGGGCCTGTCGGCTCTCTTCTCTCAATTTACCTGGCGCGGCGCGGCTATAATGTACATATTATCGAGCGGCGCCCTGATATGCGCACGACGGCAATCATTGCCGGGCGCTCTATCAATCTGGCGCTTTCACATCGCGGCTGGCGTGGGCTGAATGGTGCGAGCGTGCAGGAGGCAATTGAGCAAATATCAATACCGATGCGCGGCCGCATGGTGCACAGCGAAACCGGTGCGCAGAATTTCCTGCCGTATGGAAAAAAAGACCAGGCGATCTATTCAGTTTCGCGGCGTGAGATAAATGTGGAACTGATGAACTGCGCCGAAGCTTTTAAAAATGTAACGATCAGCTTCAACGAGCGCTGCATTGATGTTGACCTGGAAACGGCGACAATTACAACGGAAAATACAGAATCTGGCAAACAAAGCACTTTTAAAGCTGATCATATTATCGGCGCGGACGGCGCATTTTCTGCGATCCGTGATAAAATGCAGAAGTCTGATCGCTTTGATTATTCACAGGATTTTCTGGCGCATGGTTACAAGGAATTAACGATTCCTGCAGGTGAAAACGGCGAATTCCTGATCGAGAAAAATGCGCTTCACATTTGGCCGCGGCATCAGTATATGTTGATCGCGCTGCCGAATCTGGACGGAAGTTTTACATGTACACTGTTTTTCCCGTTTGAAGGAGATCCGTCGTTTTCGTCTTTAAAAACCGATGCCGAAATTGAGAAGTTTTTAAAAGAAGATTTTGCTGATATTATTCCGCTGAACCCAAATCTTTTAAAAGAATTTCGCGAAAATCCGACGGCATCGCTCGTCACAACGAAATGTTTTCCGTGGTCTTTTAAAGATAAAGTTTGCTTAATTGGTGATGCAGCGCACGCAGTCGTACCATTTTACGGACAGGGAATGAACGCGGGTTTTGAAGATTGCATATTATTCGACAGTTTTCTGGAAAAGCATGGAGACAACTTCGGAGCAGTTTTTAAAGAATTTGAAACAACGCGAAAGCCGAGCGCTGATGCGATTGCCGAGCTGGCGAAATATAATTTCATAGAAATGCGAGATAAGGTTGCCGACCCGGAATTTCTTTTAAAAAGGAAAATAGAATCTCGCATCTACGAACGCTACCCGACGAAATTTACGCCGCTGTACACAATGGTGACGTTCAGCCATCTGCCGTACGCCGACGCGCTTCGTATCAGCCGCGAACAGGACGCGAAGGTGGCGCAGATAATGCAAATGCCGGATATTGAAAATGTGTGGCAAAGCGATGTAATTCTGCCGGAAATAGACAGACTTTTTAAAGATATGCCGGAGCGGGTAGTACCGTCGTAGAATTCTATACGTGATAGAATAAATATTCTCACAGCTTTTTTAAAATGCAACTCATTTACGTACGGATATAAAATGTCTTTAGACAGTTCAGATCAATATAATAAAGAGCAGATTTCACCGCCTGCGAACTCCCGAAACATCGTATTGCAAGCAGCTTTAGATGCTCTTGGCAATGAGGCAGAAACTGTTGCAAAGAGTTTTGAAAATATTCAGACTCTTCTGATGCAAATCAAAGATGCCGTAAGTGAATCTACAGCGGATGTAAAAAATCAGGATGTTATCGCTGAACCGCTTAATGAAAAAAATGATACGGATTTCCGAAGTGTAACGGGGCTTGAATTTATATCTCAAAATACTGTTCCCTCAAATGATCCTGGCATTTCCAGTTCTACAGATATTACAGCCATTCTTTCCATCCTGAACGAAGCGCTGGAAAAGGTAAATAATTCGGAAACGTATAATGAGATTTCGGAAGAGCCGGACGTGGCTGAAGAACACGCTGCACAAGAATATTTTCCTGTCAGTCAAAATGTAATAATATCCCCCATTCAAAATACAGAGATAGAAGAAGAGCTGGAAGCCGCATGTGGCCTGTTTCTTGAGCAGCCATCGGTAGCAGCATTTGCACAGGCGAATCAATCGGCGGAGAGATTTTTACAGCTTATTGGCAGCTGATTTTATAAATTTTTAAAAGCTTTTTAAAAACTATACTATTTCATACAGCACAGGTTTTGAAGGGCTGGCGTCACTTTCCAGCGGCGCGATCTGCATTTGCAGAAAATAATCGCCGTCGGGAATTTCGTCCGGCACGTAGATGAGTTCGGTGATCGTGGCCTGCATGCGTGGCGCGGCGGGATATTGCCAGAAAATATGATGGCTTTTTAAAAGCCCACTGTCTTCTTCGCGATCCACTGACGGAAAATCAACAAGCAGATGTTCTACGCCGAGCGCGACGATCTCGGCCATTGCTTTGGGTTCGATATATATCGGATTTGTGCCGGAATATTTTCGAGATGTTTTTAAAAGCTCGTTTGGATTTGTACGGATAATAAGCGCGGTGGATTCTTTTAAAAGTGGGTTGTTTTTAAAAGCTTTTACAAGAATTTCCTTTGTAATAATATTATCGTCGTTTATTGACTCAGGCACAACGGTGATGAGCCGCGCGAAAAAATTATATTCTTTTAAAGAATCATGTATCGTGATGCGCTCCCTGGAAATATGCCCGATGCACTCGGTATGCGTGCCGTTCCCGTGTGGAGAAAGCGTGATCACCTCGCAGTTGCACGCGCCACCTTCCGTCACGGAGCCGACGAAATTACCTGCTCGAAAGGGCGCAAAGACGGGTTCGTCGAGATAGAACGCATTAACGCCGCGCTCTTCAAATTGCACAGGAAGTGAGATGTGGAGCGGTTTTAAAAAGTCTATTTGACGTAGTTGGTTTTTAAAAAGAACGGTGACTTTCATTGAATTTTTTTTAAATTGAGTTTTTAAAACTATACGTTTTATATACTTTACTACGAAATTGATAATAATTCCTGAAAGTATGCGGAAATTTTTTAAAATAAAAAGCCTTTAAAAGCTTTAAAACCAAGTAGAGATCTCTTTTAACAGCAGATTTAAAAAACTTACAGATATATTTATGCCTGAAGTATCACGGGAATCGTACGGCAGTGAAACGTTTAATGCGTATTCACCTGAGGAAATAATGCTGTGGAGTCCTGATAAGATCATCGTACGAACATACGATTTTTTTATCATCAGCTGCGAACGCCGTGACCTGGTGCAGATGAATAAGGCGCTTCTGCACCTGATGGAATCCCTGAATTTCGCGTATAACGAAGAATCAACGCGCCTGTACCGGCTGTATGAATATTGTCAGAAATGTATTTTTAAAAAGAAGTACGACGAGGCGCTGTATATAATTACGGAACTCCGCCAGGCGTGGGCTTTGGGATTAGGGGTGGATTAAAAAGACAGTTTGGAAAAGTAGTTTTTAAAAGAAGAGTATATTGCTATTATTTATTATATTGCAACATTTTAAAGGAAATCCATGTCCAGGTCGCTGAATCGTGTAACGCTCATTGGAAATGTAGGGAAAGATCCTGATGTAAATTTTACGCAAAGCGGCATTCCTGTTGCGCGGCTGAGCCTGGCAACGTCAGAATCATGGAAAGACCGCGAGGGCCACGTACAGGAGCATACGGACTGGCATTTCGTGGTATTGTGGCGCGGGCTGGCAGAGATCACACAGAAATATGTAAAAAAGGGCTCTAAGATCTATGTTGAGGGGAAACTAAAAACCCGCTCGTATGATGAAAAAGACGGAACGCGAAAATATGTGACCGAGATCGTTGCCGAAAATGTTTTACTTTTAGACAGGCAGCATCCGAATGAAAATTCTGCATCTTCCACACAGCAATCTTCAGCGCCGGAATTAACATCGAACGCTTATGGCACTTCTGACGACGATATTCCGTTTTAAAATAACGGGCAGAGATATGCAGGAAATTGCCTATTTTTAAAGCTCTTTTAAAAGGGCTTTTTTTTTGAGATTCGGGAGATCGGAAAAACTATGAATCCACAGCGTTCAAAAGAAATAAAAGTCGGTATCGTAACACTTGTTGGAATTACCCTTTTAATTGTCGGGATCTCCTTGGGAAAAGGGATGATCTCCAGCGCAAAGCATACTATTACCATGCGTTTCCCAAGTTCTGCGGGACTGGAGCCGACCTCGCCTGTAACGATCAATGGCGTGAAGCGCGGCACAGTCGAAACAGTCGAACCCGATAAAGGCGGAGTTCTCGTCACGGCATCGCTCGATGAAATTTCCGATATAAAGCGCGACGCGACCGCAATGATCTCGATGCTGGAAATTATCGGCGGAAAAAAAGTCGAGATCATGACCGGCACAGCCCCGATGGCGTTTGATCCAAAACAGGAAATGCCGGGAATTGCAGCCGCAGATATTTCCGAATTGATCGCTACCGTCAGCCAGTTAGGCGGACAAGCCAAAGTGCTTTTGACAAAACTCGACACAACAATGACCGGCGTCAACCAGCTTTTTGCCGATGGTAAAATGGTTGGGCAGGTGCGCAATATCGTGGATAATGGCGAAGAAGCTGTCGTCAATCTGAATGGCTTTTTAAAAGAAAATCGCGGCGAACTCGAAATGGCGGTGAAAGACCTGAACGTGCTTTTAAAAGACCTCCGCGTGGCGGTGAATACGAATGCGCCGAATATTGAAAAACTCGTAAATAATCTGAACGCTACGGTAACGAAAGTTGACGGAATATTGACTAAAGGCGAAAAAACCTTGGATGGTGCGGACCTGCTTGTAACTGACGTTCGCAGCATGATCGGCGATGTGAAAAATGGCAAAGGTGCGGTTTCAAAAATTATTTATGATGAAGAATTTGCCAAAAAGCTGGATGTGACAATTAAAGAATTAAATAAACTTCTTGATGATGTGAATAAACACGGGATGAACGTTAATGCGCGTGTCGGGCGCTATCCGTAGTTTTTCTTTTAAAAGATTTTTCCTTTTTACTTTTACCTTTTTACTTCGCATGTCAACCAGACCAACACCAGTCACAGAAGAAATTTCCGATTACCTCAACCAGCACTTTTCAGCTGAAGATGATTTTTTAAAAAATTTAAAAAGAGAAGCGGCGGAAGCGGAAATCCCCGAAATTTGTATTTCACCGGAGCAGGGCGCGTTTTTACAGGTATTTTTAAAAAGTATGCAGGCGCGATATATTCTGGAGATTGGTTCGCTTGCCGGATATTCTGCAATAACGATGGCGCGTGCCTTGCCGGAAGGCGGGAAATTAATTGCGCTGGAATTAAAAGAAGAATATGCGGAATTTATCCGCCGGAAAGCCATAGAAGCAGGTGTTGGTGATAAGATCGAAGTTTATTCCGGTGATGCAAAAGAGTTTTTAAAAGATTTTAAACCTGATTTTAAGTTTGATTTCGTTTTTATAGACGCAGATAAGCGCAGCTACGTCGAATATTTGCAGTTCACTTTCCCGCTGGTGCGCAAGGGCGGCGTGATAGCGGGCGATAATGCGCTTGCGTGGGGCCAGGTCGCACGTGAAACTCCTCCATCGGAGGACGTTGGCAGTATTCAGAATTTCAACAAAGAATTATTTTCTCATCCTCAATTACAGGTGTGTATGGTTCCGGTTGGCGACGGCATGGCGATGGGTTTTAAAAACTGATAATCACATACACATGAATCTCACTTTCCGCCGGAGCCTCCTCCCGGCATTACTGCTTTGCGTGCTTGTTTCCTGCCGTGGCGTGCGTCCGCCGCAGACTTTCGGCGACGATGATTCGCGTATCCCGCGTGATACGATGCCACTTCTCATCAAAAGCATGTCCATAGACAGCGTCAATACGGCGCAGCTCCGCACCGACATCTGGAAAATTGAATCCAATAATTATCCGCAGGAAGTGCGATTATTTGCGCGCGTTTTTGATTCCACCGGAAATTTTGTGACGAATATGGCGCGGCCGTATGCGGCGAATAACGATTATTGGGCAGGAATTACCGAAACTTTTAAAAAGCGAACTGCGAAAATTGACTCTTTTTCCGTGCGAGAATTCGGCGAAAATGATTCGATCCCGTATGCAATCATGCTGTCAGTAGATTATTCCGGTTCGATGAACGGCGTTTTAAAAGAAATTCACGAAGGCACAGAAATTTTCATCAATTTAAAAAAGGACTACGACCGCATCGGGATTTCTACTTTTAATAAAGATTACGTTTTAAAAGTCCCAATGCTGAATTCCAAAACCGAGCTTTTACAAAGATTCCGCGATACGCGCGAAGACGGTTTTGGAATGTATTCTGGGCTGTATAATGCAATTGACACGTCCGTCAAGATTTTAAAAGACCAGCCACCGGGAATGCCGCGTGTGCTCGTGGTTTTTTCCGATGGCGAGGATAATTTTTCAACAGCGAAAGCGGGCGATATTTTTAAAAACGCGAAGGAAAATGAGGTCCATATTTTCACCGTCGGCTTTGGCTACACGAACGATACGACGTTGCAAAATCTTGCACATTACACCGGCGGACGCTTCTACCGCGCACAAACGAAATCAGCGCTCGTTTCGATTTTTAAAGATATTTACAAAAGTTTGCGCAGCTATTATCTGATTTCGTACAAACCGCCGATGTATGACGGAATTCACAACGTAAAAATCGCTGTAAAAGCACCGCGCCGTGATGATACAATCTTTGCCGCGGGGCAATATGATGCGGGTTCGCTTAATCAGTTTACACTGGAAGGGTCGGCATTTACAAAAGCCCTCCTCTTTGATTTTAAAATGGCGACGATCAAAGCGGAATCAATGCCGGTAATCGAAGAAATTGCCGATCAGCTTTTGCAATATCCACGCGTTCGCCTCGAAGTGCAGGGACACACGGATAATATCGGTACGGAAACCGCTAATCAAATTCTCTCGGAAGCGCGCGCCCAAGCCGTTGTTGATGCGCTCGTAAAGCTTGGCGTTGAGGAAAAACGCCTGCGTCCGCGTGGGTTTGGATTCTCGCAGCCGATAGCGCCGAATGACACGGAGGAAAATCGTCAGAAGAATCGCCGTACGGCTTTTAAAGTAATCGCGAAATAAGTTTTAAAAGATTTGCGATTTTTAAAATAGAGTAAAATGATACATAAAGAAACTTTTAAAAAATCGCTAGAAAATCTAGATTTTGTAATCGTTAAGTTGCATGGTGAGGAAACCGAATTCCAAATTTGGACTCGTGATAATTTGGAAAAAAGGAATAGTGAATATAACGTCGAAGAGTTTTTGCCAGATTATTTTGCATTTGGTTCTGATGGCGGATTAGAAATGTTAGCCGTTGAAATTACTTCTGGAATAATTTACTCTATACCATTTATTGCAATGGATAGTGCGGATAGAATTAAAGTCGCTGATTCTCTACAGGAGTTAGTGAGTTTTTAAAAAAGGGTTTAAAAAAAATATTTTTAAAAGAAAGTAGGAACAATTCGTAATTTGTTCCTACTTTTGCTTTTTGGAAAAGTGTTTTTAAAAAGTTGTTTTAAAAGCCGGTTTTAAAAAAACATTTTCACCTTGTCTTGTCCCCTTTTTTCAAAAAATTTTCATCAATGGACGCTGTTTACTCGACGAATTTTGAAACGCTTGAATTATTCCGCCGCGGAAAAGTGCGTGATGTATACGAATTGGAAAATCACCTGCTGATGGTGGCAACCGACCGGATTTCGGCGTTTGACTGCATTATGCCGGAGCCGGTGCCGGGCAAAGGGAAAATCCTGACGGCGATTTCAAAATTCTGGTTTGACAAAACGACTGATATTGTGGAAAATCACCTTATCAGCACCGACGTTGAGCATTTCCCCGAAGAATGTCAGCCGTACGCCGCCGAACTCGAAGGCCGCTCGATGCTCGTGAAAAAAACCGAGCCGCTACCGATAGAATGCGTCGTGCGCGGCTATCTGGCAGGCTCGGGTTGGAAGGAGTATCAGCAGAGCCGGACGGTGTGCGGGATTCCCCTGCCGGAAGGTTTGCAGGAATCGTCGAAGCTGCCGGAGCCGATTTTCACGCCGGCGACGAAAGCGGAAGAAGGGCACGATGAAAATATTTCTTTTGAAAAAGCTGTTGAACTCTGTGGTCATGACGTGGCGGCAGAAGCGCGCGAATATTCTTTAAAACTCTACAAATTTGCAGCTGAATATGCCGAAGCGCGCGGAGTGATTCTCGCTGATACAAAATTTGAATTCGGGCTTTTGGGCAATGGCGAATTGATTTTAATTGATGAAGCTCTTACTCCGGACTCCTCACGCTACTGGCTTGCGTCGGAATACGCGCCGGGAAAAGCGCAGATGAATTTTGACAAACAGGTTTTGCGGGATTATTTAGAAACGCTGGACTGGAATAAACAGGCTCCCGCGCCGTCGCTTCCGCAAAATGTGATTGAAAAAACTTTAGAAAAATATAACGAAGCGTTTGAAAGACTGACAAAATAATT
>JAZKFS010000105.1:0-14999 GCA_040386315.1 Bacteroidota bacterium
GTGGGTTCACGGTAGCAATCGTCAGCAATCGCGCCCAACTATCGCGAGAACCCACCCCGCCCGTTGGGCACCCCTCCGAGGAGGGGATATTGGGAAGTTCAGACAATTTCTATGAATTTCCAGGACTTTTAAAATATTTTTTCTTTTCGTAACTTCTTGTAAAACAAGATTTTATTCGTCAAATTCTTCTTCCTCCCGCTTAATTTTAAAAAAAAACTGTGTAACCAACCTGAAATTCCCCTGTTATTGCCATCAAAGACACTCACCGCTGCAAGGCCTCAGCTAAGAGAAAAGTTTTTAAAAACATTTCAATTCAAAATTTATAACGATTATTATTCGAGGTTTTAAAAGTATTATGAAAAAGATTTTAAGCGCAGTTTTATTAGTAGTAGCAGTAGGATTTACAGGTTGTGAAGAAGAAGTAACCGCACCGACACCTACACCGGCAGCAAGCAATTACTTCCCAATGACACAAGGTTCGAGCTGGACATACGATCTGACAGTTGGATTCCCGACAGATACAGTTTACACAGAAACAAAAACGATAACAGGCGATACGACAGTAAACGGTAAAAAATATGTACGCGTGCTTTCTACGGATGAAGAGTCAACACCGGAATATTTCCGCAGAAGCAACGACACGGTCTTTACTTTGAATGAAAACGGAAACGACGAAATCGTAGCGATCGAACGCAAAGGCGCAAGCTGGACAAAAACATACGTAGAAGAAGGTGAAAGCATGACAATTGTATTCAACACAGTGGACAAAGGCATCAGCCGCACAGTATCGGGCAAGCCATACAGCGATGTTCTTCATGTAAAAGGAGTTGGCGAAGTAAATATCGGCGGCCAGACAACTTCAATGGAATTTAACGGATACCTTGCCAAAGGCGTTGGCCCGATCGAAGAAAACACTCCGATCAGCTCAGCAAAACTGAAAACATATTCGATCAAATAAGCCTTTAAAAAAAAGCTTCCATACAAAAGCTCTCCACATTCAGGAGAGCTTTTTTTTTAAAAAGGACTCATAATTCCCCGCTCACGCCAAGCCGAAAACTTCTCCCCGGCATCGGGTAATTCCGAATTACTGCATACTGCGCATCAAAAATATTCAGCGCTTCAGCACGAAGCTTTAAAGAAAAGTTTTTAAAAAGAATTTCCTGCACAAAGTGCGCATCCAGCGTGATAAATTCGGGCAAACGCGATTCGACAGAATTATCCGGCAGCGAATATCTTTCACCGGAAAACTGCGCCTGCATGCCAGCCGAGCTTTTAAAAGATCCGCTTTTAAAAAAACCATAATTCATAACCGCCGAAGCAAGATGCTGCGGCGTATAGACCACCTGTTTACCTTTTGAATAACTCTCCGGCGATTCATCCGTCGCTTTCTGAAAAGTATAATTTCCGCGAAGGGAAAATTCATCGAATGGTTTTAAAAGCACACTTACTTCCACACCGCGCGTAATGACTAAACCGATATTTTTCGCGCTCCACTGCACCGGATTTTTCGGAACCCCGGCGATCTGGTCATTGGTGCGGATGAGAAAAAATTCGGCTTCCAAAAGTGTTTTTAAAACCGGTTGCCACGCAGCGCCGAGATTGAAGGAATGCGACTTTTCCGGTTTTAAAAGCGAATTCCCGTAATTCAGGTAATACATTTCCGTAAATGACGGCGGGCGGAAATTGTAACTCCACTGGGTGCGGAATGTCAGGTTTTTAAAAGGTGAAATTGCTGCTCCGAGCAAAGGCGAAAAAGCATTCCCCGCATCAGAAAAATAGTCAAACCGCAGTCCGCCGTGCAGCGTCACTTTTAAAAGCGAATCAATTTCTATTTCATGTTCACCGCGAAGGCCTGTTGACACTGTCGCCCGCTTTACATATTCCCCAACGCCCGGCTGTAGATTATCCCCGCGCAGATCAGCAAAACCACCTTCCGCAAAAACATCAGCCAGCCAGTTTTTAAAAAATATCTTTGAGGAAGTTCGTGCTGTAAGATCACGGCTTTTAAAAAGACTTTCGCCGTTATTTCCGCTAAACATTGCATCAGGATCACGGTAATTCAAATTATTGAATTTGGAAGAAAGCAGAACATCAAGCGAAGCATTTTCGGAAATGTCTTTAAAAGAATTGAGTGAAAATAAAACATCATTTTCATCGAGCCGCGCATTTGCGGATTCAACTCTCCCCTGCACAACCGCGCCCGGAGTTCCGCGTTCGGTTTTTCTCGCCAGGGTTTGTGCGGCGAATTGCCAGCTTTTAAAAGGAAATTTTCCGGTGATGAGTCCTGACAGGTTTTTAAAATCACCATTTTCCCTTTTTAAAACGACATTTTCACCAAATTGATTTGAGTGAAACGGATAATCTCCCGCACTTTGCGAATATTCCCCAAGTGCGGAAACGCCGAGCGAATCACTGATCTGCCAGCCGCCATTTGCCGAGATCAGTGAGCTTTTAAAAGAACCGTATTGAAGATTTGTTTTAAAAAAACTCTCGTTTTTAAAAGAATTGGTGAGAATATTCACCGCGCCGCCGACAGCATTTCCCCCGTACAGCATGGACGCACCGCCGCGAGTTACTTCAATTTCCTCCACCAGCGACGACGGAAGTGCGCTGAGATCGAATTGCCCGTTTTGCGTGGAATTCAGGCGGACTCCATTGAGCAGGATCGCTGTCTGGCTCGCCGTTGTTCCCCGCAGCGAAACGGTTTTTAAACCGCCCAGCCCGCCGTAATTTTTGATAAATATTCCCGGTGCGAAACTCAATGCGTCGGAGATCTGCCACGCGCCGGTCTGTTCTAATTCCTCCTGAGAGATTATTGTAATTGGTACAAGTGATGAAGCGGCTTTGTCAGTAGTTTTATCCGCAGTGACAATGACAGATTTTGTGGTGAATACTGTATCTTTTGTCTGTGAAGCCGCTTTTAAAAATGATAGTATGAAAAGAAAAAAAACGAGATTGGCGCAAACAAAAAACCCCGGCAGAACCTGACGGGATTTCTTTAAAAGATTTTTAAAAGACTTTTTTAAAAACATTTTTATTACGCTTTTAAAACCTGTTTTTAAAACTTATTTCACAACAACAAACGGTACGATCGCCAGGTTTTTTCCGGCGGAAATACGCGCCATGTATTGCCCTTGCGAAAGTTTTAAAGCGCTTTGAGAAATAGCAAAACGAAGTTCACCATTGAGCAGTTCTTTTGTAAACGTACCAACGGAAATTCCTGCTGTATTGAATAGTTCGATATTTGCTGAAGTAATTTCACCGGAGAATTTTGCCGAGATCGTTGCATTGTCATTCACAGGATTTGGCGAAATTTCAGCCGGAACGAGCGTTACAGCGTCATTTCCAACAGATACAAGCGGCGGAAGCCCGAATACGGCAAGAGCGCTATCGGCGTCATACGTTCCTTTTTTCTGGGAGACGCCGGCTACGATATTTCCCTGGCTCATCACGATCGGATCTACTTTTCCTGATGTTGGCAATGTTTTTAAAAGTGTGCCGGACGTGATGCTGAATGCGCGGATATCGCTGTTGTACGTTGTTACGAAAATCGTATCGCCATTGATCGTACATTCGCGCGGCCCGTCAAAACCCGTTGTCCCGGTTGGGATGGTTTTTACGACTGACATTTTTAAAAGGTCAACGATCTGAACCGTGTGAGAGCCGGTCATTACTACAAATGCCGAATCGCGCTGTACGAGGAAATAATTGCCTGTATCGCCGATATTGATCGTCGTCTCGGTTGTCGTCGTATCAACGGTTTTTGCTATTTGCAGAGTTGAATTATTTTGTCCACCAACACCTTCATTCAGTAACAGACTGGTACTAAGGTCAGCACTAAGCCAAAACTGCTGCGGATTAATTCCAACTGTACGTGGCGTACCAAGATCCTGAATTCCGACCAGATGAGAATACACAAATCCCGGCCCGGTAAATGTAGGACGAGTCACAATATTTAGTATATCTCCCACACCAATTTCAGCAACACCGATGGCAGAAACCAAACCTGCGCTGGCAGGAATAGTGACAATATTTTCAGAAGTAAGTTGCTGCGTAAACAAACTGTATTTATTTATCTTACCATTCATATACAGATATACAGATGTAGAGCTAAAACCCGGCCGAAGAGGCGGCGGAGCAAGGAAAGCATCAGGGAAAGTAACGGAAGACTTTACTGCAAACGTCGTAGCATCAAGAATCCACCACGAAGCTGCCACATCTCCGGTTTCAAAAGTACCATTAAAATTTTTATCTGAGCCGCTGCAAAATACATGCAGGTCATTACCTTTCAACAGAATTGATGACGGCTGTACACCAACAGGAATGCGCCTTTCGGTCTGCGCTGCCGAATCAGAAAAACACGATACAATGAAAAATGCAGCAGCAGCAATTTTGCCACAGTATTTAAAAGCTCTCATAATTCTCTCCCCTTTTTTAAAAAGAATAGTATAAAAAAATAATATTTTTAAAAGTAAAGATGGGAAATGATCGCCGTGCGCGCCGGAAAATGCGCACACAGAGCTTTATTCACTTCCTCACCGGCATCCGTTTTGCGCGGATGATTTTTTCTAACCCGTTGATACAAAACAAACACTTGCTTTTTAAAAACGGTTCGATGAGCATTACAGGCAGGTCTTCTGGCTCCGGCTTTTTGCTTGTTTTGCCTTCCCGTTTTTTTCAAGACAGTGGCTGGTTATTTATATTGGATAATAACCATAAAACAAACGAAACCGTTACAGCGGCGCAACCGCGCGGGATTTTCACCCGGACTTCCCTATTCTCTCCTGTTTTTGTAGAAAGTTTCTAAGAACTTTTAAAAACTGGAGCACCTGTAATGAGTGCGGCAAACTTACATATATTTTTTAAAAATCCAACTCTTTTAAAAACGGTTTTAAAACTATTTCACGATGACAAACGGGACAACCGACATCTGCTTTCCGGCGGAAATCCTTGCCATATATTGCCCTTGCGAAAGTTTTAAAACGTCACTTTCTATGTGAAAATTTACTTCTCCATTTATCACTTCTTTTTTAAAAACTCCAACTGAATTTCCCGAAGTAGTAAAAATTTCAATCGTAGCGGAATGAACATGAGATGGAAACGTAGCGGAAATGGAAGCAGAATTTTTAAAAGGATTTGGAGAAACAGAAGCTGAAATTGCAAAAGGTTCTTCATTTTCCACTGACGTTGTAATATCAATCACGGAAATGGAATTATTCGGCAGCGAATCGCACGTGCGCGTGACGCCGACGATCAGTTTTCCATTCACGATCTGTATCGGATCAGCCATTCCTGAAATGGGAATTATTTTTAAAAGTTCGCCTGTGGATATGCTGAATTTACGGATATCGCAATTATACGTCGTGACGTACAGATTATCGCCGTCAATTGCACATTCGCGCGGGCCTTTTGAGCCGGTGGTTTGGGTTGGGATTGTTTTTAAAATATCGCCTTTATACTTATGTACAATTTTTACAGAATGCTCATCATACATTGTAATGTAAATCGAATCATTCTTTCTATACATGAAATTTGCACCTTCTCCTAAAACAGTACTATATTCTCCATTTCCGGCAAAAGGGCGAATAATCACTGAATTCTTACTTCCTTTTGTACCTTTAGTTAAAATAATGGGAAAGTCCCATACAAAACCATCAGGATATTCATCATTTTCATTGAAAAAAAACTGAACCGGATTTTTAAAAGGGATGATACTAGGAGTTTCAATATAAACTCCTATGTAAGTCTCATAAAATATATCTTTATATTTTGAAACTATATGCAACCTGTTTACAGGGAGCGGAGCATAATTTAACATAACAATATTTTTCAAAGAATCTGGTATGTCTATATTGTTAAAAAGTTCTTGAGAAAAACGATCGTACCTTTTTATCTGATTCTTTCCGTGAAAGACATAAGCTGAAACTGATGCTAATGTCAGATTAAGAGGTGCTTCTTTTAAAAAGCTACTATCCAGTACTTTACTCTTCTTCACATTCATCGTCGCCGCATCAAAGATCCACCACGACGCTTCCACATCGCCGGAATCTTTTTCCACAATTCCATTGCCATTCATATCCGCGCCACTGCAAAAAACATGCAGGTCATCGCCCATGCGGATAATTTCTGCGGGCTGCGTGCCGACGGGCATTTTCTGCTCCTGCGCAGAGGCTTTTAAAAGGCAAAATAGGAATGCAATAACGGCGATTTTTAAAATATGTGGTTTCATTTATTCTTTTATCTAAGTTTTGAAATTATTTGCAACTCGTCATTGCGAGGCGCGGTCTTCCGCAACGTGGCAATCTGATTTCTGATGTCGTACGGCTTTTAAAACGCAGATTGCCACGTCGGAAGACCTTCTTGCAATGACGTTTTGAATGTAGAAAACTACTTCTACTTTTAAAAATACACATTTATCAGGAGCTATAAAGAATTTTTAAAAGAAATTCTCAACACCAATTTTCAAAGCTCTTAGAACCCGCATAAAATGGTGCTTTAAAAACCCTTTTTAAAACCCAAAAAAAAAGAAAAAAAAGTTTTAAAAAAGCTGTTTTTTATACCATAATTTTTGGTAATTTGCGTCATAGAGGCACATTCGGAATTCACTTTTTTTATCTTTTTAGACAGGTTGGAAATATGGCATTAGCAGACGTTTCTAAGACGACCAATGCGGCGTCAAAGATCAGCGCGGACAAAATGAAAATGGCCCAGGCGGCCATGGAACAGATTGAAAAAGCTCACGGAAAAGGCTCGATCATGCGCCTGAACGACACAAATGTTCAGTTCGTGGAAGCGATTCCGACAGGTTGCCTTTCGCTTGATGCGGCAATCGGTATTGGTGGCGTTCCCCGTGGACGTATCATCGAAATTTACGGGCCGGAATCTTCGGGTAAAACGACGATTTGTTTGCACATTATCGCTGAAGCGCAGAAGCGTGGCGGACTTGCAGCATTCGTTGATACCGAGCACGCGCTTGATATTAAATATGCTCAGCGCCTTGGCGTTGATTTGAATAATCTTTTACTTTCGCAGCCGGAATTTGGCGAGCAGGCGCTTGAGATCGTTGAGACTCTGGTACGCAGCGGCGCGATTGACGTGGTGATCGTGGATTCGGTTGCAGCTCTTACGCCACGCGTGGAAATTGAAGGCGATATGGGCGATGCGCAAATGGGTTCGCAGGCGCGTTTGATGTCACAGGCGATGCGTAAACTAAACGCAGCCATTGGCCGCTCAAACACAACTGTAATGTTCACGAACCAGCTTCGTAGCAAGATCGGCGTGATCTACGGAAATCCTGAAACGACTACGGGTGGTAATGCTTTAAAATATTACGCATCCCTTCGCCTTGACATTCGCCGCAAAGACGCGATCAAGGAAGGAAATGAGATCATCGGTAACCGCGTTCGTGTGAAAGTCGTGAAAAACAAGGTTGCGCCTCCTTTCCGTGAAGCCGAATTTGACGTGATGTACAACGAAGGTATTTCCAAGCTTGGCGACATGATTGATATTGGTATCGAAAATGGCGTTATCCAGAAAAGCGGTTCATGGTTTGCGTATAAGGAAGAACGCGTGCAAGGCCGTGATGGTCTGCGCAAGATCCTAACAGACAATCCAGAGCTTCTCACTGTGCTTGAAACCGAAGTTCGCGCTACGCTCAATATTTCAGAACGCGCAGAAAAACCGGCTGAAGCAGAAGCAACAGAAAAAGCTCCATCGAAAAAATCAGCAGCAAACGGAGTTGCAGCAGCAACAGTATAATCTTTTAAAACATGTTTTTAAAAACTGAGGTGGGAATTTTTCCTGCCTCTTTTTTTGTCAAATTTCATTTTAAAAGAATCAAAAAGGTATTGTCATTCCGGCTTGCCCGGAATCTTCCTGTAATGTTTAAAGGCAATTGCTTTTAAAAAATAACCTGAAAACATCGAGCAATATTGCAACTTCCTACGCCGATAAAGAAGATTCCGGACAAGCCGGAATGACAGAGTTAGTGAAAACTCAACACTCAGAATTCAAAACTCAAAACTTTTAAAAATGCCCGAAAAAGTAATCACATCCATCGTTTTAAAAGGAAATAATAATCGCTGCCTCATCTACGTGGACGGCATTCCGTCGGTCAATTGCCTGTACGATATCGTCCTTCAGAATAATGTTTTTAAAGGAAAAGTCGTAACTGATGAATTCCTGCAATCTCTCCGCGACGAGCAGCGCATCGTAAAGCTAAAGCAAAAAGCTCTTTCCTTCGCCACATACAAGCCGCGCACGGAATACCAGGTAAAACAGCGAATGATTGAAAAGGAATTTACCGACGACGAAGCAGATATTGCGATTAAGTTTTTAAAAGAATTCAACTATCTCGACGATGAGAATTTTGCCCGCATGTTCATCGGTGATTATCTTTTAAAAAAGCCCGCAGCCGAGCGGAAAGTTGCTCAGGAATTGAAAAAACGCGGCGTGGCGGAATGGATCATCCAAAAAGCTTTAAAAGAAAATTTTCCGCAGGACGAAACCTTCAACATGGCTTTAAAAGCTGCGAAAAAAAAGCTACGGATGGTAAGCTACAAACCGGTTGAAAAGCAGCGGGAAGCGCTTGTGCGGTATTTACAAACGAATGGATTTTCGTGGGATGTCATTAAAAATGTATTGATCGAGTTTTTTCCTTCAGAATAGTTTTTAAAAAGAAGAACCGCGATTTCTTTTAAAAATCACGGTTTATTTTTTAAGCTTTAAAAAAAATCCTAATTCAAACATCCCCGCTGCGGATCAATCACCGTCAGCGATTGCAGCACTTCCTTCTGCGAACGAGCCGCGCGGAGTTCTAAAAATTTCTTTTGGAGTTCACCCCACTGCTCCCCGTTCAGATCATCAAGCTGCGATTCGCACAGCTCAATGAGCGCTTCGAGCTGCACTATTTCCAGATTTTCTTTTAAAAGATTCTGCACGATCGGCAGTGCGTCATCACCCGAACCATTCTCAATATATAATTCAGCCAGTGCAGAATTAATAGCATAAGAATTCGGCAGTTTTTTTAAAGCTCCTTTTAAAACATCTTCGGCTTCCGTCATTTTCCCTTCCAGCACTTTCACAATTGCCAGCGTTTCATATCCGTGTTCGGCATCGGGAATGAGTTTTACCAGCTCTGAAAGCTTTGCTGCAGCTTCTTCCGGTTTGATGATTTCATACTGAAGCAAATCAATCACAAACGTGATCAACCCCAACTCAGCGTCCTTCATGTGCGGATCGAGTGTCAGCGATTCGAGATAACCGCTCATCGGCAGATTCGCGTCAATTGGCACCACACCTACACTCAGGCCGTAGCGGTCATCTTCCGCCATCATAAAATACAGGAATGCTTCCCATGAATCGCTCAGTCTTTTAAAAATCTGGATACGCTGCGCAATATTTGTTTCAATCTGCATTGCTTCTAAAACACGGATCGTAATTTCATCCAGCGTATCAAACATATATCCGGCGAACGTTTCAAACTGCTTATGAAAAATAAGTTTGCCGAGTTCTGCATCAAAAAGGCAGGCTTCTACGTTAATTTTATTCGTCGTGCCGACTTTTCCAAATAGCACGTAGCGCTCTTTCGCATTTTTTGCAATTTCTTTCAGATCATCGGTGTTCGGCATTTGCGTGGTATTGACAAAAACGATCTTTTCATTGACCGTTTCGCGCATCGCCATAAAATGAGAATTCACCTGGCCTGATGACTGGATTTTCTGACCAAGGATACGTGAAAGCTGGCGGCCTAATTTCGCCTGCGCTTCATTACCGGATTCTGTGGCGACAAAAGGAAGTGTGAGGATTGTTTGCGTAATCATAGTATTTTTGAGCTTCATCCGTTTTTAAAAACACCGTGAACGGATAGCTACGGTAAATCTTTTTTAAAATTCTGTATGCAACGAATATTTTTTAAAAATACGCAATTCCCGCTTTTAAAACTCTTTTTGCCCGCTTTTTTCTTTCTTTTAAAAACTTCGCTCATCGCGCAAATTGACTCGGTCACCATCAAAATACGACTGCCGGAAAGCATCAACGGGTTTTCAAACGTTACGACGCCTGTTATTTCCGAAGATGGAAACACGCTGTGGTTTGACAGGAAATATCATCCTGATAATAAAGGCAGCGTCACTGATCCTGATGATCCATGGTCAAGTACTTTTAAAAACGGAACGTGGCAAACCCCTGAAAATGTCGGTAATTCCCGGACTTCTGATATTATTTTTCCCTCTTCTGTAGGTGAAGGATTTTATTACAATTCATATTGGACTGAAGTTTTTTTTAAAAATAGAAAATCTGCTCATTTATATGATCAAATCCCAATTCCGGGACAAGGAAAATTAAATCCACTCCCAATTGAAATCGAGAATTATTACAATAAGTCAGACTTTTTAAGCGCATTCCGCTCACTTGATAAAAAAACAATTCTCCTGGCCATCGAGCGCGACGACACACGCGGGAATCTTGATCTTTACGTTTCTTTAAATAAAAAAGAACCAATAAATCTCGGTTCAATCATTAATACTTCTGCAATCGAAACCGCGCCGCTTCTCGCCCGCGACGGCAAAACGCTCTACTTCGCCTCAAACGGTCACGGTGGCTACGGCAAGCTCGACCTTTTTAAAAGCGTACGGCTTGATGACACGTGGCAGGCCTGGAGCGAACCGCTAAATCTTGGAAATATGATAAATACACGCGAAGATGAAAATTCCATGTGCCTGACGCAAACGGGCGACACGGCGTACGTGGTTTCGTGGGATAGCGTGAGTGATCGTCCGGGGATATACCAGGTGTATTTAGAGAAAAATCTGCGCCCGGGAAATTCTGATGAAATTGTTTTAAAAAGCCCCAATGTTCAAAAATTTCCCGATATTTTATTTTTAAAGAACAGCGCCGATATTTCTGATGGAGAGCGGATTTCCCTCTATGAAACTTTTAAAAGAATTGATAAAAATGCAAAAGTGATCGTGCGCGGTTTTACTGATAATTCTGCCACGGAAAAATATAATCTCGCGCTTTCAAAACGGCGCGCTGAAAGCGTGCAGCAGGAATTATTAATAATGGGTTTTAAAAATAAAAATATCAAAGTAGAGCCGCGCGGCGCCACTTCTTTTAAAAATGATAATTCAACCGAAGAGCTCCGCGCGCAAAACCGCCGTGTGGAAATTGAAATTATCCCATAATTTTTTCCTATATATTCAACACAAGTCCATGTTCCGTAGGATACAGCATCACACCGTTTTTAGAATGGACGGTAAGCTGTAACGTTAATTCCGATTCATCTTCTTTTAAAAAGAGGTCGCGGAAAACGGCGAATTCAACGATCTCATTGATACAAAATTTTCCTCCGAAGAGCGTAGAAGAATCACTACTTTCAAGAGTAATTCCCTTCGTTGTTATTTTTAAAACAACTTTTCGCGGGGTAGTAATGGTAAATTCAAAACCTTCGCCTTCCTCCAGCGGGCGGCTCGTGTCGCAGCGGAAATACAGCAGATCCCCATCGCGCCCGAACCACAACCTTTTAAAAAGCTCGCCCGCCCGGTGCATCGTAGAGCCGGAAGACGACGCATCGTAATATCCGGCATATTCCCACTCGCTTTCCGGTTCAATATGGCCGTTGATCGTAGGATGCACCTCTCCGCGCTGCGGAACAAGTGTTTCGATTTGAGCGGTTGACAGAATTGGCAGACTGACACGATCGGGTAAAGGCATCGCCATTATCTCATACACACGCTGAATATGCCAGCGAAAAAGCAGGTCAAAATCATCCTGATTTTCGGCATGATGATCGTCGCCGTACCACCAGAACCAGTCGCTGCCTTCAGCAATTAAAATATGCTCGTACGCTTTTTTAAAAACTTCATCTTTTAGCGTTTTTCTGTGGTGTTCCAGGGTTTCGCGTGCTTCGGCAAGCAGCGTCCATGCAGTATTTTTTTCTTCGTGCCCAAGCCAGATTTTAAAATTCGCATTGATCCACGAACCCGCGCGGATACTTTCTATCGGCTCAAAAAATCCTGATAATTCAGCAGCCTCACTACACGTAATGGTTTGAAATTCTTCGCCGGAAAGCCGCTCGTACAAAGCTTTTAAAAACGGAACGCCGTTTTCTGCATAATATTCCCAGCAATTCTCACCGTCCAGAATAATTGGCACAACAGCTTTTTCCAACGCTTCCCAGCCGTGATGCAGCAGAATATCATGGCGGATCGCTTTTAAACGCAGAATAAAATCATCCGCCGCATGCTCAGCATTCCATCGTTGATAGAGAAAACCGATAGCGTCAGAAAGCGCGTGATCGCGGAAAAGTACAGAAATTCCCGCATCGCCGTTTTTAAAAGAATGCGGGAAATATTTATCCGTCGGACGAGAGATTTTTAAAGATTTTTGCAGAATTTCCTCATCGCTCGCCGCCCAGGAAAATCCCGCCTTCGACAACATTTTTAAAACTTCGTTGGAAATCGAACCTTCACTCGGCCAGCAGCCTTTTGGTTCTGCCCCAAAATGCTTTTTAAAAACTTCTTTTGACCGTTCAATATGATGCTCGGCGTCGGCCGGATTTTTAAAGAGTTTTTCGGGCAGCGGAACATGCGGCATCGCCTCGCGGGCAACTTCCGAATCGCACAAAAGCGGCAGGATCGGGTGATACAGCGGCGTAACGCTCAGCTCGATCTGCCCGCTTTTAAAAAGCTCCTGCATCACGGGCAGCACCTGTGCAAGGATTTCCGTATGAACTTTTAAAACGTGTAATTTTTCCTCTTCCGTAAAATCCCGCCCTTTTTTTAAAAGCGCCTGCACATCATCGCGCTGCCGGGAAATTTCCCCGGTCCACGTCAGGTTATACCAGGTTTGCAGGTCGCGCCAGTCCTGCTCTGTAAATTCATGGATCGCAGTTTCCTTATCCCGCGAGCGGTTATACAGGTCGTGATACCGCTCGAACGGCAGCACCATCGTTTCGATATTGCACAGGAAAAAAGTTTTTAAAATATCTTCCTTATTGTGAATATGCAGTTCGGCGGCAGGTACTTTCGTAAGGCGCTGCGCCGCGTCTTCCGTCGTTCCGGCGATATATTCCTCCAGCTGCATGAGCAGCGACGGCGCGAGATTGATCGTCTGTCGGATCTTCGGAAAATCTTTTAAAAGTGCGGGCAGGTCGTAATAATCCTTCACGCCGTGCATCCGCACCCACGGCATGAGGAATTCATGCTCTTTTTTGTAAAACGGCTGATGCTGATGCCAGAGGATCGCGATCTTTAAAGGAAGTTCTGTAGTTGACATATTTTAAAAAGAACTATTGAGCAATAATAAACGATGTTCTTGCAATAACACCTTTTTCAGAAGACAATTCCACGAAATACACACCGCCTGAAAGCTCGCTGCAATCAATCTTCATCTCTTTTAAAAACTCCGCCGGAACAGTTTTTAAAAGCATTCCGAGAGAATTGTAAATCCTGATTTCACCATCGGGTATGTTTTTAAAAGAATCGAGCTGAAGTGTGAGAATTCCGTTGGATGGATTTGGGAATACTTTTAAAAGCTCGGTGGTTTTTAAAACGGGAGTTTCATTTTCGATGGAGGTAATTCCATTCAAATCCCACAGGCGAAGAATCGAACCCGCCGTTACAAGATAACGTCCATTTGGGGAAAAGGCAAGATAGCGATATTGTTCTTCTGCCTGGGGTTCATCGAGGATTGCAGAAACCTTTCGTGCAGCTATATCCCACACATAGAGATTTTTTTGAGCAATTATCAGGTATTGTGAGTTTGGCGAGAAATTATAATCAGCAACTTCAATTGTAGCATCCAGAGTAATACTATCGAGCAGTTCATTTTTCTGTACATCCCAAATAATCACAGAGTTTTTATTTTTAAAAACAGCCCGTGAATTATTTGATGAGATTTTTCCATTTAACCCAAATGTCGGAATTTTCAAACGCCTTGAATAGTCACTTGTATTCCAGATTGCAGATGCACGTTCTTGATAATTCACATTATCAGCAGTCAGGAAAAGAGAGCCGTCAGGTGAAAAACTGCCTATATAGTCAGCACCTTTATTACTCCGGCGTAGTTGTGCTTTTAAAAGACCTGTGCTTATGTTCCAAATGTTTATCAGCGTATCTTGATCAGCGCTTACTAGAGTACGAGAATCTGGGCTAAATGCAAACTGTGTGTAGGCAGGTGAGTTTGTAAAGCGAGACAAAAGGATGTTCTGATTATTTGTATCAGCTAATTGCACAAACTTTGTGACACTATCAGTTAGTATGGCAACAATTTTATTATTTGGTGCAACTACAACACTGTTATTACCTTTAAAAACTATACTGTCACTAATCTCGCCTGTCTCTATGCTTCGAATCTGTATACTATGTGCTGATGGTGAATAATCTCGTTTTAAAGTTGTTATCGTTTGATTGTCTTCAGTAATTAAAAGTGAGGAAACTAAACCTTTAAATTTGGTTAGAACAGTAAACTCACCTACTGGAAATGATGTTAAAATAATAGTACCATCGTCTAATCCAACAGCAATTTTAGTATCATCAGGATGCAATGCAATAGATGTTACCTTGTAAGGAAAGCGAAGTGTATCTTCGAGAATACCAGAATTAAGATTCCATTTTTTTACCGTACTGTCGTTACTTCCGGCTAAAATATAATTATTTTGAAAACATAGGCCATTAACTATTCCAGAGCCGTTTTTAAAACCCGTTTGTAATATTCCGCTTTGTACATCCCAAATGGAGATATTGCCTAAACTATCTCCCGTAGCTAATGTTTTTCTATCTTTAGAAAATTCAATTACTGATGCCGAAATAGTGAAGGATAATCTTTTTAAAAACTCACCTGTTTGACTGTTCCAGAGAGAAATTCCATTATTAGATGTAACAGCTGCTAAAATTTCACCGTCAGGAGAGAATTTATTCAGCACAATATTTTTTTCTTTAATAGTAGCTACTTTTTTTCTAGTTTCAAAATTATAGATACTTGTATCAATTGCTGCAATA
>JAZKFS010000106.1:0-2581 GCA_040386315.1 Bacteroidota bacterium
TTGATATTGGTTTGCAGGAAAAAGCTCTTAAAAACGGAAATTTGATGTGGTATGCTGCGGCTTTGCTGGCACGCTACACACTTTCCCCGCAATGGAAAATTGCGGTTCGCGGTGAAATGTACAATGACAAAGATGGCGTGATTGTGCCAACCGGAACAGCGAATAATTTTCAGGTTATCGGCGCTTCGCTGAATTTGGATTATGCTCCGGCTGACAATGTTTTGGCGCGAATTGAAGGAAGAATGTTAATGTCAAAAGACGAGATTTTCCCGAAAAAATGGGGCGATCTTTCAAAAACGGACAACTTTATTGCGACATCAATTGCAATTTCGTTTTAAAAATCTCTGCAAATTATCACAGAGTAAAGAAGTAAAAAAAAAGCGCCTGATTTTTAAAACCAGACGCTTTTTTAAATTTTACAACTCTTTTAAAAAGTTTTACGCAAGCGTACCAAACGCATTCCGCTTAATAGTTTCTTGCTCTTCTGCATGTTTTTTGCTTGAACCCGTTGCAGGGCTGGCGCTTTCATTGCGACCAATGTACGCAATGCGCTGATTGACTTGCAGAAGCGGCCAGATACGCGATGCAACAAATGTCCACGCACCCATATTTTTCGGCTCTTCCTGCACCCAAATCACTTCTTTTGAGCGGCTGTATTTTTCAAGAATGCTCTTCATGCGCTCGGCGTGGAACGGATAGATTTGCTCAAGGCGGATAATCGCGACATCTTCAGCGCCAAGTTCTGTACGCTTTGCGATAAGGTCGTAATATACTTTACCGGAGCAGATAAGAATGCGTTGAACATTTTCAGGATTTTTGACAGAAGTATCATCAATAATTTCCTGGAAATTCCCGCTTGCAAATTCGTCAATTGTCGAGCCCGCCTTCATATCTCGCAGCAAGCTTTTCGGCGTAACAATAATCATCGGCTTTTTAAAATCACGAAGAACCTGACGGCGTAAAGCGTGGAAATACTGCGCTGCGGTTGTGAGATTGCACACGAACATATTATCTTCAGCACATGCATTTAAAAAGCGTTCGAGACGTGCGCTAGAGTGCTCAGGCCCTTGTCCTTCAAAGCCGTGTGGAAGTAGCATCGTTAGATTTGTCGTTTGTCCCCACTTTACTTCGCCGCTTGTGATAAACTGGTCAATCTGGATTTGGGCGCCGTTCATAAAGTCGCCGAACTGCGCTTCCCAAAAGGTAATTCCTTTTTTATCGGTAACAGAATATCCATATTCATAACCCAAAACAGCTTCTTCAGAAAGCGGGCTGTCGTGGATTTTCAGCATCGCCTGCCCTTCCTGAATGTGATTTAAAGGAATCAGTTCACGCTCGTTTTCAATATCAGTAAATACCGCATGACGGTGGCTGAATGTACCGCGCCGAACATCCTGCCCTGTAAAACGAATCGGCCGTCCATTCGCCAGAATCGTACCAAATGCAAGCTGCTCGCCCATCGCCCAGTCGAGCGATGTATTCACCATTTGTGCGCGCTTTTGCATCAGGTCTAAAAGCTTCGGATGAATGTGAAATCCTTCAGGAATCGTAGTAATTGCAGTTGCGATTTTTAAAAGCTCTTCTTTTGAAACAGCTGTTTCAACCGGCGTGAACATATTGTTTACTTTTCGCGCCGGAAGTGCCGCGCCGGGTTTACTCGATTTCGTGCGTGACGAAAATGCGTCGTTTAAACGCTGATTTTCATCCTGATAGATTTTTTCGCCTTCTTCGGCAGTAAATATTTTTTCGTCAATCAATTGCTGACGATAGCGTGCCTGCACAGGCAAATGCGATTTGATTTTTTTGTATAAAAGCGGTTGCGTAAATGTCGGCTCATCAGCTTCATTGTGACCGTATTTACGGTAGCTGTACATATCGACAACGACATCTTCCTGAAATGTTGCACGCCATTCAAATGCAAATTCTGCCGCGCGGCACACAGCTTCAGGATCGTCACCATTCACGTGAAGAATCGGCGCTTGAAGGAATTTCGCAATGTCAGTTGCATACGTCGTAGAGCGTGAATCCGCCGGAACGGTTGTAAATCCGATCTGATTGTTAATTATCAGGTGAATTGTGCCGCCCGTTCTATAGCCCGCGAGCTTGGACATATTCAATGTTTCAGGCACAACGCCCTGCCCTGCAAATGCAGCATCACCATGAAGTAATACCGGAAGTGACTGCGTATAGGTGCGGTCGCTAATTTCATCGTCGATCGCACGCGCCATTCCTTCGACAACCGGATTTACGGCTTCCAGATGGCTTGGATTCGGTGCTAAAACAACAGTTGTAGCTCGGCCGCCTTCGGAATTATAGGTTCCGCGCGCGCCAAGGTGATATTTTACATCGCCCGAACCCTGCGAAGATTCCGGGTCAATCTCGCCTTCAAACTCACCGAAAATTTTTGTAACGGACTTTCCGACACTATTTGCTAGTACATTCAAACGGCCACGGTGCGACATTCCGATCACAACGCTGTTTAAACCGGACTCCGCCGCACAGTTTAAAACCGTGTCCATAAATGGAATTGTAGATTCGCTGCCTTCAAGTGAAAAGCGTTTTTGCCCGACAAATTTTCTGT
>JAZKFS010000106.1:2596-9621 GCA_040386315.1 Bacteroidota bacterium
CGAGAAACGTTTCTGGCCTAAAAATTTAGTATGCAGGAAATTTTCAAAAACTTCTGCGGCAACGATCTTTTTAAAAATATGCTCTTTTTTATTTTTATCGTATGGTTTTAAAAGCCCCGTGTGCTCAATTTTTTTCTGCACCCAAAGCTTTTTTTCCGGCGTTTGCATGTGCATATATTCGATACCTGTCGTGCCGCAATACACTTCGCGCAGCATTTCAAGGATATTCCGCAACGTCATGCGCGTCAGCCCAGCCAAACCACCCGTGTCAAATTCCCTGTCGAGATCCCAAATTGTAAAACCATACGAAGCCGGGTTTAGCTCAGGAAAATGATACGCCTGATGCCCAAGCGGATTAATATCAGCAAGCAAATGTCCGCGCACACGATACGAATTGATCATTTGCACAACGCGCGTTTCTTTTTCAAGCGCATTCGCCTGATCTTGCGGAAGGAATGGGTTAATTCCTTTATCGGCAGTCCAGCGCATCGGCTCAAACGGAATATGCAAACTCGCAAAGATCTGATCGTAGAACTGCTCTTCACCCGTCAAAAGCTTATGCATATACTGCAAAAATTCGCCCGACTCCGCACCCTGAATAATTCTATGGTCGTATGTGCTCGTTACCGTAACAACCTTGCTGATAGCAAGCGATGAAAGCGCGTCAGGCATTACAGCGCCAAATTCCGCCGGATAGTCAATAGAACCTGCGGCAATTATTAAGCCTTGCCCTTCCATCAATCGTGGTACTGATGCTTCCGTACCGATCATTCCCGGATTTGTCAGCGAAACACTCGCGCCCATCATATCGTCAAGCGTTAATTTATTCGTGCGTGATTTTGCAATCAGTCCATCATATCCTGCCACAAATTCTGCAAAATTCATCGTCTGAGAATTTTTAATACTCGGCACCACAAGCGAACGCATCCCATCCTTGCGAGTTGTATCAACCGCCAGCCCCATATTAATAGAACCGCGCTTTACACGGGTTGGCTTGCCGTCAACAACCGCGTACGCATCATTCATCTGCGGAAATCTTTTTAAAGAGCGAACAATCGCCCACGCAAGAATATGTGTAAAGCTGATCTTCTTTTTACGATGCTTCGTCAGGAAAGTATTAATAATAACACGATTTTCCTCAAGCGCTTTTACGGGAATCGTACGAATAGATGTAGCCGTCGGCACGCGAAGCGAATTCTCCATATTTGCAGCAATTTTTTCTGCAAGGGAATTCAGCGGCTCAAGCGAGTCATTCGGGCCGAGAAATACATTTGATTTTGGTTTTGATGTTCCGTTTGCCGGAGTTGCACTTGCCGCCGGAGCCGGGGTTGGCGCAGGAGCCGGAGTTTCCGCTTTTAAAGCCGCTCCGTTTTGTGGAATTGGAGGAGTTGCGACATTACCTGTACTCGCATTCGCCGAAGTACTGTTACCATTTTGCTGCGGCGCAGGAGCATTCGTCAGCTGCGGATTTTGTGCAAAATACTCTTTCCATTCCGGGCTTACCGAGTCCGGATTGCGTAAATATTCGAAATATAACTCGTCAACGTATGCTGAATTTGGATCTGTCATGGTGTTCACAATTTTTGGGTCAATTGTAATGTTTTTAAAAGAAAGCACAAAAATACGGAGAAATTCTCTATTGCCCTATACTGACGGCTTTTCAAAAGCGAAATTTTCTTTTTAAAAGATTTCGGCAAACATCGTGCCGCGCCCCAAAAGCAACTTTTCATCAAATGTTTTCTTTATTTCAAACATACTTTTTAATACTTCCTCACCGTACATTCTTTTTAAAAACTCCGTTTTCAGCTTCCCAACGCCATGCTCTGCCGAAATAGTCCCGCCAAGTTTTAAACTCTTATCAATACATCTGGCATAAAATTCCTGCGCTTTTAAAAACTCCTCCTCGCCCTGCGCAAAAATATTCACATGCAAATGATTATTCCCAATATGCCCGAACATCACATAATCAAGACTTTCGCGCTTCAATTCACTTTTATAAAACTCAAAAAGCTCGCCAAATGCTGCATCAGGAACAGCCATATCCGTGCCGATTTTTTTCTGGTCATTCATTGAAATCCGCTCATAGACAGCCGACGGCAGCGCATGGCGGAAGTTTTTAATACGCACATGTTCAGTTTTATCCAAAGCTATCCACGTTTCGTCGGCTAATTCCGTAAATTCTCCAATTGTTTCCGCCCAGATTTGTAATACTTCATCGAAATTTTCAAATGTTGTTTCCTGCTCAAACCACAGCGCTGCGCCTGCATTTTCGGGAATATTTTTAAAAGATTCTTTTAAAAGCGCAATCGAACGTTCATCAAAAAATTCCAAAAGTCGTGGTTGTAAATTCTCATTTTTAAAAGGTTTTAAAAATTGCAATAACGGCAAAACATCTTCATCCTTCGTAAAAAATATTACACCACCAATTACTTGTTCAGGTGCTTTTAAAAACTTCACTTCAATCTCAGCAATAATCCCCAGCGTTCCTTCACTACCAATAAAAAGGTCAATAGCATCCATTCCGCTTTTTAAAAAGTAACCGGCAGCATGTTTAATATCCGGCATTTTTACGTCGGGAATTTCCATCTCGTAATTTTTTCCTGATTGAGAAATAATTTTTAGAAGATTTCCTTCAGCAAAATTTTCTCCCCTTTTTAAAAACAATTCATCGCCATTTGCCAAAATCACTTTTAAGGATTGCACGAAATTTCGTGTTGCGCCATATTTATACGTTCGCGCGCCGGACGCATTAGTAGCAATTGTTCCGCCGATGGAAGCCGTCGTTTCCGTCGGATCAGGCGGATAGAAATAATCCTCTTTTAAAAGCTCCTGCTGAAAATCTTTTAGAAGAACGCCCGGCTGGAGAATTGCAGTTTGCTTTTTAAAATCAATAGAGATGATGGTATTTAATCTTTCTGTCGAAATAATCGCACCGCCATTTGGCAGTGCACCTGCAACCAATCCGGTTCGTCCGCCGGAAATTGTTATGGGAATATCATTTTTAAAACATTCCTGTAGTACAGTTTTCACCTCTATATGATTTTCCGGTAAATAGAGAATTTCTGCGCTTCCATGAGTATTAGACGCATCTTTTAAAAAGATTTCTAATACATCTGGTGAAGTTTTAATGATCATTTTTAGAAATATAAAATCAGTATTTTCTGTATTATGAAAATTTCTTCGCAGTGCAACGTTTGAAAAATGTTAATTTGCAGAAATGAAATGACACTACTTTCAACAATAATAATTCGATTTATGTTTTTAAAAAAATTCCTCCGCTTTTCACCACTTGTTTGTGCTTGCATTGTTTCAGCGGGTATGGCTTTTGCCCAGACGCCCGCCGAACCATTTGGAGCCGAAACGTTTGCAATTCACCCGAAAGGTGGATTTCTCCTTGGCAATAACACATCGGATTTTTCTGTATTCCAAGGATTGACGAACTATTGCAAACCCTACACTTCACATTTTACATCAAATTTTTCCGGTGGAATTTTCGGCGAACTCCCTATTCTCTCCCGTACTCATCTTGGGATGGGAATTGGATTTTCACGTAGAAATTCGCGTTTTACCTCAGAGCAAAGCTATCCTGAGCGGGATACCACAGCCGGACAGAATATTATCCGCGATGTGCTGTATGAAAATGAAGTTCTAGCAAATCTGGCATTTGTGGAAATTCAGCCGGAGATCCGGTATATTCTGCTCGACCAGCTTTTTAACGGGCCGTTACGGAGTGTGGCAGCACTTCGCTTTTCGCTTCCTGTTCAGGCAGATTATACACAGACAGATAGAGTTGTTTCACCTGATAATGCAACATTTGCTCCTGATGCTCAGGGAAATAAGGTCCGTGAAAAAACAATCTCAGGTGGAGATTTTTCTACAAAAAATGCACTTGGTTTTGGCGTGAGCGCTGGTTTGGAAAATCTTTTAAAAGTTGGCGAAACCACGCATTTTACACAGCAGGTACTTTTTGATTATAATTTCACCAATGTCCTGAGTGATGCCGCATGGAAACCGTGGGCGATCCGCGCAGAACTCGGCCTTCGCTTTGGTGTTTTACAACTTCCGCCAAAGGAAAAACCTATCGAGATAATTCCTCCGGTCAAAGAACCTGTTGTCATCGTTGAAGAAACTCCGGCACCACCGGCATTGCAGCTAACAATTACTGATTTAAAAGCAACGCTTCAGACAGGAAATGAATTATTAGCAAGTGCGCCGCTTGTCAATGCAGTTTTCTTTGAAAAGTCTTCTGCTGAAATCCCCGGACGCTATGATCGGGCGAGCACTCGGAACAATACTTCTGAGGCTGCCGCCAATAATTCTTTTAAAAGCATTTTACCACGGATTGCCGAAATTGTTTTTAAAAATCCAAAGGCAAAGATCATACTCGAAGGAGCAACAGCTGGCGCCACTGACGAGCCGGAAGGAATCGAACTTGCCAGGAAACGTGCTGAAGCTGTGAAAGCTGTTTTAAAAAGTCTTGGTGTGCCGGAAAGTTCAATCTCAACTAAATCAGCCGTACAGCCGCGTAATCCGTCAAATCAGGAATTCCCTGCCGGACGTGAGGAAAATCGCCGTGTGGACATCATCGTACAAAATGCACCACTTCAGGAATATGTTGCGAGGCAGCAATTTGCACAGGTGAAGGGCGGCCTCACGACAGAAGTCACACTCTATAATATTCCTGAGTCTTCCCCGCTCGAATTGAAAACATCATGTTCAGAAAATTCAACAGAAGTAAAAAGTGTTTCCGGTACGAAAGGAATTCAATTCACCTGCAAACTCGCGCCTGATCAGCAGGATTTTTCCATTGATGCTACAGCATTTTCCTCCTACGCCGGAAAAGCTGCAACTGATTCACGAAGAGTGGTTTTAAATACGCTCCCCAAAGAACAAATAGAATTAAAAACTGATAATTTCAATGCGGTACTTCGTTTTGATTACAATTCAAGTACGTTATCGGCAGAAAATAAAGAGCTTTTAAAACAAATGAGCGAATTACTTCCGTCCGGCTCGACACTAAGTATATCAGGTTCGAGTGACGTCACAAGCGGAAGTGAGCAACGCAATGCAGAGCTTTCAGCTGCGCGAGCCAAAGCAACAGAGGACTTTTTAAAGGAAATTTCCGGAAATAAATTCACCCTTGAAACCAGCACAGATACGCAGAAATTTTCAGAGGAAACACCCGAGGGACGATTTTTAAACCGTTCTATCAGAGTTCAGGTGAAAAAATAACATGAAAAAACTTTTTAAAAGCTTGATAAACCGGTATCCTGATCTTTTGGAAAAGGAAATTATCGGGTCTTGCGAAACCCTTTTAGATGTGGGCTGCGGCTCTGATTCGCCTATTGCACAGTTTTCAAAAAAGCTCAGGCATTCGGTCGGAATTGATGGTTTCCAACCATCAATTGACAAAAGCCGTGCTAAGGGAATTCACTCTGATTATCAATTAGGAAATGTTTTAAAAACCGGTGAAATTTTTCCGCCAAAATCTTTTGATTGCGTTGTGGCGCTTGATCTGGTCGAGCATTTGGAGAAAGCAGATGGTTTAAAACTCATCGCCGATATGGAAAAAATCGCGCGTAAAAAAGTGATCATCTTTACACCAACGGGATTTCAGGAGCAACGTGCCTATGACGGAAATGAATATCAGATCCACCGCTCAGGTTGGGAAGTTGAAGAAATGCAGAAAATGGGTTACAGAGTTTTGGGAATTAATGGCTGGAAACCTCTGCGCGGCGAACGTGCGGAAATGAATTTCAAGCCAAAAAAACTTTGGTATCTGATTTCACTTCTGACACAACCCTTTACAGAGAATTCAGCTAAACAAGCGTATCAAATGCTTTGTATTAAAGATTTGTAAAATAATATCTTTGTTTTTAAAACAAAAAAAACCGGTCTCTTTTAAAAGAAAACCGGTTTTTACTTTTTAAAAGCAACTTTTTTAAAGACATCAATGCTTTTCTAAATCTTCGCCTGCATCGCCACAGCATGTTCCACCGGCCATTTTGACGATCTCGTCGTCATAATAATCGGCAATGATCGCTACGGAATTTACTGTTGTCGCGAGTTCATTTTCATCGACATTCGTACCCGTGATGGAATGTGCGAATGTGATCGTATCATCAAATAATAATCCAAAAGCGCCAAAATGCAATTCGGCATTTTTGCGCAATAAAAAGCTTGTTAATTCTCCGTCAATACGCGCGCCTGTCACTACCTGCGACATACATTCTATACAGGTTTCAGATTCTGTAAAAGGACGCACAACAACGATCACCTGCGTAGAGCCACGCGAAATAGTATATGATCCGTTTTCAAAAGCAATGTAATCAGAAAAATTCTTTTTTAGAATTGTTTCTACTTTCTTCGCGGTTGCATCTATCAGGGTTTGTGGGGTTTTCATATCAAAAGATTGTTTTGAAAATTGGTCAACACTCATAATTTTCTCCATAATTGTATTGTTTTTTAAAGTTATGAATAAGGATTATTGTGTTGCTTCGGTTGAATTTTCATCATCTGCATCTTCTTTCTTCGGCGGAAGTTTTCCCATACTTGCTTTTAAGGCCAGCAATTGCGCGTCCACATCGCTATTGGTAGAAAGCTGTTTGAACTGCGTATCGAGGTCAGTATTTTCGCTTGCTAATTGTCCGTATGCTTCAGCTTCCGACTCTAATTTTTCGATCTTCGTTTCAAACTTATCAAATTTACCGAACGCATCCGAACCGACCCCGGCGAAATTCTGCGAAATTTGTTTTTGTGCTTTAGCTGCCTGCGAGCGTGCGATAAGCGTGCTTTGGCGGCTGCGTGCTTCTTCCAGTTTATTTTTTAATTGATCGAGCTGCTGGCGAAGTTTATCGGCAGTTCCTTTCGCCTGCGTGTGAATTGGCTCCAGGTCTATTACATTCCGGTCAGCAATAGTTTTCTTTCCAAGCGCTGCTTTTGCCAGGTCTTCGCGGTTTGCATTCACGGCCTGGATCGCTTTCTGCTGCCAGTCATTGGATTCTGCACGCGCTTTACCAAGTTTG
>JAZKFS010000107.1:0-11166 GCA_040386315.1 Bacteroidota bacterium
ATATCGGTGAACCGTTCCGCTGCCACTGGTATGACATCGTTGATCCGAATGTTGAGCTCGATGCTACACTTAATACTGTGTTGCTTCCGAAACATCCCTGGAAGTTCGCCGCCGGCTGTGTGTTGATCGTGATTGTTGGGATAAGCTCATCTGCACCCATGTAGTAATTACGACGGGTTTCATTGTCAATATCCGTGCTTGTCGGTCCAAATACACCAAACAAGCGAGTATCTACCTGTGTTAGGTGTAAATTAGTCGCTGAAGCAAATACAGGTAATATGGATACTGAATTAGCATCCTTTGTCCCTGCTGCTTTCCACTGGGCAAGCGTTGCATAGGGTGTTCCGATATATGATACTAAAACCGGGCCTGATGTATATAGATCATTATAGTTTGATGTTCCGAAGTCGCTTACTGCATTAATAGCACGGCCATTTTTTGCAACAAGAATATTATTACGAACATCAACGGAAGTAAAGCTTCCAATATCTAAAGCATCTGAAGTAGCAAGCGTACCGGTAACATTTACAGTATTATTGAATACATCAGTGTTATTACGAAGAACATTAATACCATCCACATCATTTACCGTAGTTCCGGCTCCGACTTCTACGAAGTTGTTTGCTACGCGTGAGCGTCCCGGATCATTTGCTGTGTAAGAACCTTCGATCACAATACCGCGTCCGCCGATAAAGCCACTGATTTTATTTCTCTCTACAATGGCAGATCCGTCACTTGTACGTATACGAATACCATATCCGTTAACACGGCCTGTAGAACTTCCCAGCAGAGTGTTACCCGTAACGATAGGGCTATTCATATAGTCCATCAGGATCGGCCCTGCAAATGCTCCCTGGAATGTATTGCCATCAATACGAAGTCCGGTTGTAAGAGGCACATACGGAGAGAAGGCATAGAAACCAAGACTTCCGAAGTTGATCGTGTTATTGCTAACTGTAAGATTGTTGTTATTGGCTGTACCACTCTGAGGCGTACGCACTACCGCATCTTCAAATGCACTGCTCGGAGCATTACGCCCATTAAGCACGTTGCCTGTGATCACTGCATTATCTGATCCGTTCTGAATGAAGACTACTGTTCCGTAGCTTGCTCCGGTATTTGTAAGGGTCATGTCCTTAATGGTCACGTTATCAGCGCCATCAAGCTGTACGACAAAGTTGTCCGCTACAGGTGTTGTTGCTGCATACTGCACCATCACGCTCGATGCGGTCCCATTCTCTGACTGGAATACCACAGGACGGGAAGTGTTGGAATTGAAATAGTTGCGGATAGTAAACTGCTCGTTATAGGTACCCGGGCGAACGTTAAACGTTACTGCTCCCATGACACCACCTGCATTGATCGCGTTTGCCGCAGCAGTTAATGTAGGGAAGTTCGGGTTCGTACCGCCAACAGTATATGTACCATTTAAAGCAGGGCTGAATGTCGATGTGATCGAATTATCAGAGCTTTTGCCATCAGTTGTACCATTAATACCTGTAATAGTAGCATTAATCACATAGCTGCCACCATTCACAAAGTTAAGCGAGCCAAGCGTGATCTCGCTTGTTGAGCCCGCAGCCAGACTCCCGCTTAATGAATATGGCGTCTGTGCCACGCCGTTTACCGTCCAGGTAATTGTACCGCTGGTAATAGCATTATTACCCGCATTAATAAAATTCACTTTTACGTTTTGCGATCCGGCAGCAAATGGCGCAACCGGCGATGAAAATGCTGCAAGGCCACCATCGTTCGCCACAGCAAATGACCATTTATACGTCAGTCCGCTTGATGGCTTTACACTAGGGCTTAGGGTATTTCCTGAAGCTGTTGATGATTCAGTACTCGACGACCAGTCTGAACTTACAATACGTGCCCTGACAGTACCTGTTGAGCGAGCACCTACAAAGTAGGTACTTGTGTGTGTAGCACCAACAGTCATGTCTCCATAGATCATTTCAAATTGATTTGATGTCTCATATAGCTTTACCTGAAAATTAAGGTTATCACTATAAGAACCATTTGGATATGTGTTCCAGTTTTTCCACTGTACAGTTAATACTCTATTCGGAGAGCTACCTGTTGTAGTATATTCTACGGTTCCGTTACTATTTCCCTGTAAGTCATATCCCAGCGGAACAACTATGTTGGTAGCGGTGGCAAAAGGAGTATAATAATTTCCTACAGGATTCCCACCTGATCCAAACCAAATATATCCATTACAAGAAACGCCAATTGAGGTATAATCTGTACCATCGAATTTAAAAGTAAATCCGATAGGAATATTTGTATAGACAACATCATCCTGAGTTCCACTAGCTAATGTTGTACCCGAGATTTCACTATACGTGCCTGAACTCTGTGAGAATCCCGCCGACGAAAGTGACTGCGCTTCAGCACGCGGTGCCGCCCAAAATGTTGCAAGAGCCATAAGCATCAGCCCCAGCTGTGCTTGTCTCTTGACAAAGGAAAAAGTCTTCATAATGTCTCCGAAAAAATAGAAAAAATATAGAAAAAAATAAGATTTGCTATGCTACCGACTTTTAAAAAATAATATCTGGCAGTAATTGAACGGAATATACTGCTTTTAAAGGACATACGCAAAAGAAAATCGCCCCATCCTTGTGAATCTACTCTACTATTTTGTGTACATAGAGGACACTCCCGCTCGATTCCTTTTAAAAGAACCTTAATTTTTCCGCTGGCAAGCTTTTTAAAAGGTTGTTCTTCTGGTAATGCGGGAAGTGAAATAGTAGTTTGTAACGCGCAATTTACTCATTTTAAAAACAAATCCAACTGTATTTTTTTAAAATGCGTAAAATTACGCCCCTAATTCTATGATAAGCAAAGGATTATCTTTAAAACGATTCTTTAAAAAAGGATCATAGTATAGAGATCGCCCCAAAAAGAATTTCCCAATTGGTAATAGTAATAACGCGGAATGCTAAATACAAACCAAAAACAATAAATACAACGGCAACAAATCTCCTGAGATTTTCCATAAATCCGGTGGAAATATGATGCCTGAATCGCAGTACGATCTTTAAAAGCACGTACATCCATGTCATATTACCAAGACCAAAGCCAAGCGCGAATGCCATGATCTCCGATATTTTCTTGGGGTCCACCCAGCCATTATGCTGTACGGTTACCGCTTGTGCCGCTAGGGCAGGCAGGAATGTTGGGTGCACAGCATTGACGAGCGCCATCGCCACACCGACAAAAAAAGGCCCCTGGAATTTTTTAAAAAACCGCAGAGCGCTTTCTTCCTTTTTTAAAACTGTTTTCTCCTGTTTTTCATCACGCGCCGGGCTGTAACGAAGCTGAATAATCCCGTAAATGATCAGGAATGCAATGATCGCCATGCGCACAGTAAAATCTATTACAGGATACTCCTCGGTAAAACTATTATAGTTACCGACGAGCGCAGAGGTCGCCATCATCGCCGTAAAGCTATACAGCACATCCATCGCCGAAGCCCCAAGCCCAACCATCAGGCCATTCCGCAGCCCACGCTCAATCCCGCTCTTAATAGAATAAATACTGATCGGGCCCGGCGGCATTGCCAGCACAAAACCTATTGCAATACCAATAAAAAATGCAGCGACCACAAACTATTTTTTTTGTGAGGAGAAATTACAGATTTCGTACAAAATTACATAAAGCTTCGCTTTTTACGCTTTTAAAAAACATATCATTTCCATTGACAGCTTTTCTTTTAAAAACTATTCGTTCACTTTCAAAAGTCAAAAAACAGAACATACTATCGCGCCTGTCATTCTGAGCGTAGCGAAGAATCATTGTCAGAAGTTCGAGTTCAGCCATTCTACCATAGATTCTTCGCTACGCTCAGAATGACAATCCAGTTTTAAAAGGCCTGTTTCACCGTTGGCTTTAAAGGACTTACGATTTAATACTTGTACTTCTGTAAATTATGTGATAAATTGGATTTCTATACTCTTTTAAAAACATCTTTTTACATTCTTTTTAAAAACCATCTTTTTAAAACTCTTTTAAAAAGTTATTCACCATTATATGTCCCAATCCACTGAGAACCGTACATCCGGCGGCCTGATACCTACCCTTGGCTTTTTCACTACAGTTTCTATTGTTGTTGGTGCGGTCATTGGTTCGGGTATTTTTAAAAAGCCGTCACTAATGGCCCAGCAGCTTGGCTCGCCGGAGCTGATGATCGGGATATGGGTGCTGGCAGGCGTACTTACATTATTCGGCGCTCTGACTAATGCTGAAGTCGCCGGCATGATCTCGGCCACCGGTGGGCAGTATATTTATTTCCAGAAGATGTATGGTAATTTCGTCGCGTATCTCTACGGCTGGGCGGTATTTGCTGTAATTCAGACCGGTTCGATCGCATCCATCACGTATGTTTTTTCGGAATATTCACAGCATTTCTGGACTCTTTTTAAATTTGCTCCGGACGTTGAAAAATCTATCGTTGTCCATATTCCTTATATTGGCAACATTTTTCCATTACAGAACTTCGGTGTCAAACTGCTGACAATAGCCGTGATCTGGGGCCTTACTATTGTCAATTATCTCGGTGTGCGGTTTGGCGGCATCATTCAGAATATTTTTACGGTTTTAAAAGTCGCGGCGATGCTTGCCCTGATCGCATTGAGCTTTACGATCGGTTCGGGTTCTACGGCGAATTTTTTTACTGATAGCACTTCAGTAGCCCCGCAGGCGACTTTAGCACTCATAGTTGCAGCGCTTTCCGGCGCTTTCTGGGCGTATGACGGCTGGAATAATATTACGTATATCGCCGGAGAAATAAAAGACCCGCAGCGGAATATTCCACGGGCGCTTGTTGTCGGCACGCTGATCATTATTACTGTGTATGTGCTGATCAATCTGGCATATCTCTATATTCTGCCGATTGATACGATTGCTGCCTCTACCCTTGTGGCTACAGATACAGCTTTAAAAGTGATAGGTGGTTTTGGTGCGGCATTTATTACCGCAGCCGTGATGGTCTCTACATTCGGCACAGCAAATGGCACGATCATGGCGAGCGCCCGCGTGTATTTCGCCATGGCTCGTGAAAAAATGTTTTTTAAAAGCATCGGCACTGTACAGCATCAGTTTAAAACTCCTGGAAATGCGTTGCTTTTACAGGCAGTCTGGACAAGCGTTCTGGTGCTAAGCGGTACATTTGATACGCTGACAGATATGCTGATCTTTGTTAGCTGGATATTTTATGCTTTAGGTGCTATCGGTGTGTTTGTTCTGCGAAAAAAGATGCCGGATGCGGAACGCCCATATAAAGTATGGGGTTATCCTTTTATTCCTGCGATTTTTATAGCTGTTGCAATTATGTTCGTCCTTCTCACGCTTTACGGCGATATTACAGCATATAGGGAAGGAAAAAGCGAAATTATCAACTCCCTGTTTGGCTTGCTGTTAGTTGGCATAGGTATTCCCCTATACTTGTATTTTGCCAGGAAAAGCAAGAATGAGGCGTGTGCCCTGTAGGAATTCATAGTAGTAACGTAAAAATATACTAGTCTAAACGGCATTCTGCTTCTGGCACCGATGATATTTTTTAAAAGAAATCGGAACTGATCTGTATGGCATTGCCTACTAATAAGAATATTTCACTATTATTCGTTGATGACGAACCCTCAATGCTGGCAGCATTAGCAAAGTCCTTCAGCAATTATGGAGTAGTGCGTACAGCTGCCAACGCAGAAGAGGCGCTTGCAATGCTCCAACAGGAGCCGGTGGATATTATCATCTCCGATCAGCAGATGCCCGCTATGAAAGGAACGGAATTCCTTGCCAAAAGCCGTGAAATATGCCCCGAAAGCGAACGTATTTTAATGACAGCCTATGCTGATGCCACCAACATAATCCAAAGTATAAACGAAGCCCGCATCTCGTATTTCATTACCAAACCCATTGACGTTCACCAACTCCGGCTCGCTATCGAACGCCTGGCGGAAATAGTACAGTTGCGCCATGTACGAACTGAACTTCTCATGGAGATGCAGAATTACAACAAACACCTTGAAGAAGAGGTCAAACGACGTAATACAACACTATACGAGACAAATCAGGACCTGATGAACCTACAGCAGATACGCGAGCAAATGACCCGCATGGCTGTGCATGATCTCAAGACTCCTCTTGCAAATACACGGCTGGCTGTAAACGGCCTGGCAGAATACTGCGCTGACTCAGCCGATGCCCGTGATATGGCAGCGATCGCGCTGCAGTCCATAGATGCAATGACTTCGCTCGTGGAAAATATGCTTTCCATTGCCAATCTGACCAAAGGCGAGTTTACTTTAAAAACTGATATAGTCGTTCCTGTTGATCTTGTAAAATCTTCCATCGCTACTTTTAAACAGGCGGCTTTAAAAAAATCTATTGCCATCCGCGAGGAAATTCGGGACCATCGTATAGAAACTGTGGCTGATGCGCAGCAGCTTCGTCATGTATTAGACAATCTCATAAGCAATGCCATTAAATATACACGCCCGGGCGGCGAGGTATTTATCGGCGTACAGCCCCAAAATGAATCTTTTACTATCACTGTCAAGGACACCGGACAGGGTATGACCTCAGACGATATTTCCCACGCTTTCCAGGAATTTCGCCGCCTTTCAGCATTGCCTACCGCAGGGGAATCCAGTACGGGTTTAGGCCTTTTTATTGTTAAAAAGATCGTTGACCTTCACGGTGGCAGCGTTCATGTAGAAAGTGCCGGCAAGGATATGGGCACCACATTTACCGTCGTCCTGCCTCTACGCCCGATCCACGACATCTCAATCCTAAATAATTGATTTTAAAAGATTTACAGTAAAAAATAAATATTTTTTCATCCTATCATAAAAAAGCTTGCCAGTCGTTGTAAAATTGTATAATTTAATATTTAAAGATTGCGGAAACGATTTTAGCATTCGGTTTAAAAAAAAATCTACGTACTAAAATTAGGTATTGATGACTATAAATTTCTTCCTCTTGTGAGTTTTTAAAAGTTTTTCGCGCAGTATTAACTTTTAAAAATCACGGCCGTTTTTTAAAAAGTACACGCGAGAAATTTTTGGCAATTCACATCATGGTATTGTGTATTGTTCCATTCATTTTTGAAAGGAGGTGTGCCAATGGCTACACTCAAAATCTCGATCCATTCTCTCTCGCCCGAACCCGAAAAAATTCGGCAGGTGGCCCAGGAGCTTTCCAACGGCGCTGTTATTCTCTATCCGACCGACACGGGGTTTTCCCTCGGCTGTCAATTATCCAATAAAGAGGCTATCGCGCGGATCCGCGCTATCCGTGATTTACCGGAAACAAAAGCGCTTACATTTCTCTGTGAATCGCTCTCGAACATTGCTGAATTTGCCAAAGTAACCAACAACGCCTACCGCACAATACGACATTTAGTACCGGGGCCATATACATTTATTCTTCCTGCCAGCCGCGCCGTTCCGCGTTTCGCACAGGATCCAAAGCGCCAGACAGCGGGCATTCGCGTTCCCAAACACAAGATCGCCTGTGCGCTTTTAAAAGAATTCGGCGCGCCGATTGTTTCCATCAGCGCCAAATCCAATAACGATACATTCAGCTTTCCCGAAGAAATTTTAGAGCTTCTGGAAAACCAGGTGGACGTGGTGATCAGCTCTGATATGTATAATTTCGCGGGAGAATCAACCGTGATAGACATGACAACCGACGAATTTTCCATCGTTCGCCCCGGCGCCGGAATGGACCGCGCACTTGAGTTTGTCAACGTTGCAGAATTAGCGTAAATACATTTTCATATTTTTAATTCTTTTAAAAAGGAATGGCTTTTAAAAGGCGTTCCTTTTTTATTTTTAAAGTCATTTGGTGGGAATAGAATAATGTCGTAAATTTGCAGTCTTACTTTTAAAAAACAGAACCAAATTTCGGAGAATTATACCAATGGCAAAGAAAGGCGCACGCGTAATTATCACGCTTGAATGCACAGAAGCGAAAAAAGAAGGCAAAACGGCCTCACGCTACAGCACAATGAAAAACAAGCAAAACACATCTGAGCGTATAGAGCTGAGAAAATACAACCCGTTTTTAATGCGCCACACCGTACACAAAGAAGTACGCTAATCGCCTTTTAAAAACCACGCAAAAATTTCAAAAGGAAATACTTTTTAAAAAGTATTTCCTTTTTTGTTTTTTAAAAACTACTTTTCTTTCTAACCTCTTTAAAAATATTTCACTTTATAAAAATAAAAGTGTAATTTCCCGCAAATCTACTCTTATAATTTCAACCTGAGAGGAAGTGATGAAAGCAAATCTTTTAAAAATTGTATTTGTATTTCTGATTGTAGTTTGCGGTTTTAAAGCTTCGGCGCAGGATATTTCACCTGTACGGCATTATGTCGGCTTAAATTACAATGTGATAAATGAGGATACAAGGTTAATAGAACTAAGGACTTCGAACATTAGCGCACCTCACTATGGATCCTATTCACAGTGGACAAATAACTTTGGAATTGTATATGAATATTCCACCAACAGTGATTCTATTTCTAATGCACGGAGCAGTTCTTTTATAGGGCGTCTGAACTACTATAAATATAATTCTTTCGGGCAGGAATCTTTCTATGCCAATACATTCAATATAATTCATGACAGTGTAGAAACTGGTTTCCGTTATAGAAGTAATATTCAGGCTTCCTATTCGGTAGTAAACTTAGCGTTGGCATGGAAAAAACAGTTTTTTAAAACCCCGGTTTATCTGTCGATAGGCCCAAATCTCACCCTTATCCCTTCTTCAGAAATATCTGCTGATATTAAATTAGATGATTATCTTATCGCCGAAGGTCAGAGATTTATTCCTGAATCCGGTGTCGAACTTTCAGAAGATAATACACGTGCAAAACTAGCATTAGATGAAATCAATGAGAAAAAATGGGAGATTGGATTACAATTTGGTGTATTTGTAGAATTTACAGCCCCTAATTTTCTTTATAGCCTGACGGAGAAGCCAGCAGCGGGTAATTCTATTGTAATTGCACCATATGGAATGATTTATATGGCAGCACAAAAAATAAAAGAAATATTTATTGAACCTCAGTCTTGGGAAGAGAAGTATAATCCATGGAGGCGTGCAGCAACGCAAGTTGGACTCGATATCCGAATGCCAATGCCTTTTTAAAACTGCACAAAAATTTCAAAAGGGAATGCTTTTAAAAAGTATTCCCTTTTTTGTTTTTTAAAGATTTTTAAAGAACTGTCAATACACTTCTCCTTTCGCCGCACGCTCCAAACGACGCGCCTCGATCGTCCGCAGCTTTTCGGCAACAACCTTTGCCAAATCAATCCCTCGCGCTTCAGCATAATTTAAGATCGCGATAAAAACATCAGCCGTTTCGTCTTCCACGCGCTCACGCGGAATGTCTTTGCCTTTCCACAGTTTCTTTTCGAGGTTTGCCAGTTCGCCCGCTTCGCCGCACAATTCTAAGCAGAAAAACTCCGGCGAGCGTTTGGGAAAATTCTCCTGCTGATATGTGTTTAAAACTTTCTGGATCGCGGGAAGATTTTCCTCAACAGTCGAAACCATGTTTTTAAAAGAATTCTCGGTCATGTATTTTTAAAAGATTTGTTTTTAAAAAGGAAAACTCATACTTCGGCAAGCTTAGTATGAGTTTTAAAATTGATTTTTAAATATAAAGAATGTTCGTAATCGCGGGAATAGTTTTAAAAACTCACCGAACGCACAAAACTCACTGCACTCGCTAACTCACTTATTCCACATCGTCATCATCGTCCGGCGTCATATCGCCCGGCGCTTTCTCGCGAACCCGGTAGCCGACGCCGCGAATACTCTGGATCACGCGCGGAGTGCCGTCCTTTTCGATTTTGTTGCGGAGGCGCTTGATATACACGTCAATAATATTCGATTCCGGATCAAAATTGTGCTTCCACACGTGCTGAATGATCATGCTGCGGCTAAGGATCCGGTTTTTGTGGCGCATAAGGTATTCGAGCAGTGCGTATTCTTTCGTCGTCAGTTCAATTTCCTGCCCAAAGCGGTATGCCAGGTGCGAAACCGTGTCGAGCGTAATATCGCCGCAGGAAATTTTTGTAGATTTCTCCGGGCTGGAACGCCGTAAAATGGAACGCAGCCGCGCGGCGAGTTCTTCAAAATGAAACGGCTTTGCGAGGTAATCATCGGCGCCCAAGTCTAATCCCTGAACGCGGTCTTCTGTTGTACCGCGCGCCGTGAGCATCAGCACCGGCGTTTTTTTACCTGCCAGGCGAATATCATTCAGCACGGAAAATCCGTCTTTTTTCGGCAGCATCACGTCCAGCACGATCGCGTCAAATTCATTATTGAGCGCCAGGTCAAGTCCCGCTTCGCCATCACTTGCAGTTTCTACAATATAGCGCTCTTCTTCTAGGCCGTTTTTAATGAAATTTGCAACTTTGCGTTCGTCTTCTACGACTAATATTCTCATATATCTTTTGTACCGTCAGGCAATTGAATGATCTTTTTTAAAATCATTCTTTTTAAAAACCCGCCGGAAAGTTCAGCAAATCTTAAAGTGCTGGACAGTCCGGCGGTAATGAACTCGAACTATTTTAAAAGAGTGATATTTCCTATCAGCGGCAGCGGCTTCATTTTCCCGCCAACTGCATTAATTATTCCAATTATCGCAAGGACGAAAATAGCCACATTCATCAATGTGACGATTATTTGCAGTCCCCAGGGAAGCAGCATACCCAAGATCCAGGTAGCAGCCCAAAGAAGCATCAGGATAAGTCCCTGATTAGCATGAAAACGTGCAAAAGCAGATTCTTTCGCGGTCAGGATCGGGATCAAAACAAGAATTCCCAGGTAGGCGAGAATTCCCATCACCTTGTTATTTTCCGCATCGGTAGTATCTACCCTCTCGTCAGCCGATAGTACTTGCTCTTCCATAGTCATCTCCTCTGTGTAAATTAAAAAATTTAACAATATGAAATACCCTGAAAAGTTGCTTTTAAAAACTATTTTGAAGCGAGGCCTGCAAGATTCATTACTTTCCGATACTTTTATAAAATCATTATCCGGCTGATTTTCCCCCGACTGGCTATAGTCAAGATTTTACTCTTCACAGTACTGCCGGTGAAAAACACCTGAATAGATAATGGTGAACAATGTAACAGCTAAACTACATT
>JAZKFS010000108.1:0-11777 GCA_040386315.1 Bacteroidota bacterium
TTAAAACTTTTTAAAAACTTATCATAGATCTGCGCCAAAAATAAATGGCTTTTTACATTCACATCAAAAGTATTTTCCCACAAATCTTCGGAAATATTTTGAAATTCTGTTCGCATCGGCAAAACACCCGCATTGCTCACAACACAATCCGGCATTCCAACAGCTTCAACTCCCTTTTTAAAAGCTTCTTCCAATTCTTTTTTATTTTCAATATTGGCAATAACGGCAATCGCATTTCGACCAAGTGATTTAATTTCTTCAACAGTTTTAAAAGCGCCTTCTTCTGACGAATGATAATGCACGATCACATCCCAGCCAGCCCGCGCAAAACCTAACGCAAACGCGCGCCCAAGCCGCTTCCCTGCTCCTGTGATAAAAACTGTTTTGGTAATTGGTGACTTGTTACTCGTGGTTGGTTCCATTTTTACTTTTACCTTTTACCTTTTTACTTTTTAAATGGAAGTTGAACAACTTCAGCCCGAAATTTTTCGCTATTCAAAGCAATTTCCACCGGCAAACCATTTTGTGCAAACTCGCTGCGAATATAACCAAGCGCGGCGTTCGTTTTTAAAAGCTCGGAATATGCCGACGTTGTGATTTTTCCAACAGGTTTCCCATCAGCGAAAATCTCCGCTCCTTCGGGAATTTCCCGTTCGCTTTTAAAACCTGTCAAACGCTTGCTCACTTTATTATATGAATCTAATCGCGCGATCACTTCCTGCCCAACGTAGCAACCCTTTTTAAAAGAAATATTGTGCAGTAACCCGGCTTCGAGTGGATTATACGCGTCCGTCCATTCGTGCCCGAGAATTCCCATTCCAGTTTCCACGCGTAATGTTTTAAAAGATTCTTCATCAATTTCAGGCATTTCCTCACCATAATTTTGGAAAGCTTTTAAAAGGTTTTCTTCATCTTCCTTTTTAAAGATCAGCAAATATGCTAGCTCAGCAACCGAATCGCGGCGCACGAACATTACTTCACTTTCGCCAATATTTGCTTTTAAAAATCCATTCATCGCGAGGTTTTGAACATCAATTTCCAATGCTTGTTGTAAAAATACTCCGGAACGCGGCCCGAATATTTCCAACGCGCCAAAATCTTCCGTCACGTCAGCCGTTTTAAAATCATCCATAATCGTGTATTTTCGCAAATAATCGCGAACGGTTTGTGCATTTTTTTCGGAAGTCAGAATAAACAATGAAGCCTCTTCCGGCAAAATTGTGAGAACATCTACTATGCGCCCCTTTTCTGTCGTGAGAACGGTTTGGCGTCCGCTTCCGGTTGTTAAGTCTTTCAGTTCATTCGTGGAAAGGCGGTTTAGAAGGTCAATTCTGTCGCTACCTTTTGCGATTATTTTCCCGATTGATGAGCAGTTGCGCCATGCTGCTGATGTTCGCGCCATAAAAAGTTCGTCTGAATTATGCGTTGTAACCATTATTTATTTGCCTGTGTTCTTTTTAAAAGTTTTTCCCGTATATTGAGTACAAAATTACTCTTTAATTATACTTTCTACTTACGCTTTATTCTGCTTTGATTTTTTTAAAACCTGTATGAAACGACAAATTACGAAATTCGCGCTTTGCATAAAATTTTCCTTCATCATTATTTGCACATTCGGCGCTTTTAAAAGCCAGGCGCAAACGACAACATTCCGCGTTTTTTTTAAAGATAAAGGCCCGGTGAGTTTTGTGAAAAATAATTCGCTGTATAACGAAACTCTTGCGATTTTCAATGAACGCGCGCTGGAACGCAGGAGGAAAGTTTTAAAAGAAGATTCACTCATCACCTTGACAGATGCGCCTGTTTATGCGCGTTACGTAGATTCTTTACAAAATCTCGGTGCTAAGGTCCTTGTAAAACTCCGCTGGAAAAATTACGCAGTTGTGGAAGTTGATTCGGCGATCGCTGAATCTTTTAAAAGCTTTTCATTCGTAGAAAAAGTGCAGCAGACGCGTGAAAAAATGACGACACTTTCTTTTAAAAATGTGCAGGATTATTTTTTTAAAAATTCGCAAAATACATCACTTGTTTTTACGGATAATTGCGGGCAATTTGGCTACGGGCGCTCATTCAACCAGGCTCAGATGCTGAATGTTCCGGCGCTTCACGCGATGGGCTTTACCGGAAAAGGCGCGTTGACAGGATTTCTGGATAATGGTTTTCGCTGGAAATCGCATAATGCTTTAAAAGATATTTCGGTCGTAGCGGAATATGATTTTGTATTCCAGGATTCTATTACAGCAAATGAATCGAACGATGTTTCATCACAGGATGGGCACGGAACACCGGTTTTATCAACTGTGGCCGGATATTTGCAGGATTCAATCATAGGAATTGCGCCGATGGCGGATTTTATCCTGGCAAAAACGGAAGATATGCGTTTTGAAAGAAGAATCGAAGAAGATAATTATGCCGCAGGCGTGGAATGGATGGAATCACGCGGCTCTGATGTGATCTCCTCCTCACTCGGATATTATGAATTTACTGAAGAAGCCACAAGTTATTCGTATGATGAACTAAATGGAAAGACCTCTATCACAGCGCAGGCAGTCAATCACGCTGTAGCGCTCGGCGTGGTATGCCTCAGCGCCGCCGGAAATGAAGGCCCGAATGATAGAACGCTGATCACTCCTGGTGATGCAGACAGCGTAATTTCGTGTGCGGCAGTTACTCCACAGGGAGTGGCGGCCGGGTTCAGTTCACGCGGCCCGCGTGCCGATAGCCTTTTAAAACCGGATATTGCCGCGCAGGGTTTAAATGTAGTAGTTGTAGCGACCGGAACGAAGAATTCAGTGGTCAATACCAGCGGGACGTCATTTTCCACGCCGATCACAGCCGGAAATGTTACGCTTCTTTTATCGGCTTTTCCTGAGCTCCGCCCGTGGGAAGTTCGCAATAGTTTATATTCCTCCGGCTCGCAGGCAAATGCAAAAGATGCAATTCTTGGATATGGAATTCCCGATATGGTGAAAGCTTTTAAAAGAGCGGGGATCGCTATTTCGCCGCTTGCGTTGATCCCGAATGATACAATTCAAAAAGTATTTACCTATATTCTTTCTGATGAATTTCCGTCCGCAGCCGAGCTTTCCGTTCGTTTTAAAAATGAGAGCACTTTCCGGCAGTTTCCTTTAAAAGCAGGCGATACTACATATCTATATTATGCTGATATTCCCACCTCACTTTTTAAAAACTCTGTTGCCGAGGCGTTTGTAACCGCGCAAAATTCTGCGTCGGCACGCCGTATGCCTTTTAAAAATAGTGAATATGTCACGCTTGATCCTTCGCGGGAAACCGTTCCGTGCGGTATGGAGCGAAATGTATTACAAAAACCTGATACGCTTCCTACTCTCTTTTCAACTCCGTTCCCATCAATTGTATATGCCGGCACCGATCACATCTCCGTCAGAGTTTCCGTCGGTGATGAAGAAAGTGCTGAGCTTAGTGTGTTTAATATTATCGGTCAACTGATGTACTCTTCGGATAAATCAAATCGCAAGGGAGCAGTTGCAGAGGTACAGATCCCGACAGGTAATCTGCCAACCGGCTCGTATATTGTTCACATCAGGCACGGCAATTCACTTGAATTCGCGAAATTCGTCGTCAGCCGCTAACGAATATTCTTTTTAAAAGAACTACTTTTAAAAGCCGTCCGTCAAAAGATTGTTTTTAAAAGATTTCACCATTTCTCCAATTACGATACATGGCAAAGCGTTCACGCCGCGAGCTGCGCGATGAGGAAAAAGTAAAACTCTCGGCGCAGGAATCACGCGCTCAATTGCAGTTTCTCCTCCAGTTTTTCAGACCGTATAAATTTCAGCTGGCGATTGCGTTGGTTTTGCTTCTTATTACCAGCGGAATCGGGATTTTATTTCCAAAACTGACAGGAATACTGCTCGATGTAATGCTTGGCAATAAGCAGACTTTTTCTTTTAAAGGAAATACTGTTGAAATTACGCGATTCGGTATTGGTGCTACGATCTTTGGCTTATTACTCATCCAATCGGTAATCCGGTATTTCTCTTCGATGGTGATGGTGCGCATCACGGAAAATTCCATCGCCTCGCTCCGCACGCGGGTTTACAGCCATATCCTCCGCCTTTCCATGAGCTTCTTCGGCGAACGTCGTGTTGGGGAGCTTTCCAGCCGGATTTCCAGCGACCTCACGCAAATCCAGGAAACGTTTAATATTACTGTTATTGAACTGATCCGCCAGATTATTTTTCTTGTAGCCGGTGTAATTTTTCTCATGCTCATCAGCGTAAAGCTTACGGTTATTATTCTCTGTACGCTTCCGGTTTTAATAGTTGCGGGAATTCTCTTCGGGAAAAAAGTCCGGCAGTTCTCAACGAAAACGCAGGACGCGCTGGCGGAATCTGCAACTATTGTCGAAGAAACACTTCAGGGAATTACAAGCGTAAAATCATACGCAAATGAAAAGTATGAGATTTCCCGTTACAGCAATGCGCTCACGAGTACTGTTGCGTTGGCTATTCGTGGAGCGCGTGTGCGTTCGGCGTTCGTATCGTTTATCATGTTTGCGCTGTTTGGCGGGATCGCAGGAGTGATCCTATACGCCGGGACTCTGGTGCAGAGGGGTGAAATGACTATCGGCGAACTCACTTCATTCATGATGTACGCAATGTTTGTTGGTGGCTCGCTTGGCAGCTTTGCGGAATTGTTCGGGCAGGTGCAGAAAACGCTTGGCTCGGCTGTGCGCGTACAGGAGATTTTAAAAGAAAAGCCGGAAATTGAGATTGCAGATATTCCTTTAAAAAATCTTCGTTCTGTGGTGCTTAAAGATGTTGCGTTCAGCTATCCTTCGCGGCGCGATATGGCGGTTTTAAAAGGAATTTCTTTAAAAATATCTCCGGGTGAGCGCGTCGCATTTGTCGGTGAAAGCGGCGCGGGCAAAAGTACAGTTGCTGCGATGATACAGCGCTTTTACGAACCGGACAGCGGTGAGATCCTGTACGACGGGATTTCTTCAAAAGAGCTTTCCATCCAGGAAGTGCGCCAGAATATCGGGACTGTGCCGCAGGACATCGTGCTTTTTGGTGGGACGATCGGTGATAATATCCGCTATGGCAAGCTCGACGCAAGCGATGAAGAAGTCTGGCGCGCGGCTAAAATTGCCAACGCTGCAAATTTTATCAAAGAATTTCCCGAAGGTTTAAAAACTCTCGTTGGTGATCGCGGCGTGAAGCTTTCCGGCGGGCAGCGTCAGCGTGTGGCTATAGCGCGGGCGATTTTAAAAAACCCGCCGATCCTGATTTTAGATGAAGCGACGAGTTCGCTTGATGCGGAATCCGAACACTTAATCCAGGAAGCTCTGGAGCGTTTAATGGAAGGCCGTACGACAATTATTATTGCTCACCGGCTTTCGACCGTTCGTCGCTGCGATACGATATTTGTTTTTTCAAGTGGGAAAATTATTGAATCAGGTTCGCCAAACGAGCTTTTATCCAAGCCGGAGAGCCATTATGCGCGGCTAGCAGCGTACCAGTTCCTGCAGCCAAAGCTCGAAAATATCAGCGAAAATTAGCGTTTTAAAAATTTATTTTTCGCTTTTAAAACTTTTTCTTGACTTTCGCAGTAAAAATGTGCTATTTTTGTGCTCCCTAAAATGATGAAAGAGCCGGGGGCTCGTAGCTCAGTTGGTAGAGCGCTTGAATGGCATTCACGAGGTCAGGGGTTCGACTCCCCTCGAGTCCACTGACTTTAAAAAGAAAATTTTGAAATCCGGGATCGTAGCTCAATTGGTTAGAGCGCTGCCCTGTCACGGCAGAGGTTGCGAGTTCGAGTCTCGTCGGTCCCGCTTTTAAAAAAAACCCGTTTGGATTTATTTCCAAACGGGTTTTTTGTTTTTAAAAAGAAATGTAATTACCTGTAAAATTTACATCTTTTGTTTTTTCAATTAGTTACAAAAGTTTTTTTCTTTTTTAAAGAACTTTTTATCATCTTCACTTTGTTTTGGTATGATATTACAGATAATATTTGATGTTTGATTACTTGGAAAATGATTCTATGGAAAGTGCAAAACCTTCTACGCAACTGCCGCTTCGAATTCTGCTGGTGGAGGATGATGAGGATTATGCATTCTCGCTCACTCATGCATTAGAAGCCACATACCGACTGGATCATTCCAAAACCGAGGCGGAAGCTTTGCGTTTGCTTTATATAGAAAATTACGATGTACTTTTGCTTGATCTGAATTTATCAACGGGCTACCTTAGCGGTTTTCAGTTTTTGGATTATCTCAGCCGTTTGGAAAGATTTAAAAATCTGATAATTATCGGAATTTCCGGAATGTCCTTGGATGATATTCACAGCAATCCGTCTTTTAAAAAGCTCAATGCTTTTCTGATAAAACCTGTCACCCGTGATAATCTGATCGCAACTATACACAGCTGCCTGGCGGCTCCCGGTACAAAGATCAATGAAGAAGGTACGACCACGAATGAAACAACTGCAGCGGAGGAAATAGAATAGTTTATGAGGCTATCTAGTTTTTTAAAAGAGTCTGAATAAAAAATTATGCAGACAGACGGAAAAATAAAAAAACGCTACGCGATCCTGATCGTAGAAGATGATCCCGTAACGGCGCATCTGATGAAAAAGGTGCTTCAGGAACAATACATGATCCATCACGCCACGTATGGACATGAAGCTTTAAAGCTTTTGCATAAATACGAGTTTGACCTGATCCTCATGGACATTGACCTCGATGATGTACGCGGCGAGGAGTATTTAGACGGATTTGATGTGATAGAGCGCATCCGGCAGGAGTCAGAATTTGACACGATGAAGGTAATTGCAATTACTAATAATCCCCGCGAAGCCCTGATAAGAGACTTTATTGATGCCGGCTTTAACGATTATGTCAAAAAGCCCGTTTCGCCGCAGCAGATAATGGATTTGGTCGAGCACGCCCTCCATCTCGCTTAGTTTCTTAAAAAAAACAAAATGCCTGGAATTTTTTAAAAGCTATTTTTAAAAAGTTTCAGGCATTTTCAATTATAATCCTTTTAAAAGGAAAATCTTTTAAAAGCTATGATTTGAGAAGTATTCATCTACTATCTGCGCGCCTTCCGGCCTGCACAGCCCGCGAAAATAATAGAGGTAAATACTCCGTACCACTTCACCCGGGCTATATTTTTCCGGTGGAAATGTACGGTAATTGATCATTACGTACACATTTTCCATGATAACGCGTGTCACGATCTGGATATTAATATCACTTCTGAAAAGCCCTTCCTTAATACCTCTGTTAATGATCGTAGAGTACAGGTCCAGGGTATAATCCTGCATATTCTGTACACCGATCCGCATTATTCCCGGATAGTAATTCACAAGGTCGTTGATATAAACCGGACTTATATTCTTTATTACATTTACTCCGTGGCGCAGCAGCGACATCAGCTCCTCTACGGCATTCTTCGACTTGGAGCGCAGATCTTCGTGGATTTCGCGATCACGCTTGATATTATGCCGGACCGCCTTTTCCAGAAGGTCTTCCTTGTTTCTAAACATGGAATAAAATGCATTAGGCGATATTTTCAACCCTTCAAAAAGTTCAGTTTCATTCAGGTCCTTTACGCCTTTGGCATAAAAAACGTTCATTGCTTCTTCCAGTATCTCTTCTCTTGTCAGCGAGTTAGCCGGTTGAGTATCTTTATCAGTCATAGATGTATTTTTTTTATGTATTTTAAAATTCAGAGATAATTATTCATAACTATAGATTACTGCAAAGATACACTTTTAAAAGTTTTTTTTTATAATTCAGCCTCTTTTTAAAAGGCAGATTTTGGCAAAAAATCAGGCCTTACGAAAAATATACGTAGATTTACGTACTAATTTTCCTTGAAAAAAGCTTGTATTATAAGATTTAAAAATCTTCCATTACTGATTTTAAAGTAATCAGGTTTTATTAAAAAATAAAAGCAAGATTTCCCGGCATCTCGCGTCTGGTACAAAAAGTTTCACCACTGAACTGCATTATACATTTCATTTTTAAAAGCAATTTCGTTCGCATGAATACACAATCTACCCCGCACACGGTTACCAAAAAAACATCACGAATCTCAATACTATTAGTGGAAGACGATCCGGTTACGGCAATGATGGTCAAAAAAGTACTGGACAATCAGTACATGATGCACCACGCCACGTATGGAAAAGAAGCCATCAAACTGCTGCATAAATATGAATTCGATCTGGTGCTGATGGATATTGACCTCGATGACGTTCGCGGCGAGGAGTACCTGGATGGGTTTGACGTGCTGATCTATATCCGCGAGCATCCCCAACTGGATGCTTTAAAAGTAGTAGCTATCACCAGCAATATGCGCCAGGCGCTGCGCGAAACATATCTTGCCGCAGGATTTAATGAATACACACAAAAACCCGTTACACCACAGCAGGTATTATCGCTTGTGGAAACTGTGCTGGCAGCATAATTATAATAAAAATCATTGTCGCCTTTTAAAAACTAAAAAACCCGCTCAGTAAATTATCCTGAGCGGGTTTTCTTTTTAAAAAGCTATGTATTTTTAAAACCTTACTTTCCGGTTTTAATAGAAACATTTGTTGCCATCTTTCCTTTTTCGGCTATAATACTCACCTTATTACTCACGTATTCGCCCATTGCCCCAACAAATTCGGTCAATGCAGCAACGCGGTCTTTCTGAATATTTACCACCGGAGCTTTTTTCGATTTTTTAGCGCCTTTCACAGGTTTCGGCGCTTTTGCACCTTTTACAACCGGATCATTCGCCACAGATATAACAACAGACGGAATATCCTCATTTTTCACACCGGAAAGAATGGTTTTTAAAACCGCAGTTGCTTCCGGCTCCATTTCCGCTGTCCCCGTTTTAAAAAGACTTATTGCGGCAAGTTGGTGTCCCGGTGTCAGCTTTATAATTTCAAATGTCCTTTTTTCTTCATAATATTTTTCGCTCGGGCGAAGTGCGATTGCTTCCGGCGCACGGTAAATATTTTTACCTGTAAAACTGATAGTATATGTCTCGCCGGGTTTTAAAACCTGCTGAAAACTTCCGTCGTTCAAAGATTTGCCGCGAATTCTCTGGCCACTGCTGCTATTATTGATCTCATAGCGGATCTCCACCGGACTTTTGGTTTTTCCATCAATTGCAATTCCCTGAAGGAGTACGTTTGTTCCCATCTGCGCAAGTGCAGTAAACGAGTTAGCAGCAATGAAAATTGCTGCAAGCGCGGCTGTTTTAAAAAAAGCGTTTGTTTTCAAAATAGTAAAAAAATAAAGTTTTTAAAAGATGTATTTTTAAAAGAAAATTGTAAACGAATGAAGCCGGATTTTCTGCTTTTTAAAATTTTTAACAGCTGATTATAACAAAGAAAATTAATTGAATATTTTGATTTTAAAAGAATATTTGCTTATATTACATTTGCGAAACAAAATTCACCAGGCATGTGTTATAATCACTCATAAATCACTTCTCTTTTAAAAAGGAGTTAAAAAAGCCATGGCAAAGAAAGCCGAATCAGATTCAGCAGTCGCAACTAAAAAGAAGCCCGCTGCAAAAAAAGCCGCTGCACCAAAAAAAACAACCGCAGCCAAACCAGCAGCTTCTAAATCAACTTCAAAACCTGCCGCGAAAAAAACCGCTGCAAAGTCCGCCTCTCCGGCTAAAAAAGCTGCACCGAAGAAAAAGACAACTACGCCCGCAGCTACCGCCAAGTCAAAAGTGACAACAGCGCGTAAAACAGTTGCAACCAAACTTGCCGGAGGCAAAAAAGCAGCCACAAAAACTGCTACGAAAGCTAAACGCACCGTACGTAAATCCGCGACCGGCCTTGATGCAACGTTAAAGTCTGTTACTAAAACACTTGGTAAAGCAATTGGTAAAGCGACCCATGCAGCAGAAGATGCGTATGATTCGACAGCAAAAGTTGCAGGAAAAGCTTTAAAAACAGCTACTCGTGCAGCAGAAGATGCGTATGATTCGACAGCGAAAGTTGCAGGAAAAGCATATAAGAAAGCTGCACATGTTGCTGAAGATGCGTATGATGCTACTTCCGATGCGGTTGAAGGAGTATACAAAGACGCTTCAAAGGTTGTAAAAGGCGTGCTAAAAGATGATAAGAAAAAGAAAAGCAGCGCTAAGAAAAGCACGGCTAAGAAAAAGAAATAGACTTTTAAAAAGACATAAAAAAACCCGTATCCAAAAAATACGGGTTTTTTCTTTTTAAAAGCAAGTGCTGAATAAATTATACATATCCCGCCGCCTGAAGCTGGAAAAGCTCTGCATACCGCCCGTTTTTTAAAAGCAATTCTGCATGCGAGCCGATCTCGAGCATAGCGCCATTTTCTAAAACGAGAATCCTGTCCGCCATTCTCACCGTAGAAAATCTATGGGAAATTAAAACAGCTGTTTTCCCTTTTGTCAATTCTGTAAAATGTTCAAATACTTCATGCTCGGCGCGTGCATCAAGCGCGGCTGTCGGCTCATCTAATACCAGTAATTGCGCATCGCGTATATAAGCCCTTGCAAGCGCCATTTTCTGCCACTCGCCGCCGGATAATTCCACTCCGTTTGCAAAACGCTTCCCGATCATCTGCTCATATCCCTGTGGGAGTTTTTTAATTACGCTATCAGCAAGACTTTGCCGCGCAGCTTCTTCAATTTCCGGCATATTGCGCCTGTGTTCAATCTTGCCAACGGCAATATTGTCTGAGGCTGACATATTATACCGCATGAAATCCTGAAAAATAACGCCAGCTTCACGCCGCAATTCCTCTACGTCATATTCTTTCAGATCATGCCCGTCAAGTAGTATCCTGCCTTCTGATGGATCATACAATCGCACGAGTAATTTCACAAGCGTCGTTTTTCCCGCACCGTTCTCTCCTACCAAAGCAAGTTTTTCACCGGCTTTTAAAGTGAAGGAAAGATTTTTTAAAACAAATCGCTCAGAATTCAAATAATGAAATCCAACATTTTCAAATGTAAAACCTTCACGAATTGGATTTGGAAATGGACGCGGTTTTTCGGGCGAAATAATACTCGGCTGCAACGCAAAAAAGTCAAACAGATCCTGCAAATACAGCGAATTATCCGCGATCATCGTAAAGCGAGAAAGAATCCCTTCCAGCAATCCCCGCAAACGCGCAAATGAACCGGAAAGAAACGTGAGATCGCCCAGAGTCAGCGCCCCGGCAACCGTTCGTACAATTATAAATACATACGCGCCGTAATAACCCGCTGTTCCCAAAATTCCAAGCAGCGCACCGATAGAAGCCCTTTTAAAACCAAGCGATTTATTTTCTTTATAAAACCGTTCGGCAAGCGTTCCATACTCGTCAGTAAGGAATTTTGAAAGTCCGAAAACTTTTACTTCCTTCGCACTTTCATTGCTCGCGCCCATAAACCGCAAATAATCCAGTAACCGGCGCTCAGGCGTTCGCGAAAAAAATATCGAATAGCTTTTTGTATTAAAATACGATTCGCCCCAGAACGACGGGATCAGAGTTACGATCAACAGTACGATCAGCCACGGATTAAAAGCCACAAGCCCGCCCGCCAGGAAGATCATCGTCAAAATATCCTGTCCCTGCGAAAAAACCTGTGACATAAGCGCCATCCGCCCAACCGTCTGCTGGCGAGCGCGCTCCAGCTTATCATAAAAAGCCGCATCTTCAAAATGCTCCAGGTCGAGCTTTGCCGCGTGTTCCATCAGTCGGACAGAACTAGCATTGGAAAATTTGTCGCCAAGCATACTGTCTATCAGCGTAATCC
>JAZKFS010000109.1:0-4453 GCA_040386315.1 Bacteroidota bacterium
AAGTTATTGCAATCCAACAACTTTTAAAAACTTTTAAAACATTTAAAAAAATGACTAACAAAAACACACATTCCGACGATGTAAAAAAACTTGGCGAACTCATCCAGGACATCAATATGGCGATGCTGACGACCGTTGACAAAGACGGGAGCCTTCGCAGCCGCCCGATGTCCGTACAGGAAGAAAAATTTGACGGCACGCTGTGGTTTTTCACGCAAGATAATTCCCCGAAAGCAGGTGAAATTAAACGCGAGCATGAAGTAAACGTGAGCTTTGCAAAACCTGAAGACAACCGTTACGTTTCTGTTTCCGGCAAAGCAACGATTTCGCATGATAAAGAAAAAATGAAGAAATTCTGGAATCCGGCGTATAAAGCTTGGTTTCCCAAAGGGCTGGACGACCCGAATATTTGTCTTTTAAAAATAAACGTTGAAAAAGCTGAGTACTGGGATTCGCCGGGCAGCGCGGTGATACATCTTATTGGTTTTGTAAAGGCACTGGCAACAGGTGAGGAATATGAGCCGGGCGAAAATGAGAAAATTACATTGTAATTTTCATTTCTTGTAAATTTTCAAAAGAGTTTTAAAAGCAATTTTAAAACTCTTTTTTTTGTTTTAAAAGTAATCTTTAAAAAAAAGTTCTTGCATTATATTTTAAAATGTATTAAGTTGCACTTAACAAATGTTTGTATAGCAACTTTATTAAGGTAAACAATTATGAAGGCACTTTTATTTGCAGCGATGCTGTTCAGCACAGTTCAAATACAGGCATAGGAAGGAGAGGGAATGAATTCGCAATTAGCAGGAAATGGATTTTCACAGATCGTTGGGTTGTCGTATTCGACTGTTTCCGGGGCAGGATTAACGTACCAGCATCTTTTTAATCCAAATTACAGGGTAAAAATGGCGGGGCTTTTATTTTGGGATGAGAGCACGAAAGATATGAATAAGGATATCCTGGCTTATAATGCAGGTGGTGAATTTCACAGGACGCTGATCAGACAAATATCACGCGACTGTATGCTCTTACAGGTGGGCAGTATGACTATAAGCGTTCTTCAGGCGGGTATTTTAATGAAATACCGGGAATTAATAACCTGGATACGGAAAAGCAGATCGCTAAAACTATCAGCTTTGGTATTGGGGTTGGGTTAGAGGTTTTTACGTGGAAAAATGTAGCGCTCAATGCTGAAGGAAATTATTATTTCTTTCAAACAAATGAGGAAAATACTACGAGAGATCCTGTAAATACAACGCAGTTTAATTATCGTGAAGATCTAATCCGTGGCGTACGTTTTGGCTTTGGCCTTGGTATAGGATATGCCTTTTAAAAAGATTGTAGTTTGGTTCAAATAAATGCTGTAAACCATCTTATTTCTGAGTCAAAGCACTCACAAAATACAAGAGATTTCAGCCACGCGGAACGAAAAATAATCCTTGCAACAAAGCAAAGTAAATATCATAACTTAATGTAAAATAACAACTTAAAAGAATACTGTCGAAAATCATTCATTTATATAGTTAGTTTACAACTCTACTGTTGGTTAACTTTAGATTGGTTTTCTAATGTGGCTTAATACCAGCATTGAAATAAAAAAGCTGTAAAAAAATAGTGATTTTTTTTTTAATTGCCTTGCTACGTAATAAAAAAAAGATATATTTGTTAAGTAGAACAAAGTTCCTATATCACACGTATCGTATTTTTTACTTTTTTGAGGTTTATGATGAGAAAATTTTTATCAGTGCTATGCCTGGCACTGGGTATCGCCACAATTAATCTCCACGCTCAGGAAGAATCTGAAGGAGAAACATCAAGGAAATTTCCATTCACGCACACTTTTGGTATTTGTTTTTCATCAATCTCCGGTAGTGGTGTGTTTTATAAATATGCTATAACGCCTAATTATCATGTAAAAGCTGCGGGCTTTACCTATTCAACAGAAGTTAGCAGCGATAACGGAAATGGTAATGAAAAACTTTCCTATTATAATGTAGGTCTTGAATTTCAACGTTCTTTATATGTGGCGCGTACTTCAAGATTTTATGCGATGGTTGGAGTAAATTATGGCACCTTAGCAGCAGAATTTGATGCTCAAAGTTCAAGCGAAGAAATAAATTCTCTGCAATATGGCTTAGGTGTTGGGTTTGAAGGAGTTTCCTGGAAGCATTTTTCCTGGAATGTTGACCTTGGCTATTCAAGAACCCACCGTGATGCGGTTATTAAGGGGAGCTACTACGATTCGGGTACTACCAATATGCTCTCCACGGGCATTGGCTTTGGAGTTGGTTTAGGTTATACATTCTAATTGAAAAAAGTAGATTTTATTATAGCAGGTCAGGGAATGGCGGGCACGTTTCTGTCACACGAGCTTTTAAAAAGCGGCAGAAGCGTGCTGGTTGTTGATAATCTTTTAAAAGAGTGTGCCGGTCTGGTCGGCGCGGGGATTTGCAATCCAATCACCGGTATGCGGTTCGTGAAAACGTGGAAATCGGACGAAATCTTTCCGAATCTTGATACATTATATTCCCCGATAGAAACGCTTTTAAAAAGAAAATTCTTTTTTAAAAAAGACATTATCCGAGTTTTAAAAAGCGAGGAAGAAGCCCAAATCTGGCGGAAAAAGCTTTTAAAAAATGATTACCGCAGTTTTGCTGACATTTCCACACCGCTTCCTGAAAAATATAGAAACCTTTTAAAAACTCCTTATGGGAGTTTTTTTATACGTAATTCCGGCTGGGCAGACATGGCAGCGCTGATTACAGGATGGCGCAGATTTTTAAAAGAAAAAGGGCTTCTGCTGGAAACCGAGCTTGTTTTAAAAGATATTGAGCTTCAACCTGATGGCGTGGTCTGGAATGGAACTCACGCACGAAAGCTGATCTTCTGCGGCGGATGGCGCGACAGCACAAATCCGTATTTTCAATATGTCGAATTTCAACCGACAAAAGGAGAAGTTCTCACGCTCTTTTTAAAAGATTTTCCGGAAGAATTTACTATTAGCAGTAAATTTTTTCTTTTGCCGATTGGCAATGGGATTTTCCGCGGAGGAGCAAGCAATGACTGGGATAACCTGGATGAAATTCCTACGGAATTTGCCCGGCAGGAAATACTGGAAGGACTTCAGACTTTTTTAAAAACTGATATTGAAATAATTGATCACAAAGCAGGAATTCGCCCCGCTTTAAAAGACCGCCAGCCATATTACGAGCTTCATCCGGAACTCCCGCAACTCGGTATTTTCAACGGTCTGGGCGCAAAAGGTGCGAGCCTGGCGCCATATCTCGCGAAAGAATTTGCAAAAAATCTTTTAAAAACGTTGTAAAAAAAATCTTTTAAAAATGGATCTGCAAACTATCCGCGAACATTGCCTTGCAAAACCCGGTGTTGAAGAAACTTTCCCGTTTGACGCGGAAACCCTGGTTTTTAAAGTGATGGGTAAAATGTTCCTGCTGACGAATGTCGAACTGCCGGAAAGTATCAATATTAAGTGCGATCCCGAAAAAGCCGTTGACCTTCGCGAGCGCTACGCCGATGTACAACCCGGCTGGCACATGAATAAAAAGCACTGGAATACAGTTTCGCTCACGGGAAGATTGGCTAAAAAAATGCTGTTTGAAATGATTGACGATTCGTACAATCTCGTCGTAAGTGGTTTGCCGAAAGCGGTTAAGGAGATTTTAAAAACTTCTGCGGAATAAATTTTTCTTGGTAATTTGAGGAAAGTTGCTAAATTTGTAGCACGTAATTTTTTTAATTTTATACATCTACCGGTAGGAAGAAGGAGTAATTAGCTATGGCATTTGAAGTGGTTGGAAAATTGCATGAGCTCTACGACGAGCAGCAGGTAAGCGAGAAATTCAAAAAGCGCGAATTCGTGCTTGAGATTGACGACAATTCTTATACGCAGTATATTAAATTTCAGGCAACGCAGGATCGCTGCACTACGCTGAACCCTTTTAAAAAAGGCGATAACGTCAAAGTTCAGTTCAATTTAAAAGGACGTCCGTACACAAGCAAAACTACCGGCGAACCAGTTTACTTCACGAATCTCGAAGCGTGGAGAATTGAGGCAGCAGGCGGCGGCGCTCAAAAACAGGAAGAAGATTATATGATGCCGGATAATTTCCCGGCGCATGATGATTCCGATATTCCGTTCTAAAGCCACTTTTAAAAAGCTTTTTAAAAACCTTCATTTGCACTCAGCTTTTGAAGGTTTTTTTCGTTTTAAAGCTTTACAATTGAATCTTCCACAACCACAAAAACCTGCGAAGCTCTTTGCGGCTGGATTATTCCCAAACCCGTAAATCCGCCGAACGCCGGCAAAATTCCCTGGCGCTCGCCAAAATAAAAGCAGGGAAGTTTTAAAACACTTCTACCTTTTCCCGTTAATTTCACGCCCGGATGAATGTGCCCGGCAAGAAGATAATTTTCAGGTGGGATTTCATCAACATTT
>JAZKFS010000110.1:0-4747 GCA_040386315.1 Bacteroidota bacterium
GAATCCAGTGTCTTGCGGAAGAGTATGATACGTAAGCATTACTGTTTGTGGATAGGTTGCTCTTGCCGTTGTCGTTTTTAAAGCATTCTCCGCCAAAGTGAGTGATGAAGAGGTTGCTTTTAAAAAAACATCAGCTGTATAGCCGCCTGTAGCAGAAATTTCTATAAGTGCTTCAACTGTTGTATTTGTAAGAACAGTTTGTTCACGATTATCAATTTTTAAAGCAAAGCTTTGTGCTTCTGCATATACTTGAAGACTGAGAAATCCAAAAATAATTCTATATAAATATTTCATACTCACCTCACTAGTTAAATTTTTTTTTAAAGAAATTTCTAACGCACAATGACAAGCGGGTGAGTGCTTTGCTGCGCTCTGGCTTTTAAAACGTAATAATATTGGCCTGAAGGCAATTCGCTCATGGAAAGTATTTCTCTATTTTCTCCGGCATTTTTAAAACCGAGATTGTTTTTAAAAACTTCAATGCCGAGGGAATTGTAAATGCAGATGGAAACCGGGCTTTCAACTTTTAAAGAGTAGTGGATTGTTATTGAGTTCTGTGCCGGGTTAGGCACTGATATAGATTCAAATGATTCATGTAGATTGTCATATTGTGTAATTCCAACCATTATCGGTTGTGTAACTCCATCGGGATTATACACTATGATTCCTGTTGAGGAACTGCTTCCCGTAGGAATCCATATATTGTTGTTACGGTCAACCTTTAAATCATACATTCCACCGATTGCCGAAATTGAGAATGGTAGCTCGTGCGCAACCCATGCTGAATCTTCCCAGCGTTTAAAGGTATTGCCTTTAAAATAAAAAGCACGCCCTGCATAGTCAAAGCTGAAATATGTGATTTTTTCTTCAGAAAATTTACTATTCGCCCACTGGTTGTTGATTAATTCGTATTGAGTGAGTGGTTGATATAAATAGTTATATGTCGTCATGATTATCCCACCTTTAGGATTGACACTAAAGTAGTTATAATTCTGTGTGCCATTTGTATGTATGGCTGTATCTTTTCCAGGATAATCCACATTTTCCCATGAATTCTGCCTGTATCGAAGCAGTTCATACGTTTTAGAAAAGTCAGACCAAGAGACCGTAGCCATTACCCAAACAGAACCATCACTGTCTGATGCTATTTGGTCTATCTTTGTATACCAAGGTTTTGTTTCGCCCGTCAGAAATACTTTAATGGAAGAATCCATTCTAACAACCTTGCCATTCTCTATCATACCCAGAAATGATGAAAATTGCACACCACCCGGGGCATCGGGGTCAGCATGATACCATACTCTATTTGAACTGTCTACAATGAGCCTTCGTATTAAAAGATAAAAATTTGTACTATTATTATCAAGACTGTTCAAAGTCCAGAACTTCCCGTCAAATTTCCCGATTCCATTACCCTGTGCTGCCCAGAGGTTATCATTTTTATCTACTTCAAGTAGTCGTAAGCTTCCGGGCCTGTTGTCTTCAGTAAAATTATCCCAGGCCGGAGAAAAAGTGAAAACCTCGTCAGCAATTTTGCCAAAAAAGTATTGTTTTGAAAAGCCAAGGCCATAAACGACGTTTTGGCTGGTAATGCCTAGGTTAAATACCGGATAAATAGTTTTATACGTTTTAAATTGCGTTTGAGCTGTCAACAATACCTTGATTGTATCTTTAACTGAAAACTGGCCGTTTTTTCCTTCGATAATAATATGATGTATACCTGTATCAGAAATAGCTGTCTGTACAGTAATTACAGGTTCGGGAGAGTAGGGTAAGTTTAGTTGGCTATGAGATAGCTGAATAGATTTTAATGTCATTGAAGAAGCTGAAAGAAATACAGTAGCATTATATCCATCTTCAGGAAGAATTGAAATTGTGCTTTTAAAAGTATTTCCAGCGCCTAATTGAGCACTATCAGGATTTGCCTGAACAGAAAATGTTTGCGAATGAGCTGCATCAGATGTAAAAATATAAATGCAGATTAGGAAGATAACTAATTTCATTTGTTCACCTTATTGCTAATTCAAGAAGTTGTTAAATAAACTATTGGTAAACTTAAGTATATTGTTAGGTAAATCCAAATACTATTTACTTCCACTTAATATTACACCCCAAGCTCGGCCGCTGCTCACTAAAAACTTCCTCGCCTTTTAATACCGCATCAAGCGCTTTTCGTAAATCTTCGCCATTTGGCGGAATGTCATTCGACGGGCGCGCTCCGTCCATTTGACCACGATAGACGAGTTTTAAAGAAGCGTCAAATACATAAAAATCCGGTGTGCAGGCAGCATCATACGCTCGTGCAACTTCCTGCGATTCGTCGTACAAATACGGAAAGGGAAATTTCTTTTCCTGCGCTAATTCCTTCATTTTTTCGGGCGAATCCTGCGGGTAATTTTCAACGTCATTCGATGAAATTGCTATAAAGGAAATGCCTTTTGAAATGTAATCATTTGCAAGTTGTAAAATGCCGTCGAGAACGTGAATAACATACGGGCAGTGATTGCAGATGAACATCACGACCGTTGCCTTGTCTGAAGTAATTTCTTGTAAAGAAATATTCTTACCGGAAACAACGTCGGGAAGCGAGAAGTCGGGCGCAATTGTGCCGAGCGGAAGCATGTTTGAAGGAGTTCGTGCCATTATTTTGTGACTGGTAATTCGTGATTTGTAACTTGTTGTAAGATAGTTTTTAAAATTCAGTAATTCGTGAAATTACGGAAATTCGGGTTCAGACAATTTTAAAACGTAATTTAGTATTTTAAAAACAATCGGCAATAATATCATTTTAAAAACTGAGAAAAGCCATGAACCCCGAACGCGATGATTTTTACCGCATTGACCCGAAAGGCAAGCTGTGGCGCGGCGACCTGGAGCTTGACGACGAATCGTATATTGACTACTTTTTTAAACAGCTTCAGGAAAATTCCACAGGACGAAATGCTGACCATGCGTTCATCTCGCGGCTCGGCGCTGAAACTGCGTTTTTAAAAGCGGACGATACGCCTGTTGTTTTTAAAACATTGACGGAAAATCAGCTTTTTTATACGGAAAATTTGTCTGTTGAATTTCATCCGGCGGAACTTCGTTTTTCCGAAGACGGTGTGCTGTATCATCCTGCGCCGATTGGAAGTTTTGGCAAAATTGCGTCGCAGCTCGTGATGCAGCTCGGGGAAAATATCCGTCCGTGGGGGCCGTATTTTGCTTTTAAAAGAGCAGAGGACAAGTGCGAATATATTATTGAGCCGCTGATAAAAAAGGAAAATTGTACACTTTTAAAACCTCGTCCTGAAAATCGTTGTGCGGGCTGTGGCGGCGCGAATCCAAACGGTTTGTGCCTGTCGTTTCTCTATGACGAATCTTTAAAAACCGTTCAAAGCTGGATGATTCCTGACGCACGGCTGGAAGGTGCGATGGGCTGGATGCATGGCGGCTACGTGTCGCTCCTGCTGGATGAGGTGATGGGCAAGGTGCTTTCTGTGCAACAAATCAAGGCAGCGACCGCTCAATTAAACGTTCGCTTCCGCAAGCCCGTCTTACTGCACAAGGAGATTGAATTGCGCGGTTTTATGGAAAAGCAGAATGGGCGGAAGAATTTTTTAAAAGGGGAAATCCGCGATGCTGAAACCGGCGTAATTCTCGCTGAAGCCGACGCGCTGTTTATTTCCGTGGCGAAATAGTTTTAAAAAAAGTTGAACAAAGAGTTTTAAAAAATGCCTCCAAGAATTTTGTTTTTTGCGATTGGAATTCCGCTTTTATTGCTTCTGATTGATTATTATGTTTTAAAATCGTGGTCGAAGTTTGTGAAACGCCGTTCGTGGCGCAAGGCGTGGAGCGTGGTGCCGTACATAATTTCGGGCTTGATGCTGATTGCGATTATTTACGGAAACTGGAGCCGCCGCACCGGTGGCGAATTGACCCGCTTTAACTGGACGCTGACAGCAATGGCGTATATTTGGTTTGTACCGAAACTGCCGATTGTTATTGGATTGCTTTTAAAAGATTTTGCTGTTTTTGTAAAAAAATGGTCGGTTTTTAAAGATAGAAGTTTTAAAGAGCAAATTGCGAAAAAGGAAATTGCGAACACCGAAACTGAAGTTTTAAAAACGGAAGAGCAGGAAATTCACGATGAGAGTCGCCGCAAATTTGTGCAGACGCTTGGCTGGGGATTTGCCGCAGTGCCGTTTGTCGTAGCTGCTGATGGGCTTTTGCGGACGACACGCGATTTTACAACGTATAATAAAAATATTTTTATTCCGAATCTGCCTCGTGCGCTTGATGGTTTGCGGATTGTGCAGTTGAGCGATATTCACGCGGGTTCGTTTTTTTCGCATGAGCCGATGCAGGAAGTGCGTCGGATTGTGTCGAATCTGCGGCCTGACGTGATTATGATTACGGGCGATTTTGTGAATTTTTCGCCGAAGGAATTGAATGTGATTTACCGCGAGCTGGAGCGTTTTAACGCGCCGCTCGGCGTGTGGGCGAGTATCGGCAATCACGACCACTACAATACACCGCACGAACACGCACTTTTAAAACGGGGAATCAATGGTGCGGGGATAAATCTACTGGTAAATGAAAATCACACGTTCAATATTGACGGCGCGAAACTGCAACTTGCCGGAACAGACAATACTGGTTTGGGACAGAATTTTGCAGATTTGAACGCCGCGCTTTCAGGGCTTGTAGCGGGTGAGCCTACAATTTTGATGGCGCACGACCCGACATTTTGGGATATTGCAATAAA
>JAZKFS010000110.1:4757-6799 GCA_040386315.1 Bacteroidota bacterium
CTCATGGAGCGAACCTACGGCATAGTCAGCAACGTCAGCGTCGCGCAGGTTGTCTATAAGCAGTGGGCGGGGCTTTATACGGAAAATGACCAGCACTTATATGTCAATCGCGGAATCGGGATTGTCGGGCCACCGTTCAGGATTGGAATTCCGCCGGAGATTACGCACTTGACATTGCGAAGAGCAGATACTTTAACGTAAAAATTTCTTTTAAAAAATAGAAAACCCTGTGAGTTTTAAAAATTCACAGGGTTTTTCATTTTAAATTCTTTTTAAAAGCTTTACAGTAAAAATCTGCCGCGCTGTTCGGCTGTTGGAATTATACAATGTTCAACTTGTCCAAACCATTTGTAGCGGTTTTTGGCGATATACTCATAAACGCCATCACGCAAAAATCTTGGAATGATTTTTCCCGCTAAAGCAGGAATATTCCAGACACCACCAAGTGTTTTTAAAACTTTTAAAACCGCTGTTGAGCTGTCGGTAACGCCATCTTTATCAATTAAAATTATCGCATCTTTTTCAGGATGCCTTTCACCAAAAAATTTCTTCCATGTTTCGCCCATGAGCGGCGCATAGCTGAGTTTGCCTACCGTATCCACTTTTAAAAGCGTCTGCACCGTGGTATTGCACATCAGGCATGTGGAGTCGAAGAAAATTATTGGCTTTTCGGAGGTCATCCTTCAATTTCCATTTCTTTTAAAACTTCCTTATTAGCCGGAGCAAGTGTTGCAGGATTTACAGCCGTATCGCTAAGATAATTTGCCGCAGCGCTTGCCATCAGCGCGCATCCAACTGCAAAAGCGCTCTCATCGGGCGTAAATTTTGGATTGTGAAGTCCCGGCATTTCGTCTTTGTCAAGCGGGCGAACACCCAGCATCCAAAAACACGCAGGAATCTGTTGCGCGTAGAAAGCAAAATCCTCGCCCCACATTTTCGGTTCAAAATCAGTGACGGAATTTTCGCCAAGTAATTCAATTGCAGAGCTTTTTGCGAAATGTGTAGCTGCTGTATCGTTGATGAGCGGGGGATAGCCGCGCAATGGTTTGAAATCACAACCGCAGCCATGCAGACGCGCGATCATTTCAGAATGTTCCTGAATTTTTTCAAGGGTTTCCTCGCGCCAGTCATTATCATACGAGCGCAATGTACCTTTTAAAATCACTTCTTCGGGAATAATATTCGTCACCGTTCCGCCATGAATCGCCGTAACGGAAAGTACGCCCGGCGAAAGCGGGTCACGCTGGCGGCTGATAAGCGTTTGAAGGTGCATAATAAGCGCGGAAGCAGCCACGATCGGGTCACTTCCTTTTTGCGGTTGGGCAGCATGTGCGCCGCGTCCGCAGATCGTCCAGTATAATTCGTCCGCCGAAGCCATCATATTTCCGGCAACGAATGAAGCAATTCCGGCAGGCGCATCAGGATTGACGTGCTGGCCGAAGATCACTTCCGGCGCAGGATCGTTTAAAACGCCTTCTTTAATGAGAATACTTGCGCCGCCCGGCACTTTTTCCTCGCCCGGTTGGAAGATTAGCTTTACAGTGCCATTGAGAGAAGTTTCATTTTCTTTTAAAATCTGCGCCGCACCGAGCAGCATTGCCGTGTGAGCATCGTGTCCGCACGCGTGCATCACACCTTGTTTCGTTGAAGCGAATGGAAGGTCAGTTTCTTCGCTCATGGGAAGCGCATCAATGTCTGCGCGCAGAGCTACACAACGCGATCCTTTGCCGACTGTCGCCACAACACCGGTTTCGCCCATGACTTTGAAATCAATATTCAAATCTTTTAAAGCATTGCGGATATAAAGCGAGGTTTCGTGCTCCTCGAATGACAATTCAGGATTTTCATGTAATGTGCGGCGATGCTTGATCATTACCTGCTCTATCTCTTTCGCGCGTTGGAGAAATGTATGTTCGATATTCATTTTTAAAAAGAAAATTGTAGAGTTTTTAAAAGAAATTATTAACGGACTCTTTTTGGTAACTCATCAGGAAGTGTGATGGTGACTGTATCAATGACCGTTGCAGCGCCTTCCAGGCTAA
>JAZKFS010000111.1:0-22017 GCA_040386315.1 Bacteroidota bacterium
AGAGAGAACGTCAGGTTTTCATAGAGCAGTCGGTCGCCAAATCCTTTTGAAATATCATTCGCCTCAATTACCACATCGCCCAGACGCGGCCCCGCAGGAATGAAAATCTCCATTTCCTCGTTGTGCTTTTCGCTGTCTTCGCTCACCATTTTCTCGTATTTGGCGATACGCGATTTGCTTTTTGCGTGGCGGCCTTTCGGATTCATACGCACCCACTCAAGCTCCTCGGCAAGCGCTTTCTGGCGTTTAGACTCGTGCTTTTCCTCCTGCGCAAGGCGTTTGCCTTTCTGCTCCAGCCACGAGGTATAGTTGCCCTCAAACGGAATTCCCTGCCCGCGGTCAAGCTCCAGAATCCAGCCCGCCACATTATCAAGGAAATACCTGTCGTGCGTCACCGCGATGACCGTTCCTTTGTACTGGGCAAGGTGCTGCTCCAGCCACGCGATTGATTCCGCATCAAGGTGGTTCGTCGGCTCGTCAAGCAATAGAACATCAGGTTCCTGAAGAAGTAAACGGCACAGCGCAACACGGCGGCGTTCACCACCGGAAAGCACATTTACCGGCGTGTCACCCGGCGGCGTACGAAGCGCGTCCATCGCAAATTCCAGTTTGGAATCAATATCCCACGCGTTCATATTGTCAATTTTTTCCTGGATTTTCGCCTGCTTTTCCATCAGCTTTTCAAAATCCGCGTCAGGATTTGAAAATTCGTTGCTGATTTCCTCATATTGTTTTAAAAGCCCGACAGCTTCCGCCGCGCCTTCCTCAACGATTTCTTTTACAGTTTTCGATTGGTCAAGTTCCGGCTCTTGTGATAAATAACCAAACGTAATTCCTTTCTGAGAAGTAATTTGCCCGATGTAATCCTGGTCAAGTCCCGCAATGATTTTTAAAAGCGTAGATTTTCCCGAGCCATTCAAACCCAGCACGCCGATTTTTGCGCCATAGAAAAATGACAGATAAATATCTTTTAAAACCTGCTTATTCGGCTTGTGAATTTTGCCGACGCCAACCATCGAAAAAATGATTTTGTTATCGCTCATGTGTTTTTAAAAAGCTTTTTTAAAAGGTGAATATTTTGTATTAATTTTTTTAAAGAAATAATGATTTTGTCATTCCCCTGAAAAGGGGAATCAACGTCAGAAGAAATTGGAAAATGATGTTGTGAATTTTTAAAAAGTTGTGTTTTTAAAAACGGGAATTGTAACACGACGCGCTCAACCGGATTTGATTCCCCTTTTCAGGGGAATGACAATGTGTAGTTGTCCGTGCAAAAAGTTTTAAAACAACTTTTATAATCAATACAAAAATACGGATTGTTTTTAAAACTCCCCGTTTTTAAAACTGCGGAACTAAGTTCCGAGAAATTTGTGTTAAGTGCATGTCGCAGTAAACGATTATACTTTCAGATTACCATCTCACCGTATTATCGTTTATAAAAAGATATTGAATTAATAGTTTTTTAAAATCATTTTTTACAAGGAGTTTTCCAATGGAAACGACACGCACAACAACAACGACTTCAGCGTCAACAACACCAGGAATGGTTACCGGTATGTTCCGCGACCGTGAAAGCGCAGAGCGCGCATACAACGCACTTGCAGCACGCGGATATTCTAAAGAAGAAATCAACGTTGTAATGAGCGATGATACTCGCAACAAACATTTCGCTCACTCAACAACTGAAACTGAACTTGGCTCAAAAGCAATGGAAGGAGCAGGTGTTGGTAGCGCGATTGGTGGTACACTTGGTGCTATCACAGGCGCATTAGTAGCTATCGGTACTAGCATTGCAATTCCAGGACTTGGACTTGTAGTTGCAGGCCCTCTTGCAGCAGCTTTCGCTGGTGCAGGCGCAGGTGGACTTACAGGCGGTTTGCTTGGTGGTTTAGTAGGTTCAGGAATTCCTGAAGAGCACGCAAAAGTTTACGAATCAGGTATCAAAGAAGGCGGAATTGTTGTTGGTGTAAAACCACGCAACGTAGAAGATGCAGATTACGTAGCAAACGAGTGGAAAACATACCGCGGCGAAAATATTTACCGCTAAGATTTTCTTAGTAAAATAAGAGAAAAGAAAAGATAAACGAAAGTAAGGAGTAAAGCCACATTAAAAGGGTTTTACTCCTTTTTTGTTTCCGGTACTATTGCTTTATTATGCTTTTATTTGTTACTCACTTGTTACTCAATATATTTATTTTGTATATTTGAGTAACAAAAAGAAACAATCTACTGAATAAAAGTAAAAGTGTAACGGAATGAGTGTAGAACTACGTAGCAAGCCAATTTCTAAAGGTCGTAAAAGTCTGTATTTAGATATTTACGAAAGCGGCTCAAGACAATATGAGTTTTTAAAGCTGTATCTGTTACCAGTAACAAATCCCGAAAACAGGCAAACCAATAAAGAAACTTTAAAGCTGGCAGAAGGGATTCGTGCAAAGCGTCAAATTTCAATAAAGAATGAAGAACACGGATTTACGGCGGGATTCAAAAAGAAAGCTAATTTTATTGAGTACTTTGCAGCGTATAAAGACAATATAAAGAACCCGAAAACCCGCGAAGGTTACGAAAGTGCCTACCGTCATTTAAAAGAGTTCGCAGGGGAAACGCTCCCCTTTACTGCTATCACTTCGCAGTGGATTGAAAAATTTAAAACCTATCTGACAAACGCAAACAGTGCTTACGGCAGAACCGCAATTAAAAAGATTTCCGGTACTTCTGCTTATACTTATATGTCAAGAATTCGCACTGTTTATAATAAAGCATTAAAAGAAAAAATTATTATTTCTGATTCTTTCTCAGATATAAGCAGAATTAAAACCGAACCATCAAAGACTGTATTTTTAGAGCTTTCTGAAATTGAATTGCTTTTAAAAACTGACTGCAAAAAGTCTGATGTAAAACGGGCTTTTTTATTCTCATGTTTCACTGGCTTGCGTTATTCTGATATAGTAGCTTTGAAGTGGAAAAATATTCAGAACGGAAATATTGAGATTATCCAAAAGAAAAGTAAAAAATCTGTTACCGTTCCCCTTTCAAATACAGCTCGCGAATTATTAGGTAAGACAGGCGAAGCAGAACATCATATTTTTGAAATGCCTTTACCAAGTTGGACTGAAAAAATCTTAAAAGACTGGAGCAACGCAGCCGGAATAAAAAAGCACGTTACTTTCCACGTTTCCCGACACACGTTCGCAACTCTCTCTCTAACGCTTGGAGCTGACCTTTACACGGTTTCAAAGCTTTTAGGCCATGCCAATATACAGACTACTCAAATTTACGCTAAAGTAATAGATGAGAAGAAAAAGCAAGCTATTGATTTACTCCCAACTTTAGATATTTGGGGAGATTCAGAACCGAAACCAAACAAGCCAAAATATACACTGGAGCAATTGAAATTTAAACTTCTTAGCGAACTTTCAGAAGAATTTACTGATGAACTCACACTTTGGGAGCTTATGGAACAAGTAGATTTTTATCCTGAATTAAAGGAAATGAATAATAAATCTGCGAATTATGAAGAGTTCAAAGATTTGATTATCCGCTCTTTAAAAGTAACCGGAGATGCTGCGTAATGGAAGCAACTTTTAATGAATACGGTATTGCCGGTATGCGTGCGGAAAAGATTCTTAATGAGATTGGAGAAATATTTGAGTTTGATTCAAAATTTAAGTTCTCTCTTTCTCTTGCGAATCAAGATGTTGCTTGGGAAAATGGATGGAGTTTTTCAGATAATATCCTAACCGAACTTTCTTCACTTTCAAAGGAACAACAGCTTTTCTGTTTACAACTGATAGATTTAAAAATTGATAGCTATTTACAGAAATTTGAACCTTTAGAGAATGAACAACAAACTTATAAGAATGCCTTTCATACCGGCATTTCGCTTAAAATAGACAGATTAATTAAAGAAATTGAAGAAAAAAACAATCCACGAATAATAGAGTATAATTTAATTCATGAGTTAAAAAAAGAGGTTATAAATGATTTTAAAGATACTTTAAATACATTTAGTGAAAGTACCATTAATTACTGCCCAGAAAATGTTCAGACTCTTGATAGTAAGACAGCTTCGCGAAAAGAAATTCATGAACAGATTGTAGAAACTTATAAAGAAATGGATGAACGGGGCGGGTATGTAATACTATTTTTTTTGCAGCAAGCGCGTTGGAAATTAAGAACATTAGCAATTGAGCCACGCAAAATCTGTTTTCAGATACTCCTAAGTGAGTTTAAAAAGCCAAATAATGAACTTGATACATTTAATGCTCTTATTGTTCATAAGCTTGGAGGATTAACCTTCGATGCAGATTACCTCTTTACAAAGGAGATTTCATATGCTCGATTAAAAAATCGTTTATATATGGAATTTGCAGAAGTATTACATAACTGGCTAATTGATAGCGAAAGTTTAACTATTCCTAATGAAAGGGGGAATCCAAAAATAGAGGAGCAAAACAATTCTTTCTTAGCAACTCCTAAGATTTTGAAAGCCAAACAAAAACAGGTTGCTGCATGTGTTTACGATCTTATAGATAGTAAAAAGACGATTGAAAATGTTGCTGAAATTGGCAGGATAGTTTGTAAAAACTTCTCTTTCAATGATAAGGAGCAACCACAGGCCGGCATTTTTACGCAAGAACTTTATAAATTCAAAAATGGAACGGCCTATATTGAAACATGTTTGCCAACAGATTTTGAGGAAATACAAGCTCAAATTTTACCATTTATCGCTAAAGTTTCTAACTAATTTCTAACAAGTTACTAACTAAAATCACTTCTCTTATTTGCGATTTTTGACCATAAGTTTTTTAACAATTTATGGAGTTTCAAAAATGCAAACTGCAAACCTTTCCGACGTATTCGCGGAAATCCTTACTGTAAAAGCTCTTTTACTGGAGCAAACATCTAAACCGCTAAACTTAGCGGAAGCCGCGCAATACTTAGGCTTTTCCAAATCACATCTTTACAAGCTAACAAGCTCGAATGCTATAAAGCATTTTAAACCGCAAGGTAAGCAAGTTTACTTTCAAAAGAGCGATCTTGACGCGTTTTTACTTCGTAATCCAATCCAAACCAACGCAGAACTGGAGCAAAAAGCAACTGATTACGTGACTTTAGGTAAGAGAGGGAATTGAGATGAGCATAAACGAAAAAGCCGCGTTGTTACGGACGCGGCACTTTTCTAAAGTCTTATATGGTGAGGGCTTCTATAATGCAAACTTACCATAATTTCAACGGCATACAAAACGCACAGCATTCTCAAGATGAAAACTTTGCAGATATTAGATTTTGGAAATATGAAGAGGAAAACATGCAAGTTGTTTTCTATTTTCACGATGTTTTAAAAGGTTCTTGGATTCCCTATTACGATGGAACTGGAGTTCCTGAAAAGGTTTTAAAATCGCTGCGTAAAAGTAAAGAACCTAAATTAACACCGGAGCAACAATTTAAAGAGGAATTTACACTTGAGAACGCGCCGGAAATTCCGCTTCACATTTACGCAGCGTTGCCACCATTTTTTAAAGAGCTTTGCGAAACATTCACAGAATCACATGAGAAAGCGGTATTTCTCACAGCGGCTTTGCCAATCGCAGCGGCTCAAATGCCTAATGCAATAACGCGCAATGCTGACAGATTCCATACTTTAGACTTTTATACTGCGATTGTTGCACGGGCGGGAAGCGGAAAGGGAAAAGCAGAATTTGCGTTCCGGCTTGCAAGTGTTACTGATGCCTATATTTTAAAAAATTCTCAAGATAAATTTCAGCAATGGAAAAACGAGAATGCTTTGCAGGAAAGGAAAAAAGGAAATCAAAAATCTGACAATGAAAAGCCTTTAGAACCTATGCCAATAGTTCGCGGTCTTGTGATTCCGGCAAATACTCCATCAACTCCTTTTATTCGCAAATTGAAAGCCAACGGCGGGCGCGGCCTTATAAAAGAATCTGAAATTGATGTTTTGAACGGTACTATAAAACAAGACTGGGGCGCGTTAATTGATCCGTTACTTAGGCAAGCGTTTCACCATGAAACCTATTCACTTTCAAGAACACAGACTAAAGATAGTGAGGAATCTGAATCACGAATTGAGAACCCTCAATTATCCGTAGTTCTTACAGGAACGGAAAATCAAATGATTAGGCTCTTAGGAAAAGGCGGGATTGAGAATGGATTATACAGCCGGTTTGCTATTTACTATTTAGAAGCTCCCAACGTTTGGCAGTCTCGCAGGCCGTCCGTAAAATTTGATAAAAGGGAGCAACTTTTTAAAATCGCTTCTGAGAAGTTATTTCAGCTTTGGCAAATGCTAAGAGTTCACCAAAGTTTAGAAATAAAGCTCACTGATTCTCAATTTGATTTAATAGATTCCACATTTGCCGCGTTGCGTAGTGAATGGAGTTTCAGAAATCACGATATATCAATAATTACGCAGCGTTCGGCGCTTATAGCGCAACGGATTATAGGAATTTTAACAGTGCTGCGTAATATTGACCGTGAACTTTATAAAACAGATGAGCTTATTCCCATAGATACTGACGCACAAACTGGAGTAGAACTGGCAGTAATTTATTTTGAACACGCGGCGCGATTCGCAGTGAGTAAACTGAATAGTAAGATTTCAGATAATGCTGGAAAGCGGGAACGGGCTTTTGATTTAAAAACGCAAGGCATAAGCAATAGAGAAATAAGTAGAATTTTAGAAATTTCTCACACTCACGTAAATAATTGGTTTAAAAATGGAAATAGTGGAAACAGTGGAAACTACTTTCCACTTTCCACAGAAAAAACGAAAGATGTTCCGAATGTTCCTGAATTTGTCGAACCAATACGCAGTACTCCCGAACCCGAGAACGTAGAGTTTATTACTACTGATGAACTAAATGAAGGATTTTTTGGCAAGCGGGAAACTGCAAAGTATAACGTTTTAAAAACTATAATGCAGTCACGTAATATTTCAGGAAGTGAAGCAGGCAAGGTATTACGGGATTCATTGAAGCATGGCCTTTTAAAAGATACGAGAAATGATACCTTTTTGAGAACTGATATGTAATGTCAAAATTTTTCGGTTTTTTTCGGTTTTCGTAATAAAAGAAAGTAATGGTAGAAGTGGCTTAACGCCTTGTCTCGAACGCTTAAAGGAGCTAAAAAACAGCAATATTTCGCAACATATTCCCTAAAGATTTAGGTTATTTCAAAAACTATGGGACGTTCTCCATCATTTCCATCACTTTTAGATGCTGTTCATACTGTTTCTATTACAAAACTCAAGGAATGGGGCTATCTGGAGAAAAGCCAGTATAAAACAGGAGTTATCACGTGGAGCATTAATGGCCGTAAAACAGGCAGCATACGAATTACTGTTGATACTCATGCTTATCCGGCTTATATGGTACTTGATTATACTATTCGTGATAAACCCATAAACTACAAGGTTTTTTTGGCTCAAAGGCCGTCAAATCTTGGAAAAGGAAGTATTTATTATTTTGTTTGTCCGCATACCGGAAAGCTATGTAGAAAGCTTTATAATGTAGGTGAGAAGTTCTTACATCGTAAAGCGTGGCGAAATGTACTTTATGAAAAACAGACGCATTCACACAGTACCAGAGACCTTTATAAGCAATTTGATGGATTATTGAAAAGAGATAAAAAGTATGAGCAATTAAGTGAGCCATATTTTAAAAAAACTTATAATGGGAGACCTACAAAGCGCTATTGGAAATTGATTTTTGGAGATTTGGAGGGATGGAAAGAGTATGAAAAGGAATGATAAATAAGGAGATTATTTAAAGTTCGCCGTTTTTTGACTGGCGAACTTTTTTTTTCCACAATTCTCTAATTCCTTGTTTCATTTTGAGAAAGGTGGTAATTTTTGTATAGTGCTATTTTCACCGCAATTCCCTGCTTTTAAAAAATCAAAAATCCTATGCAATTTCTCTTAGATGAGTTGAAAAGCCACCTATCGCAAGATGAGCGCTTTGTGTCCGATGGTAAACTTTTTAAAAATAAGGTGGTGGAATCTGCTCTCCATCTCGAACCCGCGCTTTTAAAACTGCTTTTGAGCAATCCCGCTTTAAAGGAACATTTCTTTCAGGATATAGATGGAATCCTTGTTTTTGATAAAGTGAAGTTTCAAAAGTTCGTGAGCAATAAGGCGTTTTTGCCGGACAGCTTCACGTCTTTTAAAAATAAAATTGGCCTGACGAGTATTGAGGATAATGAATTTCTGGCGGAAAGCAAAGAAATCGTGCTTTCGTGGCCGTATAAGGATTGTGTTTTGGAAGGCGGGCAAATGAAAGAGGACGCGAAACACAATGAAGTTTTCCATAATGAAATTCTTGCACCTGACGAGATAGACAGACTTTTAGAACCCAAAGCGCTAACAGGTTTTAAAAAGTACGATGCTGACGGAGAACACGACGTACAGGAAATTTCTATTCAGGACAATTTCATCATTAAAGGAAATAATCTTCTGGCGCTGCATACTTTAAAAAAAGTGTACGCCGGAAAGGTAAAGCTCATCTATATTGACCCGCCGTATAATACTGGAAATGATAGTTTTGGTTATAATGATAGTTTTAATCATTCTACATGGTTAACCTTTATGCGAAATAGGTTAGAAATGTGTAAAACATTATTAAAGTCTAATGGCTCAATTTGGATTAGCATTGGTGATGATGAAGTTCATTATTTAAAAGTTCTTTTAGATGAAATAATACCAAATGGATTTATTGCTAATATTTTATGGCAGAAGCGTACATCTCCTGACGCTCGCAAGCCATTAGGAGATGCACATGAACATATCTTAGTATATGGTTTAGATTCTAAATTAGTACGCTCTCAGATAAAACCAATTCCTTTAACAGATGAGCAAAAGGGTAGTTTTAGAAATCCTGACAATGACCCGAAAGGCGCTTGGGTTTCTACTGATTTTACTGCTTCAGGTTACCGACCTAATCAAATGTATAAGATAACTACTCCAAGTGGCGCTATTTATGAACCACCACCAAGAAAATGTTGGTCTAAAATCGAGCGTGAATTTATTAAATTAAAAGACGAAGGTAGGATGTGGTTTGGCAGAAATGGGGATGCTATGCCAAGAAGAAAAACTTATCTTTCTGAATCGGAAGGTATCACATCTTGGACTTGGTGGGAAAATCAATACGTTGGACATAACCAAGAAGCAAAACAGGAATCAGTCGCATTATTTGGAGATAGACAACCGTTTTCAACTCCAAAACCTGAAAGGCTTCTCAATAGAATCATTGAACTTTGTACAGATGAAAATGATATTGTGTTAGATTTCTTTGCTGGTAGTGGTACAACGGCTGCTGTTTGTGCGAAAAAGAAACGTAGATATATAATCAGCGACCAGATGACTTATGATATTGATTACAGCCCAGAAAGATTAAAAAAAGTGATTGCTGGGGAGCAAGGCGGAATTTCAGAAGAAGTAAACTGGAAAGGCGGCGGCTCATTCATCTATTGCGAATTAGCAAAAGCAAATGAGAACTTTGCGGAAATGATACAAAATGCAGAAACGCCGGAGCTTTTAAAAGAAGTTTGGCGGGAAATGCAGGAACGTGCTTTTTTGAGTTATAAAGTACATCCAAAACAAATTGATGACAGAGTTACGGAATTTGAGGCGCTATCTTTTGAAGACCAAAAAGAGTTTTTAAAAGCAGTTTTAGATAAAAATATGCTTTATGTGCCATACTCTGAAATAGATGATATAACCTATGGAATAGATGAAAATACAAAAGCTTTAAACCGTAGATTCTTTGGAATGAAATAGAATGAGCAAATATTTACACCAAATCATTACAGAAGAATTAGGCCGGAAAACCATTGAAAAAACCGACGTACCGGAGTTTTTAAAAGGAAACTTGCGGCGTGGTTTCGGAGAGCGTGAATATCAAAAAAGAGCTTTTCAGTATTTCATCAATTACTGGAATGAAAATTTCGACGGCAAACCGCCAAAGAAACATCTGCTTTTTCACATGGCAACCGGAAGCGGCAAAACGCTCATCATGGCCGGACTGATTCTGTATCTCTATGAGAAAGGTTATAGGAATTTCCTTTTTTTCGTAAACAGCACGAATATTATAGAAAAAACCCGCGATAACTTTTTAAATCCTGTTTCCTCAAAATATCTCTTTGCTGAAACGGTTTCCATCGGAAGTAAGCAAATTCGTATTAAAGAGGTAGATAATTTTCAGGCCGCGAATGGTGAAGATATAAATATAGTCTTTTCGACTATTCAGGGCTTGCACTCGCGGCTCAATACGCCAAAGGAAAATTCTATCACTTATGAGGATTTTGAGGATGGGAAAATAGTTCTCATTTCTGATGAAGCCCACCATATAAACGCAGAAACCAAAAGGGGAAAAAAGCAAGAAATCATTTCAGCAGACTTTGACAATGAAGAAGTAGTAAGCTGGGAGCAAACCGTTTTAAAAATCTTTACGGCTCACAGTGAAAACGTGCTTCTGGAATTTACAGCCACAGCCGACCTGCAAGACCCAAATATAGCGGCAAAGTATAAAGACAAACTGCTTTTTGACTATCCCCTTTCGCAATTCCGAATTGACAAATATTCAAAGGAAGTGAAAGTAACGGAAATGGATTTATTGCCGTTTGATAGAGCGCTATATGCCATGATATTAAGCCAATACCGGCGCAAAATTTTTGAAAAGAACGGACAGCATGTAAAGCCGGTAATACTTTTTAAATCCAAAACCATTAAGGAAAGTGAAGAATTTTTAAAAGAATTTTCAGAGCGAATTAAGGATTTAAAAGTAAGTGATCTGGAAAAAATTGAAAAGAACGCACTGCGAAATATTTCAACAGAAAAACCACAAATTGATATTTTTTCGGAAACAGCCCCGCGTTTGGATAAGATTTTCACCAAAGCATTTGAATTCTTTAAAACACAGAAAATTACTTTTGAAAATCTGATTTTAGAATTTCAAGAGGATTTTTCAGAAGAAAAGCTTATTAGCGTAAATAGTAAAGATGAAAGTGAGCAAAAGCAAATTGCCGTAAATACTCTGGAAGATGAGAATAATGAGTATAGAGCTGTCTTTGCCGTAGATAAGCTGAATGAAGGTTGGGACGTTCTGAATTTATTTGATATAGTCCGGCTTTTCAATACACGCGATAGTAAAGCGGGAAAAGTTGGTAAAACCACAATGGCAGAAGCGCAGCTCATCGGACGCGGTGCAAGATATTTCCCTTTTAAAATTACACCGGAGCAGGATTTATATTTACGGAAATACGATGAGGATTTAGAAAATGAATTGCGCGTGTGTGAAGAACTCTATTATCATAGCGCTCACAATCCTCTTTATATTCAGGAGTTGAAGCGGGCGCTTATTGAAACCGGAATGTTACCAAAGCAAAGTACGGAAATCACTATTTCTTTAAAGGATTCTTTTAAAGAAACAGAGCTTTTCCAGAATGGCTATATTTACCTCAATGAACAGGAAAAATACAAACGTGAGGACGTTGTAAGCTTAGAAGCGGGAATCCGTAATGCAAAGCATGAAGTAACATTAAAAACCGGAAGAACCCAGACTACCGGAGCTTTTAATGAGAAAGAGCAAACAACGGGATTAGAGCTAAAAACCGTAAAATTTCCAATTCATGATTTTGGCGCTCATCTCATTCGCAAAGCACTGAATAAATTGGAATTTTACCATTTCAACAATCTGAAAACCTACTTTCCTCATCTGAAATCAATAATGGAATTTATTGAATCTAATGACTATTTAGGCACTGTTACCGTAGATATTCTTGGATTGCCGGAGCAAGTGCAAAACCTTTCTGCAAAGGATAAATTGGAAGCTGTTTTAAAAGTTCTGGAAGATACAGCGGCCTATATTATATCGGAAAAAGTAGATTTCAAAGGCACGAAAGTTTTTAAAGCGAAAGCATTTAACAAGGTTTTCAGCAATAAAACTATAAATGTAATGATAAATGAAGGTGAGCAGGAATTAGGAAAACCGATGAATGACCGCGCTTCAAAATACTATCTCGACTTAAATAAAAAAGAAAGGGATTGGTACGCCTTTGATGAAAACTACGGAACGTCGGAAGAAAAGCATTTTGTCAAATATGTAGATAAAATCTATGATAAACTCAAAGCAAAGTATGATGAAATCTACCTTGTAAGAAATGAACATCATTTTAAAATCTATACATTTGACGAAGGAAAACCATTACAGCCGGACTTCGTTTTATTCCTGAAAAATAATAGCTCTCAAAAAACATTCCATTACCAAGTTTTTATTGAGCCGAAAGGAAATCATCTTTTAAAAACTGATGAGTGGAAACAGAACTTTTTAAACACCTTAAAAAGTGAACATAAATTGGAGCAAATAAGCCGAAGCCGTGAATATGTTATTTGGGGAATGCCTTTTTATAATAATGAAACAGAACCGATGTTTGATGGTGCTTTTGAAGCGGCTTTTTTAAAAGAAGAAGGAAGCGTTATTTTAGAGACTACTGAAATAGCTGTCGAAGTTTAATTATCTATAAGTTTGAAAATGACAGATAAAAACCACATAGAATTGCTTACGAAAACATCGGATTATATATATCTCGAGTATTCGCGTTTTAAATTGGTTTGTTTGATAATGTTCAAAAAATTTAATTTAAAGAACATAGAGGAAAAGGCAGTTTATGATTTTATAAGTTATTTAGCTGATCGTAGCCTAATAGATTCCTTTTTGCTACACTATAAGGTATTAATGGATTTTCTAATAAGAAACCGATATGAAATTAATGAAGAAGGGCTAATGCCTTTTGACAAACCTACTCATGTTTATGCTTGCGATTTTTTATCCGTTGAAAAAAGTGAGTTATACTTTAAATCAGTTACTTACAAAAAGTATAAAGATTTATCATTAGATAACCGGAGAAAGTCCCATCTACACTTAGGAGACCTTACTATTTATCATGATGTTAAGCAGGAAGACTGGGATTTCTCGCAATTAACACAACAAGTTGCCAAACTAAGCCTACATTTTTATAAATACCTTGATTTCAAGTCTTTGCCAGAAGAAGTCCATAGTTTGCTGTTTGAAATTCAGAAGGAATCGAAGGGCTTAATAAAAATAACAAGTAAAAACAAATAATCAAGCAGTAGAAAAAGGATTAAATCAATTTGGACTGGTTTTACGGTTGTAATGTTCGACCGGTATTCTGTCTTTTGGACAACTCTACATAGTACCGATTGGCTATATTGGTAATTACTTGAAACGTTTATTTACATCTCATCTGATAGCGTTACGCAGCGTGTAAAGAATTACTCTCAATACAGGGTTCTATTACACGCTTTTCTTTTTTACGTGCCTTAGAAGCGATTTATGGAGCTTGAGTTTTTACAGAATTACAGGTTTTACACCCTATAAAAAGGACAACAATTAAATAAATTTATATTTTAAATGGTATAGTATCAGTAGATTGAACTGAAGGAGGAACATAAGAAGGTGGATTCCCCCAAGATAAAATGTAAAGTAAAATACTAAAGCAGGCAATAAACAATAATAAAACAGCTATCTTAAACCCATTTTTTTGTTCTTTTTGCCTTCTCGTAATTATCCAAATTAGCATTATAAATGTTGATAATCCAAATGCAAAACATAGCATAAATAGCAGACCATGTCTTAGTTCTTGAATTCTTGTAAACAATTGAATGTTTCCAATACCAAAAAGCACGATAGATGCGAATATGCTTAAGATTGTTATAGAATCACTTCTTGTATCAGATACCATGTTTTCTAACTTTTCGCGTTGAATTTGAATAAGCTCCCCCACTTGTGCAGAGCTAATTAGTGAATGCGATGTATTAGACAGTTCTATAATTTCTTCTTTAAAACTTTGAAATGGGAAAGGTAAAACAGGATGCTAAAAATAAAAATGCTGTCTTTTTGGTGTGGTTTAAGATTTGGAAATCTTTTTTTATGAGTGGCTTACTACATCTACATTCTTCAAATGGCAATTGAAATAGAAAGATATTTTTCTCTAAGCACCATTCAAAATTTTTGTTGAGTATCTTAAGATATTTTTTTAGTGCTGAAATTAATATACCCAACTCCTCAAGATTCTGCTTATCTGATTTTATAATAATTTCAATCTTTTTATTGATGAATCTACATACCTTTTCAAAAGGGAAATAATTTTTAAAATTAGTATTAGATTGTACATCAATTAGATTTTCAATGCTTCCATGAACATCTTTAAAAGTTGTTAATTCATGATTCACAAGAAGAGATATTTCATTGTTTAAAACGTAATTGTAATTAGTCTTTACCGCCCTTTGGTTAAATAGTGTTTTTCTATTTTCGGATTTATATTTCTCAGTAAATTTAATACGAACGTTTTCTAAATTCGTTAAATTAGGCTCTACATCTTTATAGAATTTAATTGCAGCATGGAAATCTTTGTATGGTGATTGTTTTGTAATCCCACCATCTTCTAAAATCCCCTCCATACGCTCTTTTTGAAGTAACCGAATGTCACTTGAATCAGCTCCATAATGTATTTCAGCAAGCTCATTGAATTCAGTGAAATATTTAATCGTTTTTAAGTCTTCTTGTTCTTGAACGAATTTACCAAAAATAGTTTTCCCTTGACTGGCAAAACGATCAAGTATTTTCTTTTTAAGAAATAAGCATTTATCAATATATACAGATGTAAAAGTATGGCTTTTAAATGTTACATTTCTTAAGCGTTCACTTAACCAATATAATTCATTTAAGTTTTTCTTACTAAAAGATAAGTGATGATCTAATACGGAGAGCTTAAGGCCAATTCTAAAAATTTGTAAATAAGCAAAAAGACCGGATATATTAGAATTATCAAATAATTCCTCAAGAACCGTCAAGCCATCCTGTGTACTCTCTAAATAAATAGAATCTTGATTTCTTAACCTGTGATAAATATTTCTCGCAAATTCTTTATATCTTTTTAAAGGCTCACGCGCAAGCCTTAAATCGTGTGTAGAAGGTAATGATTGAGATTGATTATCTTCTTCTAATCTAAAGCAATATTCTTCGATAATATTAATCTTTTCTGTTAATATACTTTCTAAGTTATCTAAACTTTTTTTAAAAATATTAAACGGAACTTCGACATATTCGCCAGTTAGTAAGGAAAGATGTAAATAGTCATAGACACGTTTAATAGTATCCATATAATGAACATATACATCTTTATCATTAGTTTGACTAAGATTATTTAACCATTTTTCCGTAAAGCCTTCTGTAATTAAAAACTCCAGACATTCATCAAGAAATAAGTCTTGAGAAGTATCTGGAGTTTCGTTAACAATACCATCGAGATTAGACATAATAAAACTTATTCTCTTCTAAAATCAATTCAGGAGGGATGTCTTCTTTTCGCCGGCCATTCATTTCAGCATAATGATACATACTTTTCCATGAAGCCCAAGCATGACTTAAATCGACCAATTGAGACGCCGTATATAAGATAAAGTCTGGGTTTTCTTCAATTAAATTATCAATCGCATTGTCAATATAATCAACAAGTTTTGTATTAATAGATTTAAAGTTAAGAAAAGAACTCTCAAGCTGAAACTTATTAGCAAATTCAGTCTTTATTTCAAGATTTGAACTTGTAACAGTAAAACGACTTAGCTCCGTAATAAAGTTATATACATCCGTATCAACATGCCCATAAGGCATAGCCGAAAATTTAAAAATATTTCCGATTAGCACACCATGTTCATCAGCAGAGCAAACAAAGAAATGAAGTTTAATAAGTTTAAGCTTACTAAAATCATTATTTTTTTTAAAAGCTGAGAAATCAGGAATATTTTTCTTTTCGGAATACCATTCTATAAGTTTAAAGACTATATATTCAAACGCTTCTTTCTTATCACTGATATTCATAACTTCCTCACATTTGAAGCTTTGAGAGAATTACTTCTTTAATGGAAGTATTTTGGAAGGTGTTTTTCTAAGAATAATGACCAATATGTAAATAAAATTTGATATAACAATAGCACTCTCTTATGGGGACTGCTAATTTAGATTGATTATTCTAAATTTACATAATTCTTTAGTATTTTGAATCAAAAACGATTCAAAGAGATTAACATTTTCCATAATAAATAGTTCGCAATAGAGTAAGCCGGAGATAGAATAAAATAGCTTTACCATATCAGTTAAAATATAAAGCGGCCTACTTAGTAAAACTTAGTATTGATATTGTTTACCACTATGTAAAAATTACACACTTTACACACTTAAAAAGGAATAATTCGCGTAGGTTGTAAAAAAGTATCTGTTAGAACACAATTGTTTTTGCAGGCCAAGCGAATTTTAAAACCATCTGACTGGAGAGCAAATAAAAATAATTCTCATGCTGAAAATTACACGATCTACACAGCTAAAAAAGGCGGGACTCTAAAAGCGGAAATTACTGTTATATTCCGGTAGTCTATGAAGTATTTGTTTCCCGTTTGTTACTCACTTTTATAGAAGCAAGGTTTTATGCCTATTAAAAGCCCAAATAAACATTTACCGCTAAGATTTTCTTTTTAAAGAAAGTTTTTAAAAACGGAATGCTTTTTAAAAGGCATTCCGTTTTTTTGTTTTTGAAATTGTTTAGCCTTAAAAAAAATGGTTTGACGTAGCAAATCCCCTCCTCGGAGGGGTGCCCATAGGGCGGGGTGGGTTCGCGTCAGAAGGTCGCGATTGCTGGAGATTTGATAACGATTGCTACCGTGAACCCACCCCGGCCTGCGGCCACCCCTCCGAGGAGGGGAATTTTTAAAGTCAATGATGAAAGGCCTCTTTAAAAACTACCCTTTGACTTTTAAGAATTACGTACTTCCCTGTAATAAAACTTCTTTTAAAAAGTGGTATATTGCACGCCAATTTTTACAACACACACATTCTCCTCAATAATTTTTTTTAAAGGAAGACATAACAATGACGAAATTCCCGGAAATCGAATACCATCGCCCGAACCTTGAGCACATCGAACACGAGTTCGCCGACCTGCTCGAAGAATTCAGCACCGCGGCAACATTTGAAACTCAGAGCGCCGCGATGGAAAAAATTAACAAGCTCCGCAGCCGTTTTGAAACCGCTACACAAATTGCGGCTGTGCGCCACACGATTAACACAGAAGATGAATTTTACGAAAAAGAGCAGGAATTTGTTGATGAATCCAGCCCGATTTACAGTGGCTTGGTAACGAAATTTTATGATTCTCTTGTAAAAGCGAAATTCCGCCCGCAGCTTGAAGAAAAATGGGGCAAACAGCTTTTCACTATTGCTGACCTTGCTTTAAAAACTTTTAAACCGGAAATTATCGCCGACCTTCAGCGCGAAAATCAACTTGCAAGCGAATATCAAAAACTCATCGCTTCAGCAAAGATTGACTTTGAAGGTGAAGTACGCAATCTTGCGGGAATCACGCCGTTTGAAGTTTCCGCTGATGACGATGTTCGCAAACGCGCCGCTGAAGCAAAGTGGAAATTTTATGAAGACAACCACGCGCAGCTCGACAAAATCTATGACGACCTTGTAAAAGTCCGCACGGAAATCGCTCACAAGCTTGGTTATAAAAACTTTGTTGAGCTTGGCTACGCGCGTATGGGACGCTCGGATTACAATGCCGAAATGGTGAAGAATTTCCGCGACCAGGTTGCGCAATATATCGTGCCTGTTGCCACAAAACTTCGCGAGCGCCAGGCAAAACGCCTTGGGCTTGACGGTTTGAAATATTATGACGAGCCGTTGAATTTTAAAAGCGGGAATGCTAAGCCAAAAGGCGAGCCGCAGTGGATTGTAGACAACGCAGGCAAAATGTACAAAGAGCTTGCGCCGGAAACTGACACGTTTTTCCAGTACATGATTGAAAATGATTTGATGGATCTGGTGAATAAAAAAGGTAAAGCGTCGGGCGGATATTGCACGGTTTTGAGCGATTACGGATCACCGTTTATCTTTTCAAATTTCAACGGAACGTCGGGCGATATTGACGTTTTGACGCACGAAGCGGGACACGCTTTCCAGTGTTTTGAAAGCCGTAATTTCGGTATTTCTGAATATTATTTCCCAACGTCGGAAGCATGCGAAATTCACTCAATGAGTATGGAGTTTTTCACATGGCCGTGGATGCACTTGTTCTTTGAAGAGGATACAGAAAAGTATAAATTTGCGCATCTTGCAGGTTCGATTCTCTTCATTCCATACGGCGTGACGGTTGATGAATTCCAGCATTTCGTGTACGAAAATCCTGATGCAACTCCTGCCGAACGCAACGCAGCTTGGCGCGAAATCGAAAAGAAATATCTGCCACACCGCAATTACGACGGCAATGAGTTTTTAGAAAACGGCGCATACTGGCAGCGTCAGGCGCATATTTACGCCAGCCCGTTTTACTATATTGACTATACACTTGCACAAATCTGCGCACTCCAATTCTGGAAACGCGCTAACGAAAACCAGGAAGAAGCGCTCCAGGATTACATCAAATTATGTCAGGCAGGCGGTAGCAAGCCGTTCCTAGAACTGGTGGAATTGGCAGGTTTACAATCACCGTTTGAAAGCGGAACTGTTAAATCAATTATTGGTGATATTGAAGAATATCTCGATTCGGTGGATGATTCGCAGTTTTAAAAAGTAGTTTTTAAAACGAAAGTTTTTAAAAGAAAATGCCGCACTGTTTTTAAAAGCAGCGCGGCATTTTTGTTTTAAAAAGTCTTTTTAAAAAGAATTACTCCGGTGAACCCACAACATCCGGCTCAGCCGCTTCACCCGAATCTTCCGGCACAAGCGACGGCTCAGGCGCAGTTGGTTTTGGTACAACGAACCTGTCGTCGCGCCGTTTTAAACGCCCGACGAGTTTTAAAGCTTCGGTGATATTGTCGGTGCAAATCGTTACGACCGAACCAATTTTGGCATTTTTTACCGCATAGCGGATCGCCTCCATTTCTTCTTCGATCACTTTCACTTTGCGCTTTTCGCCGACGCGCGCAATCCCTTCTTTAACCAGCGCAAGAATACTTTCCTGCGAGCGGTTGCGCAGGTCGCGGTCGAACCTGATGATAATTTCATCGAACATCTGCGCCGCCACTTCGCCAACTTCGCGAATATCTTCGTCGCGCCTGTCGCCGACACCGGCGATAATTCCAACCTTCGTTGTAGCATTCACAGCTTTTAAAAACTCGGCGATTGCCCGCATACCAGCCGGATTATGCGCATAATCCACCATCACTTCAAAGTTTTTAAAAGCAAATACGTTCATGCGGCCCGGCGTATTTTTGGCTGATGGTATGAAATTATTCAGCGATGTGCGGATTTTGCGTATGTCAAACTTCTGAATGTGCGCCGCGAGAACTGCTGCGAGAATATTCTGCACCATGAAAAGCGCACGCCCGCGGAACGTGAGCGGAATGTCTTCAGCGCGTGCCACACGGGTTTTCCACTTTCCTTTTTGGATTGTCACATAGCCGTTTTCAAGAATTGCCGCCAGCCCGCCGCGATTGAGATGGTCCTGGATCCGGTCATTCGTTTCATTCAAACTGAAAAGCGCGATATTGCAATCGAGAGTTTCGCGCATCGCGTACACCATGTCGTCGTCGGCATTTAAGATCGCGTAGCCGTCATAATGCACCGTTTCGGCAACGATGGATTTTACGCGCGCGAGTTCTTTTAAAGTATTAATTCCTTTTAAACCCAGATGGTCGGCGGCAATATTCGTTACAATCGCCACATCAGATTCTTTAAAACCAATTCCGCTGCGCAATATTCCGCCACGCGCAGTTTCCAGAACGGCGAATTCCACCGTCGGGTCGCGGAAAACAAACTCAGCGCTTAGCGGCCCTGTGCAGTCGCCGCTCACCACCATTCTGTCCTGGATGTACACGCCTTCCGTCGTTGTATACCCGGTTTTAAAACCTGACGTTTTCGCCATGTGCGCTAAAAGCCGCGTTGTGGTCGTTTTCCCGTTCGTGCCGGTAACAGCAACGATTGGCGGTCGGTAGCTGCTGCCTTCGGGAAAAAGCATATCAATAATCGGTTTTGCAATATTTCTTCCAAGCCCTTCGGTCGGCGCAAGATGCATACGCAAACCCGGACCAGCATTTACTTCAATAACTGCGCCCTTATTACGATTCATCGCCACAGAAATATCCGGGCTGATAATGTCAATTCCGCAAATATCCAGCCCAACAATACTCGCCGCGCGCTCCGCCAGGAAAATATTATACGGATGGATAATATCCGTTACATCTTCGGCTGTACCGCCTGTGGAAAGGTTCGCCGTTGCTTTTAAATGGAGGATTTCGTCTTCGGGAAGCACCGACTCAAGCGTCAGTTCTTTTTCTTTTAAAAGATTGAGCGTGTGGTCGTCAATTTTAATTTTTGTCAATTCTTTATCATGCCCACGTCCGCGGCGCGGGTCCTGATTTACCGTGTCTATGAGCTCTTGTATGGTAGATTTCCCGTCACCTTTTACCATCGCCGGAGTGCGTTTGGCGGCTGCGGCAAATTTTGAATTTACCACGAGAATCCTGTAATCATGCCCGGTGATATATTCTTCCACAATCACATTGCGCGAATGATGTTTAGCCAGATGAAATGCTTCAACAGCGGATTCCGCATTTTTAATATCAATCGTTGCGCCGCGTCCGTGGTTGCCGTCAAGTGGCTTTATTACAAGCGGGTAGCCATATTCCTCAATAGCACTTTCCAGTTCTAATTCCGTTGAGATCGTCACGCCGCGCGGAACGGGAATTCCTGAAAATTCCAGGAGATTTTTCGTTACTTCTTTATCACCTGCGATCTCAACTCCAATATTGCTTGTTTGATTCGTAACAGCCGCCTGAATGCGCTTCTGCGACGAACCATAGCCAAGCTGCACCAATGAATGTTTATTTAAACGGATGTAGGGAATTCCGCGCAGCTGCGCTTCTTCCACGAGCGCTTCCGTGCTTGGCCCGAGCTTTCCGTCGAGGTACATATCGCGCATTGCATCAATATCGTCATCAAGTTTGGTGTAATCCTCGCCATTCGCCAGCGCCAGCGCGATATTCACAGCGGCGCGGGCTGCATATCGCCCGGCATTTTCATCCACATACGCAAAAACTACGTGATACACTCCGTCTTCGCCTGTGGTACGCGTTCGCCCGAAACCCGCTTCCATTCCCGCCAGCGACTGAATTTCCAGCGCGATGTGCTCGATCACATGCCCAAGCCACGTCCCTTCTTCCACACGGTGAAAAAATCCGCCCGGAACGCCTTCCGAACAGCGATGAGAGTACATTCCGGGAAACAATGCTTTTAAACGCTCTAAAAATCCGGGAATTTTATTGGTGGGAAGCTGCTCGTACTCCTTCAGGTCGAGCGTAATGACAATCAACTTATGCCGCGACACTGACCAGTAATTTGGGCCCCGTAGCGTACGGAGTTCACGAATGTTCATATAAATTGGGGTTTTTAAAAAGAATAGAGTGATTTTTTAAAAGATAAAATGCTTCCTTTTAAAGCAAGAAACAATAATTATGGTATTTTTGTTTTCGTATTTCTATGATTTTTTAAAATCTTATCTTTAAATTATCATTTTTAAAGATCATTTTTAAAATCTTTTTTAAAAACGCTCATAACCGTAGCAGCAAGTTCCGCTTTTTTAAAAGCAATTTCCGCTACTTTGCAATAGATCATGATACAACCCAAAGGAATTTTAATAGCCATCGGCGGCAATGAAGATAAAGGCGCACCGGAAAACGCAGGCCCGCCGTCCATCTCGCACAGAGGACTGGAGAAAGAACTTGAAGTTCTTACACGTGTACTCACAGAGATCAAAGGCTGCGACACATATATCGAGGTAATTACAACGGCATCGTCCATCCCCGATGAAGTGGGCGCTAATTACATCAACGCGTTTACTAAGCTGAATTGCACGAATATCGGCATCATGAGCATCCGCAACCGCCTCGAAGCGCGGCTTCCCGAATACCAGGAGCGGATTGCAAAAGCT
>JAZKFS010000111.1:22027-27931 GCA_040386315.1 Bacteroidota bacterium
CGCCTGGCAACAATCCTCGGTGGCTCCGATATTTTAAAAACAATTGAGCGTCGTTTCTGGAACGAGAATTTCGTTATTGCCGGAACAAGCGCCGGTGCGATGGCGATGGGCGACATCATGATTTACCAGAAAGACACGGTCGAAAAATATGTTGATTCCGATATTAAATTCGCGCCCGGATTTGGCTTTATTCCCGATGTTATAATTGACACGCACTTTATCGAGCGCGGACGTTTCATGCGGCTTGCGCGGTCAGTTGCGCATAATGCATCATATCTTGGTATTGGACTTTCTGAAGATACCGGCGTTGTGATTCGCAATGGCTCCGACATGGAAGTGATCGGTTCGGGAATCGTGATGATCATCGAAGGTGAAGACATTCACACGTCCGAGATCGGTGCACAAACTTTAGAAGGTTCACATATCGCAATAGAAAATATGGTCGTTCATGCGCTCACACGCGGCTGTCATTACACCATCGGCGGTGAACCTAAAATCCCGATTTCCAATGGAATTGTGAAAGTAGAAAAAGAGAAAGAACCACAGAAATCATAAAATAAAAAACCGGAAAAGCACATCGCTCTCCGGTTTTTTCTTTTTAAAACAATTTCTTTTAAAACTTACTCATACACGCCGGTAAATTCTTCTTTTAACGTTTTAAAACCACGCGCCATACGGCCTGAATTGAACGGTAATTCTATATTCCCATTCTTGTCAATCGCTATTAAACCACCTTCGCCGCCTAGCTTTTTCACTTTGTCGTGAATCACAATTTCACACGCTTCTTTTAAAGACAAACCTTTATATTCCATCAAACACGAAACGTCATATGCAACGACGGAGCGAATAAAAAATTCGCCATCACCTGTACAGGAAATCGCGCACGTTTCATTATTCGCGTAATTACCTATTCCAATGAGTGGACTGTCGCCGATTCGGCTGTATTTTTTATTTGTAATTCCACCTGTGGAAGTCGCTGCCGCGAGATTTCCGTCTTTATCCAACGCCACCGCGCCAACCGTTCCGAATTTCGTTTCCGTTTTTTCTTCTTTTAAAACTTTTTCCTGTTCGGTTTTTAAAGATTTCTGCTGTTTTTCCGTGATGAAATATTCTTCATCTACCAGTTCAACGTTCATTTCACGCGCAAAATCTTCCGCGCCTTCACCGCAAATCAGGACGTGTTTTGTGCGCTCCATCACCATTCGCGCCAGTGAGATTGGATTTTTCACATATCGAATACAGGCGAGCGCCCCGGCTTCAAGATTCGCGCCGTTCATTATTGCCGCATCGAGCTGTACTTTTCCCTTTGAATTCAAACACGCGCCGCGCCCGGCATTATACAGCGCATCATTTTCCAAAAGGCGAACGGCAGTTTCCACCGCGTCCAGCGCCGTGCCACCGTTTTTTAAAACATCAAAAGCCGGAGCGAGAATTGCTTTTAAAGAATCGTGAATTTCCTGCTCGTTTTCAATTCCCTTTTGAGAAAATCCGCCCGCGCCACCGTGAATTGCAATTGCGATGTTTGACATAATTTTTTAATATTTTAAAGATTGTTTTTAAAAGAAGTTAGAGAAGAAATGTTTTAAAAGCCGGAAAGATTCCTTTTAAAAAGTTTGAAAAATTTACCACCTGTACAGCATCAGATACCAGCGTTTTAAAAAGAGCATTTGCTTTAGCGTAAGCTTGGGCATCCTTTTTAAAAACTTTCCCGCGCCGGAAAATCCTTTTACAATTCCTTTTAAAACTCCAATCGCCGTTTTCGGGCGAATCGCAATTCCAACTATGCGTCGCACGACATAACCAAAACTCAATGGGATAAATGCCCACACGGGGAAATGCTTTGCCAAAAGCCGTATCATATTCTGCGTTTTCCAGTTCGTGTCGCGGTTTGGCGGGCGCCCGGCATAAAATTTAAAATGCAGCGTTGTAAAATCACGATTGAGGTGGATCAAATGCCCTTTTTTTAAAAACTCAAATGAGAGGTCCGAACCTTCTGCGCCCCAGAGATTTTCCTCATCATAATAACCCGTTTCTTTTAAAACTGAGTTGCGAAAGCACACGCCACCCTCCACAAGAAAAATTCCTTCGCTCCCTTTTACAGATTTTTTTTGTGCAAATTTTTCCCATCCGGCAGTTTCTTCAATTCCTGTCAGTGGCTGGAAGTAATTTCCGCACAGCGCTGCGATCTCGGGATTTTCCTCCATGAATTCTACCATTTTTACAACTGTATCAGGTGATGCGGGAACAGTGTCGTCATCGTAGCAAAAGATATATTTCCCGCGAGCGCGTTTTAAAAACTCATTACGGCCCGCTGTTCCTGTGTTTTTTAAAAGCCGGATGAATTGTACCGAAGGGAATTCGTTTTTCATCATTTCCGCAGTTCCATCGGTCGAGGCGTTGTCCACGACGATTATCTCAAAATCAGGATACTGGATTTCTTTTAAAACATTGAGTGTGATCTTTAAAGCTTCGCGGCGGTTGTGATGCAGGATGCCAAGCGTGATGAAGGGAAGATCATCGTTATTTTTAAAAGTATGCAGCGGGCTTTTAAAAGTGTCCCAGCCGTATTCTTTTAAAATTCCCTCGATATTTTCAGGTGTATGTGATATATGCGGTGACAATGATATTTCTTTTAAAATTTGTTAAAAATCTTCCCTGCCCGCGTTCTTTTTAAAAACTTCTGCAACGCTGATTTCACTATTTTATGTATTTTTGCATGAACCGGAGAATTCACCGGCAGACGCAAATATAAATTATAAAACTCACGCGTCCGTATAAAGATTATAATCCTTATTTTATTATTTTTCAGGAATACCATGAAATCACTTTCGATCATAGCAGCAATATGTCTGTCACTTTCATTCGCCCAGGTACAGGCGCAAACCAGTACTTCAACGTCAAAAAAGGGGAAAGGCACGGCCACTACAACCGCAAAAACATCAAAAAAAGATAAGAACAGTTCAAAAAATTCAAAAGGGACGGGTGCAATGACTATCACTTCGGAAAAAGATAAGATTTCCTATACGATTGGCTCAAATCTGGGCAAGAATTTTAAAGATCAAAATTTTGATTTCAATCCTGAGATGATCGCACGCGGTATAAGCGATGCAATGTCAGGCGGTACAATGGCGATGACAGAGGAAGAATTAAAAGCAACATTTGCTGAATTTCAAAAAGTCATGATGGTAAAACAACAGGAAAAAGCAAAAATGCAGCAGGAACAGAATGGCAAGTTGGCTGAAGGCGCTAAAATGCGTGGTGCGGAATTCATGGCCAACAATGCAAAGCAGCCGGGCGTAGTAACTCTTCCAAGTGGAGTTCAGTACAAAATAGTAACGGAAGGATCAGGGCCGAAGCCATCAGCTAGCAGCACTGTGACGACACATTATCGCGGCGCACTTTTAAACGGAAAAGTATTTGACAGCTCGTATGACCGCGGGCAGCCGGCGTCATTTCCTGTTAATGGCGTGATTGCCGGATGGACGGAAGTTCTCCAGCTTATGCCTGTTGGATCAAAATGGACTGTGTGGATCCCATCGGACAAAGCATACGGCGATCAGGGAGCGGGCGCTGATATCGGGCCTGGCGAAACTCTTGCATTTGATATTGAATTGATCTCGATTCAGTAATTTTTTAAAAGCTTTTTAAAAGTTTTGAAGGAGATTGTTTTTAAAAGCAGTCTCCTTTTTTGTTTTTAAAAAGGATTTTTTGCGGTAATTTTAAAAGAATCTGTATTTGTAGAGACGGATAATTATCCGTCTCTACGATTAAGAAAAAAGTTTTAAAAGAATTTTTAAAAGAAATTATAATGAACCCATATTCAACTCTGCGCCGCCTTGTGGAAATTGACTCACCGACGGGATTTACACAGGATGCGTGCGCGTATATTTTTGATGTTTTAAAAAGCTATGGCTGGCAGCCTGAATTCACAAATAAAGGCGCTGTAACATGCGCTTTGGGTGAATCGCCTACGCTGGCAATTGCCGCACATACGGATACTTTGGGGCTGATCGTTTCAGGAATAAAACTGAATGGAACACTTTCGATCTCGCCGCTCGGAGGCCCGCTGCTGACGAGCTTTGAAAGTGCGTATGTGAGAATTTACACGCTTGACGGAAAGGTTTTTACCGGGACGCTGCTTTTAAATAATCCTTCCACACACGCGAATAATAGCGCCGGGAAAGTAGAAAGGAATGTAGATAATATGCACATCCGGCTGGACGAGGAGGTTTCCTCAAAAGACGATGTGAGCCGGTTGGGAATAAGGAATGGTGATATTGTGTGCTTTGACCCGCGCTACCAGGAATTGCAGAATGGTTTTATAAAATCGCATTTTATGGATAATAAAGCGGGCTGCTTTGTGCTGTTTGAGATCGCGCGGCTTTTAAAAGAGCAGGGGCGGACAGCGCCCGTTGAATTATTTTTCTCGCATTATGAGGAAGTCGGGCATGGTGGCACGTGCGGATATGCGCCGACAATTGAAGAGCTGCTGGTGATTGACATGGGAGTGCTGGGCGACGGGCTGGAAGGCGATGAGTTTTCATGCTCGATCTGCGCGAAGGATTCCAGCGGGCCGTATGACTACGCTATGCGGCAGCGGCTTACGAATCTGGCGGAGCAATATCAGATTCCTTTTAAAACCGATATTTATCCTTTTTACGGTTCTGACGGTTCAGCAGCTCTGCGTGCGGGCAATGATTTCCGTGTGGCGCTTATCGGGCCGGGCGTGGCTGCCTCGCATGGCATGGAGCGCACGCATAAGAAAGGCATTGAGGCGACGATTGACCTGTGTATGCGCTATATTGATAGTTTTTAGTTTTTAAAAGTGATTTTTAAAGAGATTACCGTTTATATCTTCAACTGATCAAAAAGCCCGTCTTTATAAAAAGGGGCAACAACTACGGTATGTCCGTTTTTTAAAACAACTTTTCCACCGTCTTTTTTTTCAATATAGGATTGAATATACGAACTATTGACGAAATGCTCAATACTCGTTCTTACAAATCCATTATCAAGGAGTTCGTGCGTATCTATTTTTAATGGAACGCCCGATGAAAATGATTCGCCATTGGCAAACTGAATGTCTGTCCGGTGGGGAGTAATTGTCAGAAATGCAACTTCCTCTGAATGAACGATCCGCATACCGTCAGGCGTCGGCAATAGTAAGCGGACGCCTTTTGCCTGCTGCTGGGCAGCCATACTCTTAAGCAGATTGCGGACATTCCTTCCTGCTTCCTCCAGCCGTTTAGACCGTTTGTATTCATATAATTTAGCGACGGCTTTCTGAAGGTCATCAATATCAACGGGCTTGGGCAGAAAATCCACTGCATTAGCACGAAGTGCCTGGAAGGCATATTCTCTATGGCCAGTGATAAAAACTACTGCAAAGCGAAGAAATGACGGATGGATAGATTCTAGCAGGTCAAATCCTGTGCCCTCCGGCGGCATTTCCACATCAAGAAAAACTGCATCAGGAGCATACTGCAGGATTGCACGCCGTGCATCCGTGATATTTGATACGGTTGCTTCGATGTGTACCGAAGGGCAGAATTCCCTGAGCAAAGATACGAGTGCCAAGCGGCTGTGCTCTTCATCGTCCACGATCAGCACCCGTAATTCTTCTGTGTCATCCATTATCATATCCTTGCTTTTTAAAATACTATTTTTCGGAATATTGGCTTAAAGTAACTATTATATAGTCACTGCGATTTGGTCAAATCCATTACCCGATACGGTTTCCCATTCTACAATAAACCCATTTTTGTGACGCTGGTGAGTAAATTGCGGCGCACGGTCTTCGTATGCTAATTCGGAAGATGTGTTTTTAAAAGATTCTGATTTGAGCTGGATCGAAGCTAAGAATTGTTTCATTGTTTTGCCTTTTATAATTTGAAATTGTATAAT
>JAZKFS010000112.1:0-3439 GCA_040386315.1 Bacteroidota bacterium
ATGAAGGCGTTGCAGGACAGATCCAGGTTTCTCCAAATCCTGTGCAGGATGTGCTTTCGTTTACACTACCTTCTTCTATTTCTTCTGTAAAAGTGATGAATGCACTTGGACAGGTGATGATAGAAAAAAACAATGTTTCTGAAACTTTAAAAATTGATTTTTCAGCTTTGGCAACCGGTACGTACATGGTAGTACTTCTGGATAAAAATTCCGGAGCTATAGTGCGGAAAGTCCAGAAATATTAATAGTTTTAAAAATTCTTGAATAGATTTGGGAATCGCAGCATTATGAAGATACGTATTTTTTTTCTCCATCTTGCTGCGTTCCTGTTTTTGGCTGCTCTCACGCCTTGTATTGCAGACACTGTTACCGGCAGACTTTATATTAATAAAGGCGGGTTGGTAACAGTGGATTCGATCTCCCTTCCCTGCCTCGCTTTTAATTCCACTCGTGATTTTTTTCAAAACAGCGCGGTTGTTACTGTTGCTCAAAACGACACATTACTTTTAAGAGTTTATAATTACGATGACAAGCCGCATGGCTTTGCTGTTAAAAATACTTCTATCAATAACATTGATATACAGCCTGATGAAAGCCGGATAATTTCTATCTCTGGCCTTGAGTCAGGAACCTATATTTACTATGACCCGAAGGATTTCCCCAAGAATTCCTACCTCGGGCTTGCCGGCATTCTGTATGTAAAGGATGGAAGTTCTGATAAAAACTTCTTCTGGAACCTGCACGAATATCAATCAAACTGGAGCCGGGGCTTGGTTTATGACAGCACAGTACAAGTCTCTGAATATGATCCCGAATACTTTACCATTAATGGCCTGAGCAATCCTGATATTGAAGAGGATTCTACTGCAATTATCCGCGGTACGGTTGGCGAAAGGATGCTGCTCTCTATTGCCAATACGGGGCTTTCCACGCACTCGATCCACTTTCACGGGTATCATCTGCGGGTGCTTTTTTCCAGTGAGAATACAGGTTTTAAAAACCGGGTAAAAGATACCTTCCGGGTTACATCCATGAATACGTATGTACTGGAGCTTATACCCGACAAGCCCGGCCTCTTCCCCATCCACGACCATAATTTAATTGCCAATACAGGCGGCCTCATGTATCCGAACGGCATGTTTATGATGATGGATATTAAGGAATAAAAGAAACCATGAAAAAGCTCCTTTTCATTTTCGTTTGTATCATAGGCATTGCCACCGACCTGCACGCGCAGCAGCATGTCAAATACCGCCTTATCATGCGTAACCGGGGAGAATATACGCTCTGGGATGGCGTTACAGTCAAAACCTACGGCTTTGCTTTAAAACTCGCCGAGCAGCCCGGTATTCCGGGGCCGACGCTTATTGCTAATGAAGGCGATACGGTAACTATCCTTGCATGGAATGTTTCGCAGGGCGAACCACACACGATCCACCTACATGGCCTTGATGTTGACCAGGCAAATGACGGTGTGGCGCATACCTCCTTTGAAATAAAGCATATGGAGGAGAAGTCCTACAAATTCATTGCTACTCATGCAGGAACATTCCTCTATCATTGTCATGTTGCGTCGGTGGTACACCTGCAAATGGGCATGTACGGGCTTTTAAAAATACATCCCAAAGACGGCGCTAAATCTGCCTGGACAGGCGGGCCTCGTTTTGATAAGCAGTATTCATGGCTGACCTCGGAAATGGATAAGAAATGGCATGATGCGCCACCGGAAATCAACCATGGAGATACAACAGATATGCGTCCTCCGGTGAAGATCCCAAAGTATCTGCCGACGTATTTTTTAGTGAATGGTAAGTCTGACTGGCAGCTCTCGCAGGACACGAATATCTTTTTAAAAGCACGAGCCGGTGAAAAAGTATATCTGCGCCTTGCTAATATCGGCTACTTTGAAAACCGGATCATCATTCCCCCGGCTTTAAAAGCAGAATTTATTGATTCTGACGGTCGTCCTCTTCCGGCATCTATGCGGCAGGATACGATGATGGTCTCTCCCGGCGAACGCTACGGAGTGATGCTCTCTGCTGACGCACTTTTAAAAGACAGTATTGAAGTGCAATTTATTAATATGAATTCCCATCAAAAGTGGAAATCGCATTTCATCAATGTGCAGATCGACAATGCAAATTCAATTGATGAGATGGTAAGCGCTTTTAAAACAAATATCTATCCTAATCCCGCAGAGGAAATCGCTACAATTGACAATCTCTCACCCGGCGCTTCTATCCGCGTCTTCAATATTATCGGTGAGGTTGTTGGTAATTTTACTGCAACGGACGAAAAGCTTACTTTCCCTACTGCTGGTTTACCAACAGGTTCATATAGCGTAATCATTAGGACTGCCACAACTACCCGCGTATTCCCGCTGACTGTAGTTCATTAGAATTCTTTAAAAACCTCTCTACGCCACCTTCGCCTCATACAAATACTTCTGAAATTCAATAAACGTAGCACGGATATTTTCTACGCCACCAAGAACTTCCGCGCCGTCGCTGATAGACTGGTATTTTAATTCCAATAGATGCGGCAGCTTTTCCTGGTCTAATTCCCCAACACCGGTTTCGATATATTTCTTTAAAACAAATTCCAGAAATTCCCGCTGCTTGCCGTTGAGCAAAGCAAAGATATTCGACTGGGCGGCTTCTACGCGTGTTTCCCTCGTGATGGGGTCAATATTAAAAGCAAGATATTCCAGCGCGTCGAAAATATCACTTTTTTCCGCGTCAACGAGTTTCTGCAAATTTACCAGCTCGCCCGCGCCATAACCCGCATCGGCTAATTTTTCTAAAAAAGTCTTGCGCGTCATCGGGTTCGACCAGATTTCACGCAATTCTTCCTCGCTTTTAAAAAACTCGGGCAGCGCTCCGAAAAGATTATTTAAAAACTCTTCGCTTGTAACAGGTTTGCCGTCGGCGCTCCAGAATGATGTGGAGATCATGTGCTGTATCATGCGCTCTTTTCCGTCGGGAAGCAAAATGCGCAGCTTTGGTTTTGGCACCGGTATGGTAAATCCGCCCGGCGGTTCGGTAATATTTCCCGGCTCGCCCGGTAATGGATATTCTATCGGCGGTTCAGGTTCGGGAATCCCTTCTCCTCCACCACCGCCAATTATTTCCGGTGGCGCGGCCGGTTCGCCGTCCCACTCGGCATCGGCGAAATGTTTGTACGCATCCACAAAATCATAGATGGTAAAAAATTCCTTACCGTCAAAAAGCCGTGTGCCGCGCCCGACAATTTGTTTAAATTCAATCATCGAATTGACCGGGCGCATCAGAACAATATTCCTGATGTTCCGCGCATCTACGCCTGTTGAAAGCTTTTGCGACGTTGTGAGAATCGTCGGAATTGTCTTTTCATTATCCTGGAAATCTTTTAAAAACTCCTCGCCAAGTGCGCCATCATCTGCCGTTACGCGAACGCAATA
>JAZKFS010000113.1:0-13974 GCA_040386315.1 Bacteroidota bacterium
AAGACCGAATGCATCACAAACCGAATGAACTTTCCGGCGGGCAGCGCCAGCGTGTAGCAATTGCCCGTGCGCTTGTTACAAAGCCATCTATCATTCTTGCCGATGAACCAACGGGAAACCTGGATTCCAAAACAGGTGTGGAGATCATGCGCCTTTTTGAAAATATCTGGCGTCAGGGAAATACGGTAATTCTCGTAACGCACGAAGAAGATATTGCGCGTCACGCACACCGTATTGTTCGCCTGCGCGATGGTTTGGTAGAATCTGATACGATAAATCCTGATCCGGTTACATTTGCGCCGATTGATGAAAGTATTGCGCTATAGTTTTTAAAAAGTATTTTAAAAAACTATATAGAATTTAGTTCTTATCCCCCTTATTAAGGCGGACAAAGGGGGACTTTCAAGAAAACTTTTAAAGTATCTTCTTTAATCTTTAAAAGAATATACTTTTAAAAACAAAAATAACTACCCAAATGAAATTCAGCGAACTCATAGAATCTATCCGCATTGGCTTCGACTCGCTCCGGGCGAACCTGATGCGCTCGCTGCTGGCGATGGGCGGTATCATGATCGGTATTACTGTCGTTGTGCTGATGGGATGGGCGCTCCAAGGTTTGGATAAATCACTGGAAGACACTATCAACCTACTCGGAACCGATATGCTTTATGTAGATAAATGGAATTGGGCAGGCGGAAATAACTGGGAAACGGAACGCGCGCGTAAAAACATCACACTGCAGCAGGCGAATGAGCTTGCAGAGCGGCTGACGAGCGCCGAGCTTGCTATTCCGCTTTCACAGCAATGGGGAAAGACGATCACGTATGGTGATGAAAAGCTGGCGGGAATTATGATAACGGGTACGCGCAGCGAATATTCCCTCACGCCCGCCGGAACAGTAACTGAAGGACGATTTTTCTCTGCTGTGGAGGATAGATACAGCGCTAATTCCGCCGTGATAGGTTATGGAGTTTCATCAGTTCTCTTTCCAAAAGGAGATGCGATCGGGCAGACGATTAAAATTACTGGGCATCCTTTTAAAATCATTGGCGTGATCGAAAAACGCGGTACAATGTTGCTCGATTTTGTGGATAACCAGATATTTATTCCTCTCTCCTCCTCTATCGGATTATTCGGTAACGGCAAAAGTCTCTCAATTGCTGTAAAAGCAGGAAGCGAGGCGCGTTTAGATGAAGTGCGCATGGAAACTATCGGTCTGATGCGCTCTATCCGCAATGTCGCGCCCGGACAAAAAGAAGATTTCTCCATAAATGAATCCGAAGCTTTTAAAGAGCAGTCGGCTACCTTGCGTTTATCAGTATGGGGAGTTGGTATCGGTCTTACCTTAATTTCTTTTCTTGTGGGAATTATCGGTATTATGAATATAATGTTCGTGTCGGTAACAGAAAGAACAAAAGAAATTGGTATCCGCAAAGCTATTGGAGCGCGGCGAAGCTCCATCCTGCTACAATTTATCGTAGAATCCGCTGCATTATGCTTTGCAGGAGCTATTGTAGCATTTGTGATAAGTTCATTTTTCACGTTTGCTGTTACGAAAGCGATGGATATTAAATTCCTCACGCCGTATGTACCGCCGCAGCTTTTACTTATAGCAACATTGGTTTCTATTTTTGTTGGTATTATTGCGGGAATTATCCCGGCATTCCGTGCAGCAAAGCTTGATCCGGTTGAAGCTTTGCGGTATGAGTAGTTTTTAAAAAGATTTTAAAACCAAGAGAATCCCTCTGTCCTTCGGACATCTCCCTTCCTAAGGGAGACTTTCTGTATGATTGTCATTCCTGCGGAGGCGGGAATCTCACTACAGTTAGACGCGTTGGGGATTTTCCTTTTTTTTAACAATACTTTTTAAAAACTCACAACATCATGTAGTCTCTTTCGGAGTGAGATTCCTGCCTCCGCAGGAATGACCACAGAAGAAAAAAAGTCTCCCTTAGAAAGGGAGATGCCGCAGGCAGAGGGATTCTCTTATACTTTTAAAAGACTTTTTAAAACCCCATGAACATCCTCGAATCTATAATGATCGCCCTCGAAGCTGTTCGCAGCCAGAAACTGCGGTCTGCGCTGACGCTGCTGAGTATCGCTATCGGTATTTTTGCTATTATCGGCGTGGGAACGGCTATCACGTCGCTTGATGGTGCTATCACGGGGCAGCTGGCGAGTATGGGCGAGAACTCGTTTGTTATAAAACGTACGCCGAGCATCCAGACAGGAAATTCGTGGCGTAAATACAGGAAGCGCAAGCCCATCACCTATTCGCAGGGAGAGGATTTTAAAAGGCGGATGGAGTCCACCACGCAGATCAGCATGAGCAATTCCACAGGTGGAATGACAATAAAGGCGGCTACGCTCTCCACCAATCCTGATGTATCTCTCACCGGCTGCGATGATGTATATTTCAGCAATAATAGTATTGATGTTTCCGAAGGGCGGCCTTTCGCGGCGGATGATATTTCTCTCAACCGTCCGGTGGCGCTGATCGGGAATGATGTGGTGGTAAAACTTTTCCCTTATTCCACTCCCATCGGGCAGAGAATTACCATACAAAATCAATCTTATACTATCATAGGACTTTTAAAAACAAAAGGGGCGATGCTGGGACAGAGCCAGGACAATCAGGTACTGATCCCCATCTCACACTTCATGCGGTACTTTACCAATGAGTGGGAAGAGTCCATTGATATAATGGTGCGGGCGGATAATCGCCAGGCATTGCCGGAAACGTTAGATGAAGCGATCGGTACGCTACGCGCCCTGCGCAATGTAAAGCCCTGGGAAGAGAATAATTTTGAAATAGAAACGGGCGAATCCCTTGCCGAACAGTTCGCGGGGTTTACCGGGTTTTTGTCGAACTTTGGTCTGCTGGCGGGGGGATTTGCGCTGGCGGCGGCGGGGATCGGCATTATGAATATTATGCTCGTCACCGTCAAGGAACGCACCCGCGAGATCGGTATCCGCAAGGCAATAGGCGCGCGCAGCACATGGATACTCACGCAGTTTATCGTGGAGGCCATCACGCTATGCCAGCTGGGGGGTATTATTGGTATTATCCTCGGTATTTTTGGCGGCTGGGGCCTGAGTTCGCTTATGTCGCTCCCGCTTTCACTTCCCGTGGGGTGGATAGTAGGCAGCGTGGTGATCTGTACGCTTATCGGCCTCTGCTTTGGGGCATATCCCGCGTGGAAAGCTGCTAAGCTCGACCCGATAGAAGCTCTACGGTATGAGTAGCAGCTCCCTACAATATATAATGCAGAAAGGCGGAAAAGTTTTAAAGCTCTTCCGCCTTTTTGCGTTTTAAAGAGATACTATATTCTAACTACGTTTAAATTCATCAATTTTCTTAACCTGCACGGTTTTATCTATTCCCTGAAAATCATCCCAATCATCAGTTATTAAATCCGCACCTAAACTTTTGGCTGTCGCTAATATAATTGCATCAGGTAATTTAATTTTTCTGAGTGTATTTTTCCTGTACTCAATTACCTGTTCGGCAATAGCAGCATGGACTTCTACTATATCCAGATTATTAAACATTTCATCAATTAAGCCCTTTTCGCTCTCCTCCGAAAAATTATAGCCATATACTTCCATAAAGCTAATAATGGAAATATATACCTCATCATATATAGAAAGCAACCGCTCAATATCTATCTTTTGTTTAGAAGCAAAAATGATAACATTCGTATCCAGTACTACTTTATTCCCACTCATCGCGCACCTTTCGCTGCCAGCCGGTAGGATCATCTATAGACGAAAACATATCATGCCCTTCCATTTTTTTAAAAGCGGTCAGCAGCGCTTTCTTCTTTGAAAGAAGATCATCAGGCACATCCAGGAGCACAATAATACGGGCATACGTATTCTCGTATTTATTATACTGCTCAGGCAGCCGGATCATGCCTTTCTCTATCTTGGTTGAGAATTCTAATGCATTCATATTATTTCTCTCGTAGTGTGATTTCTTTACGTAACGTAAAAATATACAAAGAATTTCATTTTGCATAGAAGGCTATTAAGCCTGACCCGATAGAAGCTCTGCGCTACGAGTAGGTTTTAAAACTTTTATTCTTTAAAAGAATAAACGCCACCTTTTAAAAAGAGCGGCGTTTTAGTTTTAAAATGGGTTTGGTTTAAAAACCTTAATCCACCATCGTCCCATTGCCTTTTACTTCCTTTGCTTCTACAATAGTCTCCGCCGCACTTTTTAAAACCGGCTGTGCATCGCTATTAGAAGAAAGGTGATTGAAAATATTAATACCGGTAGCATTTTCAATTGTTTCGGCAAGTGACAGGACCGCTGACGGCATCTGGTTGACGAGTCTGCCAAAGCTTCCACCGTTCGTACCGCCCTGATCTATCACGCTCATTTTATCAATATTGATCTTATTGACCGTCGAGGTAAGCTGGGTGATAATTTCCGGCAGCATATTGAGGATAAATACTTTTTCGGCGTCTGTTCCGGCAGATTGATAGGTTTCGATCATCGTTTTGATAACGCTCAGGCGGGCCTGTCCGCTTTCATTGATGGCAGCTGCTGCTCCCTGCGCTTCTAGTTCGGCTGCTTCTTTTTTCGCGCGGGCGGGTTCGATCACATCAGCCTGTAGTTTCTGCTGCTGGAGAATTACACGCGCGCGCTGTACTTCCTGCTCAAACTGTACGCGGGCTTTTTCGCCGGATGTGCTGGCTTCCTGTTCTTTTACGATAGCGATCTTGTCTAGTTCAGCTTTGCGCACACGCAGATTGTTATTTTCATTTTCCACCTGCTGCTGTGCTATTGCCTGTGCTACACGGAGTTCGCGGTCTGATTCGATATGCGCGGCCTGGATAGTTTGCTGTGCGCGTGTTTTGGCAACTTCTGCGCGTTGATGCGCTTCGGCCTGGGCTTCATCGGCAAATGCCTGCGCGGCTGACTGCGCTTTCTTTACTTCGCGCTCTGTATCAATTTGCGCTGATTTAATTCCCTGCTCCGATCTTGCTTTGGCAACTTCCACACGCAGGCGTGCTGTAGCTTCTGCTTCTTCTGCTTCGGCAGCTTTTTCGGCTTCTGTAGTACGTGCGGCGGCAATTACCTCGGCAGTTTTACGGCGGCCGATGGAATCTAAATATCCCGACTGGTCGGAAATATTCTGAATTTTAAAAGTATCAAGGCGAAGGCCCAGTTGTTTTAGATCTTCATCAGCTTCTTCCATTAGACTGTGAGCAAATTTAAGGCGGTCTTCGTTAATTTCTTCCGGTGTAAGCGATGCGAGAACCCCGCGAAGGTTTCCTTCAAGCGTATCTTTTGCAATTTCATGTATTCCCTCCAACGGCTTACCCAGAAAACGCTCTACAGCATTTCCAAATGTCGGCTCGGTAGAATCAATTTTCACGTTGGCAATTGCTTCCACGCCAAGAGGAATTCCCCCTTTGGAATACGCATTATGCACACTCAGCTCGATGGGAATAGTTTCCAGCGACATCTTAGCCGCCTTCTCTAAAATAGGGATCCGCACCGCGCGACCACCACGAATGATCCTGTAACCGACTGTTGTCCCGTCCGTCAGCGTACGCGAACGCCCCGAAAGGATCATCACCTCATTCGGGTGAACGATAAACAAGAACCTGCTGATGAAAAACATCACGACAACCAAAGCCAGCAGGATAATTCCGCCGACACTGAATATAAATTCGACCATTATTGAGCCTCCGAAAAAAAATATGAAAAGTTTTAAGAAACTGTATATTTGAATTTTCTTAAAAGTCCCCCTTATCAAGGGGGATTTAGGGGGATTTCTTTTGACGCGGAATCCCCTTTGTCCCCCTTGATAAGGGGGGGGATAAGATTCTTTAGTTGTTTTTTTTATATACTTTTTAAAAGCAAAATAGAATCTCCTGCTTTAAAGATTCTCCCCATCACGCTCAATAACGAGCGCCATACCATCTTCCATTTCTACGATCAGTACATTCTCACCGTAATGAAAATCATTGCGAACGGCTACTTCGGAGACTTTAGCCGGAATTTGCAGGACTCTCCCGTTTACATCCACGCTGATTTTCCCTTTTTGTCCCCGCGAAATATCTACGAGTACACGGGCAGTAAATCCTTTTAGCGACTGCGTATGAAGTTCGGCGCCGGATTGGGATTTTGTGAGATATTTCATGGAATTATACATCAGCCCCGCTGAGAAAAAACCAAGTACTACAGCCATAGTAAGCGTGAGCGAGGTAGAAAAACCCAGCCAGGTGAGCGTAGCCCCGGTCAAACCAAAAAAAGCGGCAAAGAAAATAAGATTACGCAAGCTGAACCACTGCGCTACTTCGGAAAAACCCGAACCCGTATGGGCGTGCGCAGGTAGATCAATATCATCGTGAGGTATATGAATATCCGTATCGTGCCCGATATCATGGTGCCCGCCAAAAAGGGTAAACCCGATCAGGATACTTCCGGCAAGGAGACACATGAGGTAAATTTCCAGCATGGCGCGTTTTACGTTTTTTGTGGTGTGGAGTTTTAAAACGAACTTGCTGTAAATTAGGCAAAAGTATTTTAAAAATCAAGAACTTAATTTTGGCGTGATCATTTTTAAAAAGAAAAAAGCGGAGTGAAAAATATTCACTCCGCTTTTAAAAGAATTTTATTACCAGCTTTTTTACCGTTTACGAATGAAAAGCGACGTTTGCTTTTTCTCTTTTAAACGTTTTAAAAGTGATTTGCCAAAAGTTGTAATTTCATCCTGCGATTTTTTCTCAGCATCTATCCGCTCAAAAAGTGTTTTTGAATCTTTCATTAAAAAAATCCCGACTCTATAATTAATAAGAAAAGTATGCTGTGTAAACTCTCTTATCTTGTTAATTGTTCCTGACTTAGCGTGCGCCTCCTGCAATATCCTGCTCGTCATCTTCGCTGAATACATCGGGATTTTCCTCGATCTCACTTTCGGTAGTATCGCCGATCTTCGAGCGCAGCTCTAAATAACCATTGATATTTTTCAGATCTACCATTCCGATATACTGCCAGTTATCTACCACCATTAAGTGATTGCGCTCCGTTATTCTCATAATTTCAAGGGCATCATACGCGGGAGCATCAGGAGAAATAATGGTGGCTTCTCCAAAATCCTGCATAAAATCCTTTACTTTCTTGCCGCGCCATTTATTGGGAGGAATTCCCTGTATAGACTCCAGCGATATATAGCCAAGGGTTTTATCGCCGTCTATCACAGCGTAGAAATCATAAAAATGCTTATACGAATGCTCGTGAACAAGGTCGTATATATTCATGTCCGGCGTCACGGCCATACTGTTTGGATTTAAAAACTTCCGCACGGTATCATCTTTTAAAACCCGCCGCGACATTAAATGCCCGTACGACATCCGGGAAGCAATACGCACCGACAGCCCGGCTACAAACCACCACATACCTTCTACAAAGTCGGTATGGAGAAATTTATAAAATCCCAGCACCATCAAAGCAATACCCAGGATCGAACCGACATTTGCCGCAATACGCGTGGCATAGGCAATATTACGCCGCCATACCCAGATCAGCGCCCGCACCACACGCCCGCCATCAAGCGGGTATGCCGGAATAAGATTAAACGCACAAAGCGCCAGGTTTGCCGTGGACAAAAACCGTAAAACTTCGACTGATGGCGCCGGCCAGTCATTATCACTGCCCTTCCCTTCAAGTATGGAAAATACAAACCATAATATCAAACTAACCGCCGGCCCGGCCAGCGACAGCAGTATTTCTGATTTTGCCGTTTCGGGTTCATCTTCCTGCTCGGCTATCCCGCCAAAAAGGAAAAGAATGATCCGGCTCATCGGTGTTCCGACACTCCGCGCGGCAGCAATGTGCGCTACTTCATGCAGCAGCAGTGAGACAATATATCCTACCGCTCCTGCTAGTCCCATCATCCAGAATGTTCCGGTGGTAAATGTCGGCAACCTCTTCGGAAAAAGCTGTGTGGAAAGCGACCACATCATCAGAAAGATCAGCACGATCCAGTACATATCCACGCGTATCTCCGCGCCAAGTATTTTCAATGTACGGAATGTCTTAAATATCGGTAGTGAACTGGTAACCATGGGCAATATTTTTTTAAAAGTGGATCGTGATGCGGTTTGGATTGCTTTTAAAAACATTTCAGCCAGCGGCAACGTTCCGGCAATGAAATGTGAAACTTCGCTTTTAAAACCGCGTATTTTTAAAGAATAACTTCAAACTTTTTTTAAAAGACTTTATTTCCCTTTCACATGAATATCCTCATCATCGGCGGAACGGTTTTTCTCGGACGCCACATCGCAGAAACTGCTTTACAAGCCGGACACAAAGTTACGCTATTTAATCGTGGCATTCACAATCCCGAACTTTTTCCCGAAGCAGAGAAAATTCACGGCGATAGGCGAAAAGATGTTTCACTTTTAAAAAACAGGAAATGGGACGCGGTGATCGACACGTCAGGATATTTCCCGAAAGATGTGAGCACGCTGGCGGAGGTTTTAAAAGGAAGTATTTCGCAGTATATTTTTATTTCCACAGTTTCCGTTTACTCAAATTTTGACAAACCGAATGATGAAAATTCCGAACTGGCGCAATTGCCTGAAGGCGCAGATGAAACGAAAATAACCGGTGAAACATACGGCGCATTAAAAGTTCTCTGCGAGCAGGAAGTTTTAAAAGCTTTTAAAAATGAAGCGCTGATAATTCGTCCGGGTTTGATTGTCGGGCCGCACGATCCGACGGGACGATTTACGTATTGGCCGCGCAGAATTGCGCGTGGAGGAAATATCCTTGCGCCCGGAAATCCAGCCGCGCCAGTGCAGTTTATTGATGTTCGCGATCTTGCTGAATGGACAATTCGCCTTGTGGAGGCTCGCACGACGGGAATTTTTAATGCGACGGGGCCAAAAGAGCTTTTAAAAATGGGTGAGTTTTTAAAAGAATGTAAAACAGTTTTAAAAAGTAACGCAGATTTTACGTGGGTAAGCGAGGATTTTCTTTTAAAAAACGACGTCGCTGCGTACACGGAAATGCCGCTGTGGATTCCCGCGCAGGCGGAAGATATGAGCCGCACGGATATTTCAAAAGCAGTTGAAAATGGTTTGACATTTCACGATTTAAAAACGACAATTGAGGATACTTTAGATTGGGATAAAACTATTATCGAGAAATTCCAGCAGGACGCCAGCATGACTACAGAGCGTGAGCAGGAGCTTTTAAAAGCGTGGAATCCGTGATTTTAAAAAATCCTTTTTAAAAACAATTTACTTCACAGCGTCAAGTACAGGTTTTAAAATTGCCCACACATTTTCAGCAACGATACGGTGTCCTTCCGCCGTCGGGTGAATGCCGTCCTGCTGATTCAATTTTACTACACCGCCAACTTTTTCAAGAATAAACGGAATAAACGCAAGCCCGTTTTTCTGCGCTAAATCGCTGTACATATTTTTAAAATCTGCCGTATACTTCTGCCCGAGATTCGGCGGGAGCTGCATTCCCGCGAGAATTATTTTTACATCGGGATATGTGGATTTTGTTCTGTCAATTATTGCCTGAAGATTTTTTCGTGTATCCTCCACCGGAACGCCGCGCAGACCGTCATTTGCGCCAAGCTCCAGCACCATGATGTCTATTTTTTCTTTTAAAAGCCAGTCAATTCTGCGTAAACCTCCGGCTGAGGTTTCGCCGCTCACGCCTGCGTTGATACTTTTAAAAGGAAGTTTTAAAGAATCAATTTTCTGCTGGATCAATGCCGGGAATGCTTCGGAAAGCTCCACGCCGAAACCTGCCGTAATGCTATTGCCAAGAAAGAGAATGTTTTTAAAAGAAGTCGTTTGATCTGAATTTTGCGTTGCTGCGGGCGCGGATGTTTCAATCGTTGCAGTTGTGTTTTCAGGAGCTTTTTTGCAGGAGGAAAATAGCGTTACAGCTATTAATAATGCTGCCGGAAAATGTTTCGGGAAACTTGTTCTCATACTTCGCCGTATAGTTGGGTAAATGTTTTTAAAAGAAATTATTTTTTAAAGGATACTTCGACTAGCTCAGTATGAAAATTCGGTGAGCTTTTTAAAAACTCAAAACTCAGAATTCAAAACTCAAAACTACTTAGAAATGAACGTACTCGATATTCGCAACGTCAGCAAAACCTACCGCAGCGGAAAAACTAATCTCACCGTGCTTAAAGATATAGACTTTTCGCTTCCCGAGGGCGCCAGCTGCTCGATCGTTGGCCCATCGGGTTCGGGAAAATCCACTCTTCTGGGTTTGTGCGCCGGGCTGGACAGTCCGACCACGGGAACAGTCGCCATTAACGACGTGATATTGAACAAGCTAAACGAAGACAAGCGCGCACAAGTTCGCAATCAGTTCGTTGGGTTTATTTTTCAGAATTTCCAGCTCGTGCCGACGCTCACCGCGCTTGAAAACGTGATGGTTCCGCTGGAGCTGCGTGGTGAAAGCGGCAGCAAGCCGTTTGCACAGGAGCTGCTTAAGATGGTGGGGCTTGAGGCGCGCATGGGGCATTATCCGGTGCAGCTTTCCGGCGGTGAGCAGCAGCGCGTGGCGATTGCGCGGGCGTTTATTAATAAGCCGAAAATCCTTTTTGCTGATGAGCCGACGGGAAATTTGGACGGCGAAACAAGTGAGATCATTGCGAAGCTGCTTTTCGACCTGAATGCCACGCAGGGAACGACGCTTGTGCTGGTGACGCATGATCTTGACCTTGCGCGGAATACGCAGCGGATTATCCGGTTGAAGAGTGGGATGATTGTTTCGGATGAGATGAATGTGGCGGTGTGATTTTGTCTGAACTAGGATTTCTGGGATTTGAGGATTGAAGGATTTCTTTTAAAAGTTAGATTTTAAAAGGCTTCACGCAAAGGAAATGCGAAAAGCTGACGATTTCCTGTTGACGTGAATCCCTCTGCCCTACGGGCATCTCCCTTAATAAGGGAGACTTTCTTCTGATGTGTTTTTTTAATTGTCATTCCCTTGAAAAAGGGAATCAACATCGGACGTTGCTTTAAAGCTTTTTGCCGTGAAGCAGAGTTTTTAAAAGCATTTTGCTTTTTGGCAACTGTTGGAGGAGATTCCCGCTTTCGCTGGGAATGACAGTTTAAAAAAATACTTTTTAAAAGTTTAGATGATTGAATTAGTTTTTAAAGAAAATCCTTTAATCCTGAAATCCTATAAATCATAGTTCAGACGAAAATAAACAGGTGCTATTGACGGCAAGGGTGACCGCCCACTGCTGGTGGAATGATGTACGACCGGACACAAATAATTTCCTGATATTCTTTTTAAAAGTCTTTTAAAAGCTGGTGTTTTTAAAAACTTTTTCAATTTTACTTTTACCTTTTTACTTTTCAATAAATGAATTTTCTCCGCGCACTTTTTGCTTCATGGACGTATAAGATGGCGTGGCGCGACAGCCGCACGCATCGCCGGAAACTGCTGATGTTTATGTCGAGCATTGTGCTGGGCGTAGCGTCGCTGGTGGCGATTGACGGGTTTGGCGAGAGTATGCAGGCGTCAATTGCGACGGAGTCGAAGTCGCTGCTGGGGGCTGACCTGGCGCTGGATAGTAAGCAGAAGTTTTCTGAGGATGCGGAGCGGCTGATTGATTCGATCGGGAGGACTTTTAAAGGTGAGCAGGCGCGGCAAACGAGCTTTACGTCGATGATCTACCTGCCGAAAAGTGAAAGTGCGAGGTTTGCGCAGATACGCGCGCTGGAGGGAAATTTCCCGTTTTACGGTGATTTTGAAACGGAACCGGCGGGTGTGACACGGCTTTTTAAAAACAGTGAATTTGCGGTGATCGATGAGAGTTTTTTAAAAGAAGAGGGCGGCGTGATCGGCGATACGTTGCAGGTTGGCGCGGCAAAACTGATCATTAAAGGGCTTTTAAAAAAGGCGCCGGGCGAGGCATCGGTTGTGGCGATGGCTGCGCCGCGCGTGTATATTCCGGTTTCTGTCCTGGAAAAAACGGGTCTGCTTCAGCAAGGCAGCCGTATGCAGTATAAAGTGTTTTTTAAATTTCCGGAGAATGTTCGCGGGAAAGCGATCGGCGATTCACTGGATGTAAAGCTGACGAAAAATCAAATTGATTACGAAACGCCGGAGTCACGGCAGCAGGCGCTGGAACTCGTTCTTGATAATGTCAACCGGTTTTTAAAACTTCTGGGTTTTATTGCGTTGCTGCTGGGCGGCGCGGGTGTGGCGAGCGCGGTGTATGCGTACATCCGGCAGAAACTTCCGACGATCGCGGTGCTGCGTTGCCTTGGCGCGACGGCTTCTCAGACGTTTGCGGTGTATTGCGTGCAGGCGATCGCGATGGGATTTATTGGTTCGGTGGCGGGCGCGCTTGTCGGTGTGGCAATTCAATATTCCCTTCCCGCGATTTTTAAAGACCTCATTCCGTCTGACCTTTCGATGGTTTTGCCGCTGCGCTCAATTGGACGCGGAATCCTGACGGGCGTGGGAATGTCGCTGCTTTTTGCGATGCTGCCGCTGCTTTCCATTCGTAAAGTTGAACCGTTTTCTGCGCTGCGTGCTTCGTTTGAGGAAGGCTTGCAAAAGCCTGATCCGCTGCGGTTTGTGCTATATGCGGTGATCGCTGTTGCGGTGTATTTTTTCGCGTATGCGCAGACTGAAAATTACATTGCAGCAGCTGTGTATTCGGTTTCGCTTGCAGTTGTCTTTGGCGCACTGGCGCTGGCGGCGATTGTTTTACGAAAGCTTTTAAAAGCATTTTTCCCGGGTAGTTTTCCGTATGTGTGGCGGCAGGGTTTGGCGAATCTTTTTCGTCCGAATAACCAGACGCTGACGCTGATGGTAAGCCTGGGATTTGGTACGTTTTTAATTTCCATGCTGTATATTGTGCAGAGCAATCTTTTAAACCAGCTTTCCGTGGCGGGTTCGGCGGGGCAACCGAATTTCATACTTTTTGATGTGCAGAAAGACCAGCGTACGGGCGTTCTGGACATTTTAAAAACTAATAAAGCAATCATTGTAGATGAAGCGCCGATAGTTTCTATGCGCCTTGAAACGATCAAAGGCAAAACTATTGACGAAAATTCCGCTAACCCGAATGAGCGAATGAAAGTGATGCAGCGCGAATACCGCGTTACGTACCGCAATAAGCTCGCCGACAATGAAGAATTAACACTCGGAACGCTTCAAAAACGAGCGCCGGATTTGCAGCATGTACAGATCTCGCTGGCTGACCGGCTGGCAGAATTGTGGGAAGTGAAGATCGGCGATGAGATTCGTTTTAATGTGCAGGGGCTGATAATTAACGCGAAAGTGGGCTCGCTGCGCAAGGTGAATTTCAGGAAAGTGCAGACGAGTTTTCAGATCGTTTTTCCGCCGGGAGTTTTGGAAGATGCGCCGCAATTCTACACGGTTATTATTAAAACGCCTAATAAAAACGGCGCCCAAATCCAAAGCCAGCTTGCGCAGAAATACCCGAATGTTTCCGCGATTGACCTCGGGCTGATCCTGGAAACGGTAGATAAGATCTTACAAAAGGTTGCCTCCATCATTCGCTTTATGGCGCTTTTCAGCGTGGTGACAGGGCTAACGGTACTGGCTTCAAGCATTATCATTAGCCGCTACCAGCGCTCCCGCGAAAATGTCCTACTGCGGACGCTTGGCGCGACTGGCCGGCAGATCACGCTTATCACGCTGGCAGAATATTTCCTGCTCGGGCTACTTGCTGCGCTGACTGGAATGCTGCTCTCCTATCTCGGCTCGTGGCTGATGGTCACACAGGCGTTCCGTCTGGAATATAAACCGGAATGGGCTCTTGGGCTGGTTATTGCGCTTTGCGTAGCGCTACTTGTGATGATCATGGGATTTTTAAACAGCCGGAGTTCTTTAAAAATGCCGCCGTTGGAGGTTTTGCGGAGCGGGGTGTAGCGGTTTTTAAAAACTATAATTTTTGGATACTTTTCCTTAATGTAATTGAACGTTCC
>JAZKFS010000114.1:0-37340 GCA_040386315.1 Bacteroidota bacterium
AAAACTATACCGTCCATCCACACGATCAGGTACAAAGCATCCAGCGGACGGTTCTGCCATGCCAGAATATCTTCACTTACGCGGGAGGTTATTGTTGATATGGTTGAAGGCGGCAGCCGGAAGTCATACAACTCACGCATTTGCTCTTCTATATCAGAATTCGTCATGCCTTTAGCATAGAGCGATACTACGAGATTCTCTATGCCCTCACTCATTTTGCTGCGCTTTGGCAGTATCTCGGGCTCAAATGTTGCCTCACGGTCACGGGGCACTTTCACCCCTATTTCTCCGTGCTCAGTTTTGACGGTCTTTTCTGAATAACCGTTGCGGGCATTTGTCGTTTCCTTCGGCTGCTTGTCATGCTTGGTGTAGCCAAGGTGAGAGTCAAGCTCGCCTTCTAACATCTTCTCCACACCCCGCTTGTAAAGCTGATCCATGAAGCTCATGAACTCTCGACCGTCTTTGAATTGCTTGAGAAAATCTCCTTCTAAAAATTCTTCTGCTTTCATCGCGATTCTCCAATAATTTATGTAAAAATAGAAAATCCGGGCCAATTGCCCAGATCCTATTTACACACTTTATTGGATGGTGCCAATTATTTGCCAATATGACTTTTTCTGCCCTGTCACCTACCATGCTACAGCAGGGTTTAAAGTACTATTTATTTAATTTAAATTTACTACTTATTCTACTCAATAATAAAGTATAGCATTTGGATATAAGAGAGAAATATTCTATCTTAGAAGTAACCAATACTTTGAGCACTTTAATTGAAATTACAACACCAGTAAATTTCATTAATCTTTTCTTTTGCATGTTTAACCGTCACCATACATTCACTTGTTTTTAAATGGAGAAATTATGCAGTTCAGACTTTGTAACACTTTTATCGCAGTTATTTTCAGTGTAGTATCGTTGGAAGTTTCTGCACAGACTTATTCACCTTTTGAACGGGCGTACAGTGAGCCTACTCTCCCATTAAAAGGACGCTCAATAACACAAACTGTTCAAGAAACTTCAACTGTACCACCTTATCAAGCAGGTTTTGTCATTGCAGGAAGGCTAGGCCCAGTTTTTGGTGTTGAATCTGCGCATCTTGTTAGAATTAATGAATCTGGTAACAAAATTTGGGATAGAGTCTATGCTAACCCAACATTTCAATGTAATAGCGAGGCCATGTGTATAATACCAAGTTATCCTAAGTCTTTTATTGCAAATGAAGATAATATTAACAATATAGACTCAGGATTTGTATTTACCGGATACTATCAGGGGTTTTATAATGAAACTTTAGCAGAAGGCAATAAAAAAAGACTTGTAATTTGGGGGGTTAACTCTGTAGGTGCCACAACCTGGACACGTGCCTTCACAAAACCAAATGAAATTATTGATGACGTTGAATACACTTACAATGCCTATGGTCAACATATTGCGAATATTAATTTATCGCTGCCTATTTATGTCGCTGTAGGGTTTCTAGAGAAAATAAGAGTAAGTGATAATGCTGTTGTTGATCATCAAATTATGGTAGTTCAATATAATCGATCAAATAATAGTGTGAATAGTCGAGTTTACGAAACTGGACCTGGATATTTCGATAAGGCTTATTGTGTCACACCCCAACTGTTAAGACAAAGTCATCCTGCTTCTGATGATGCTATAATTACCGTAACTAGAGCTACCAATCCAGACGATTTAAATCCGGAAACACTATTATTGAAAATCGATCTTAGGTCTGCCACATTTGGTAATATCCTATGGAGTAATAAATATATCCCCTACTATGGTAATACTATAACATACGCAAAGTCAGTGCATACAGAGCACGTATGGGGAGATGGACGTAATACATTTGAAGGCTACGTTACAACTGGATACCACCAATATTTACCTGGGGGACCTAAAAATGTTTTTTTATTAAAAACAGATTTATTGGGTAATAGTGTTTGGTCAAGGACTATTTCTGCTAACAATGATCCATTTGCAAACGATGAGGGTTTTTCCGTTAAAGAAGACATCTACACTGGTTATAATCTTAATGTAGCTGGTTCGACGTATATACAAAATGATAAGCAGGGCTTAATGCTAAATCTAAATGATTTTGGCGGCACTGCTAACTGGCCGGGTTACCATTCTGGATATGCTACTTCATTTGATGACTTTGAGGATTTGTTAGTTAGGAGACATAATAATACTTATATCCTACCTGCAGCTGTTTGTGCAGGCACTACAGGCGGTTTTTCAGCAAATGATGATATATATGCTGTGAGATTGAATAAACAGTTTAAAAAAGAATGTTCTCAAAATGATGCCACTCCAACTAATACAATTCTCCCTATTCAAAAAATTCCGGTTGAAATTAGTCAGGTAGCTTTCACCGATTCAGAGCGAACTGTATATCACGAAGTTATTTCTTGGGAAGACTGGACTAACCTAATACCCTGTTACATCGTAGGTAGAGGAAGAGCTGAGTCAAAAGAGATAATAAAAAGTGGTAATGAGCAGACAACAGATAACGTTGAGTTACATATTAATCCGAATCCTGTTTCTAAAGAAGCCGCAAAATTAACTCTTAATACTTTAGTCAAAGGTTATACTGAAGTTGTAATCTACAACTCACAGGGCAAAGTTATCACGTCTCTACTAAATGAACTGCTAGAACCTGGAAATTATGAAATTTCTATTCCAAGCGATTTAGGATCAGGTGTGTATCTATGTAAGGTTGTTTGCGGAGGGATCGTATATTCAAAAAGCTTCACCGTAGTAAAATAGTGTAAAAGTTTGTTATATTAGGAAGGGTAAATGTTAGATCATTTACCCTTTTGCTTTGATAATTTGATTTAATTATGAAAAGAAGAGATTTTTTGCAGGGAATGAGCCTTGTCGGTGCAAATGCTTTGTTACCCAATAAAGCAAAATTGTTCACTGCTCCAACGTTCAAAAAAGACTCTTTAATTAATAAAGTGCAGAGCATATGTGAACGTCTTTATGATAATGGTTGGGGAGAATTGTTTTCTCATCATGGACTAAACATTCGTGCCGATAATTTGTCAAAGGAATTGACTCGAGATCTTGGTAATTCTATCGATAGGAGAATTATTGGATTTGAGGATTTTTCCCTTAAAGGCATCCGCGGTATAGAACCATATAGGCCAGCTGAAAGTCTATTATATCATGCATTTTCTTCTCCGCGTGTGACGACTTTGCCAAACGGCAGTCGGTTATCAAACTATCCTACCTTTAGCGAACTTAATATCATCGAAAATTATGTGTTTGGTTGTAGACCACCCTCCCTTTCTCAACTCAAAAAACAGTTTCCAAACGGAAAATTCGGGATTGTATTGTTCGCGTCTGAATATCGTAATGTACCTCATACACCACATAAAATACATGCCGATCTTTGTTTTTCACGGATTGGTATATCACGCGCGGGAACAAGGGAACCAAGATATGATGGGGAATCAAGATCTTTTTCGGTTATTGCTAAAGAAGATTCCCACTCTATTAGGGTGATCCCTGCAAAATTTTCGCCATATATTGCAGTACAGTTGAAAGGCAATAGAGATTCTTTTGGACCAATGCGGTTCCAGATCAAAGACCTCGACAGGAACTTTTGGGTACCCATTCATAAGATTTTCAATGGTACTGAATGTCTCGATGGCTTATCAATAAATGTTGTAATGCGAGCGGCTCATATTAATGAAAAAATTAAACGTATCCACTTAAATATCCAGAATCATCAAACTGGAATACCCTGGGATTATTCAGACCTTGAACAATTTCCTTTCACAATTCGAGACGAAATTGCAGCGTTTACACAAGAAGAATATGGACTGCTTGTTCCAACTCCACATAAAATTTTAACACAGCCTGCTATATATAAAGGAAAAAAACTAACGTTTCAGGTTCCAGAAGGTTATGCAGCTTTACATCACCCTCATGCAGCTTCAACTGTTTTTATGTCTGAGGATTCAGGACCTGAACTAATTTATGCTCGTCATGCACTTGATAATGATGGCGAAGAGTATGACCTGAATCAACACTCTGGAATTATTGAGAAAGTTAATCAAGGAAACTATAATGCTGTTAATTATTTGGATTATACAGGGGATGGGTTTGTAAAAGCCGAAGTTCAAGGATTACCCGATGAATTCGAATATATTGCTGCATATTCGATCGTTGCTGCTCCGAGTTTTTTGCCATTGTGTAATGTTAGAGAGCTAACAGAATGGACAGACCAACAAACATCTTTAAATCACGGAAGTAAAGTTTTTCCAGTAAATCCATATCCACTTTCAGATAGTCGAGTTGCATTTAATTATGAGATAACAGATAGTGGTTTTTCATCTCGTGATATTACAGGAAGTGCAATAATAACTTTTCCAAATAGCGGACCTTTTCGAGATGTTCCATTTGATATAAATGATGCTTCCAAGAGATTAAGCTACTTACCTGATGCAGCAACTGGTGGATTTGGTCCGGGTTGGGAAGTTGGTTTTGATTATAGTGCAAAGCCGCCTCATTTTGCTTTATATAAACTGTCAAGTCCGTTTATAGAAGATATGAAAATCTGTGCTGCCATGAGCTCGTTTTGGCCAGGTAGTGTACCAGAATCTTCGCACCTTTTGGAGGCGCTTCCTGCTCAGATAAATGAATTTCTAGAAATGCAAACTAATTTGAAAACCGTTGTACCTTTTACTGATGTAGAATCTGGGGTATATGTTGCTGAATCATGGGATGGTGTTTCATCTCCAAGGATAACGATCCAAAATTTGGATGGAAGTGAGTTTATAGAATATTATCGCTCAGAGTATGTGGATTACGTTAAGAATGCATCAAAAAGTTTGTTTAATATCTCTCAAGTAGCACAAATTACGTTAAAAGACTATACAGAGCGAATTCAGTCGCTTAACCGGGCTTACGCATGCTTTGAAAAAACAATTAGAGGAACAATTGATACTACATTTTTCATTAGGATGTTGTCCTTCTCAATTGGCATTAGTACTAGCGAACTTTCTGATGTTGAAACTATAGTAGACCTACGAACTCATCGTGGGAAAATTTACAGATTTGAATTGTATTGTACTGATAAGCAGTTACATCATAGTTCTAAATTTGATCAAATACGAGTTAAAATACTATTACGATCGGTTATTTTGGTAACAGACGAAAATATTCTTTACCAGAATCAAAATAAAATTTGGGAAAAATATCATGAGTAGGGTAGATGTAATTGTTGTTGGGGCTGGCCCCGCTGGCTGTGCCGCAGCAATATCGTGTCTTCAAGGTGGTCTAACCTGTATGATCATCAACAGAGAACAGACGATATGGCACCAACCAGGTGAAACACTTCATCCAGGAATAGAATCCTTATTCCAACAACTGGGTGTTGATCAACGAGTTAATAATTCAAATTTTTTCAGGCACGAAGGTATATGGATAAAGTGGAATCATGAGCTGAAATTTTCACCTTATGGTAAAGTTAACGATAAATCATGGTTTGGGTATCAGATTCCCAGAATTGACCTTAATACAATACTTCTTAATAGAGTAATTGAATTAGGAGGAATAATTTTAGAAGAACGAGTGTCTGAAGCTATTTTTTTGAATCAAAAAGTTCAAGGTATCCGAACTGAAAAAAATGACTATTTTTCGACTTATGTTATTGATGCAAGTGGATATCATCGCTGGCTCATTAAAGATCTCAAAATACCAGTCGACATTTATTCACCACCACTACTAGCACAATTTGGCTATTCACATGGAATACTTAATTCAGAGCTACCCTTCCCACAGATTGAGGCCGTTAATCATGGCTGGATTTGGAGTGCGAAAATTACTTCTTCAGTTTATGCTTGGATAAGACTCTACTGGGAAAAAAGCAAGTTAATAAGAGAGTTTGTTCCAGATGTATTAATCAATTTAGAAACCATTGGGCGCACAAGAACTATTGATGTGACTTGGAGACTTAATCGTAGACTTTGTGGTAATGGTTTTTTTATTGTGGGTGATGCCGCTTCAATTCTAGACCCTGCAGCCTCGAGTGGAGTATTACATAGCATAATGTCTGGAATTATGGTTGGTTATTTAATACATGCAAATTTGCGAAGGGGCTTGTCGGAAGAAGTAGTAGGCAAATATTATACCGATTGGTACAGAGAATATTTTTCCAAACGATCCAAAGGGTTACTATCTTTCTATTTAGAGCATTTTAATCCTCCTGCTTGGAATAACTATAATACAGCAATATTAACTTGACATAAGCTTAAAATTATCTGGTCGTCTTGATAATTCTTAATCTATCATGATATTTTTACAGAGCTTCCCTAGGAGAGCAGTCTCTTAAAATACCTTACCGGAGAACTTTTCTTCAACAAATTCCACATAGTTAAAATCTTCTCCTTCGTTAGTTTTAAATACTCGAATTTATTTTTCAAGATCTGGGTGTCTATGTATGTAAATAAGCAATAGTAGGTATAAGAAAAGAGTACTGTCGAAGAAAACCTAAAAAACAGTATTAAACTGTACGTATTTGTACAAATTTATCAATGTTTTTCGCTTGGGTGCATTTCTGCCGGCGCGCAGACACCCCGCACGAATACACACTGGGGCACAGACTTCTGGCTTTCTTTCCCTATCAACTGGGCACAAACGAATGGCGCTATCAAAATATATGTTCTGTTAGACACGGCAGTGGAATGCACACTTGAAATTCCGGGCCTGGGCAAGCAAATTGTAAAGATGACGAACCCAAAAGGCGTGACGGAATTCCTGCTGACGCCGGGAGAAGGCCAGCCGTACGAAAGGGACATTTCACCAAATCCGGCAACAGGATTTGCTACAATCCAGCTTCCAGCTTTTAAAGGCCAGAACGTGGTTTTAAAAGTATTCGACGCGCTCGGAAATGAAGTTGCTGACCTTTCAAATAATGTTTTAAAAGTAGAAAATTCACAATGTAAATTCGACACAAAAATTCTGCCGAACGGCGCATATTTCCTTCGCTTCACTGATGGAAAAATAACGTTCAGCAGGACATTCATCATCCAAAATTAATACCTTTTAAAACGAGTTTTTAAAAACAAAAAAGGCGCCTTTTAAAAAGCGCCTTTTTTGAACTTAACCTGTATTGTTGTATATTAGTTAAAACCACTTCAGTCACCCACTTTAAAATTTCCATGAAAAAGTATTTTATACTCGCAGCGCTTATGCTGACGTTCGGCTATATTTCTGCCTACTCTCAAACGCCTCAATCTAATACAAACCGTGGCACAGACTTTTGGCTCTCCTTTCCTATCAACTGGGCACAGAGCAATGGCTCGATAAAAGTATATGTCATGTGTGATACGGCGGTAGAATGCACACTTGAAATTCCCGGTTTGGGAAAGACGATTGTAAAGACAACTAATCCCAGAGGTGTGACTGAATTTGTTCTCACTCCGGGAGAAGGCCAGCCGTATGAAAGAGGTATCCTACCGAATACTTCATTGACAGAAGAGCAAACTTTCAACGATTGCAAGGGAAAAGGAATACATGTGTATGCTAAGGCGCCTATTACGGTATTTGGCATGTCGTATTTTAACAATACCACCGATACCTTCATGGCATTGCCGACTTCTGCACTTGGCCGCGAATACATCGTGTCAAGCTACGCGGACTGGACAGGCAACTATCCACAGTATCACATTCCCAGCCAGACGGTAGTTGTAGCCGCCTATGATAATACCTCGGTAACGTTTAAACTTGGTGGCAGCGCCGGTACGCGGACAGTTGGAGGCATGAATCGCGGCGATACGAAAACATTTATGCTGAACAAAGGAGATGTCGTTGCTTTCGCTAATAAAAAAGCGAGTGGCACCCTGGCAGATCTGTCCGGTAGTAAATTTACTTCTTCAAAGCCTATAGCAGTGATCAGCGGCAACCAATGTCCACAGATAGAGGCAACGACAGGTTGGTCAGATTACACCGCAGAAATGGAATTACCGACAAATACCTGGGGCAAGGAATACCACGTGATACCGGTAGCCAAACGCAAGAAATTCCCCCTGATAAAGATTTTTGCGAAAAATCCCAATACAAAACTTTTCCGTGATGGCAATTCAACACCTTTTGCAGTTCTTTCAACAGCCGGGGGCTTATCTGGTGCTGGGTATTATGAAGGACGGCTCCTCAATGACGGCTCGACTCCAAGGCCTGTTACCATTACAGCCGATGGCCCGATCAGTATTTCTATTTTCAATACAGGACAGCAGGACGATGATATACCAAGCGACCCGTTTCAGATGGTACTTTCGCCCGTAGAGCAATATCTGAACGAAGTGAGCTTTACCGTTTTTGAAATTGCGGGCGCTACAAAGGAAGACTACGTCAATCTTATTTTCCAGACCAAGAGTGACGGAACTATGCCGGAAGATCTGGAAATAGGGACACTTTCCGACGCAGGAGTCGAATGGAAACCGGTCAGATCGGCTTATGGAGCAACACTCGAACCTATAAATGGCACTGTACATGCTTTAAAACGTATTAAACTTGCTACGGGAGTGTATAAGATCAGGTGTTCGACCCCCATAGGCGCACAGTCCTACGCACTCTCCGGACAAATGGGATACGGGCATCTCCTCGGAGCTGGACTGAAAGATTTAACCATTGGAGACTTGTACGCACCGCAATTCACCTATACGCAAAAATGCGATGGCAGCGTGGCAAACGGTAAAATTACAGACTTCCCTTCTGATTTTGCTTTCCGTTCAAATCTCTCCGCTGTGGCGCTTTTAGGCGGCAGCAGCAACTACACGCTTGAGTCTGAATCCTTTGCGCCCGGTGAAGCAGGTTCTGCATGGTGGAAGCTCCGCGTGGACGATGCCACCAAAAATGCAACCGCCGTACTATACGCAACCGACCGTGCCGGAAACGACACAACAATTACCATCACCTACTCAGCGCCTTCCATAGCTCTTGAGCAGAGCGCACTGAATTACGGCCTTGTCAGCACAAATGAAAAGAAAGTAATGCAGTTGGTTATAAAGAATACTTCCGCCACGCAAACACAAACAATCACCGCTATTTCTTTAAAAAACCCACAATCAGGTTTTACATTTGTAACGCCTCCGGCCCTCCCCTACACAATACCGGCGGGAGGAAACGGAACATTTGATGTGCAATTTATTTCAGCAACGGAAGGAAATTTCACCGATAGCGTTCAGGTAGAAATAAATGGTTGTACAAAGGTCAATGCTGCATTAGCAGCCAAATCTGCTAAAGCCGGGGTAGCAAGTATAGAGGCAACTGATTTAATTTTTGGAACACTTCCTGTCAATACAAGTAGTACCAAAACTCTTAAAGTAAGCAATTTAGGCACTTTGGATCTGATAATTACCGGATTCACAGGTCCTTCTTTAAAAGAATTCACAGTAGCAGGTAATGGCTGGACAATAAGCGAAACAAATCCCCTTACACTTACCCCCGGCAGTTCAAAAGATTTAGACGTCACGTTTATGTCAGCCATAAAAGGAACATTCTCTGATAGCATAGTTTTTAAAAGCAATGCAATGCAAACCAAAAACATTGCGTTTTTAAATGCAGAAGCAACAGAGCCAAATGGAATCGAAGAAACTCAAAATTCTTCCTTCAAAATTTCCCCAAATCCTGCAACCGGATTTGCAACCATCACACTCCCCGCTTTTAAAAGCCAAAATGTGTTTTTAAAAGTATTCGACGCACTCGGAAATGAAGTTGCCGATTTCTCCAATAATCTTTTAAAAACAGAACTCCGCTTCGACACAAAAACTCTACCGAACGGTGCATATTTCCTTCGCTTCACTGATGGAAAGACAACTCTCAGTAAGAGTTTTATCATTCAGAATTAAATTTTTTAAAAATAAGTTTTTAAAAACAAAAAAGGCGCTTTTTAAAAGCGCCTTTTTTATTTGCAGAAAATAATATCGCGATCTTCTGACGCGGATCCCTCTGTCCTGCGGACATCTCCCTTCATAAGGGAGACCTCCGTTTGACGATTCACTTGACCCCTCTTAAAAAAAACATCCAAAAAGAAAGTCTCCCTTAGGAAGGGAGATGCCCGATAGGGCAGAGGGATCAATCGTCAGAAGATCACGCCAAAAAAAATTTAAAAACTCAAAACTCATCACTCAAAACTAAACACTCCGCAACTTCAGCACCGCCACACTCTCAATATGAAATGTATGCGGAAACATATCCACCGGCTGAATCTTCACAACATCATATTTCTGGTGCAGAATCTCGCAGTCGCGCGCCTGCGTAGAAGGATTGCAGCTCACATACACAACATGCGGCGCGGCGATTTCCAGCAAATGCTCGGCGAGGTTTTTGTGCATTCCGGCGCGCGGCGGGTCAATTATCAAAACATCCGGCTTTTCAAGTTTGTTTAAAAGCCCCGGCGTTTCTTTCGCATGAAGGTCTTCGCAGAAAAACTCCACGTTCGTAATGCCGTTCAGCTCCATGTTCACGCGCGCGTCGCGGATAGAACTTTCGCTCATTTCTATTCCATACACTTTTTTCGCGCGCTTTGCCGCCAGCAGCGTTATCGAACCCGTGCCGCAGTACAAATCCCACACAACCTGATTTTCGTCAATATCCGCATAGTCCAGAATCGTTTTTAAAAAGTGCTCCAGTTGATACGAATTTGTTTGAAAAAACGAGAACGGCGAAATCCGGTATTTCACATCGAGCGCCTCTTCTATCATGAACGGCTCTCCTTTTAAAAGCCGCGGCTCACCTATCGCCACCGATGATTTTGAATGAGAAACCGCATGAATCACCGTCGTCGCTTCCGGCGTGATTTTTAAAAACTCCGTTTCAAACCACTCCACAAATGCCACTTCCATCTCACTTTGCGGCGGCGCAGTCACGAGAATCACCATAATTTCCCCCGTTGCCCGCGACGTGCGAATTACCAGATTCCGCAGAAAACCCGTGTGATTGCGATATTCATACGCCTCGCAGCCGAAATGCTTCGACGCCGCTTTCACATCATTTAAAATCTTATTACCCACCGGCTGATGAATAAAACACTGCTCAATATCCAGCACTTTATCATGAAAACCCGGCACATGCAGCCCCAGCGCAAAATTCTTGTCAAACTCCACGCCCGACGCGATTTCCGACTCCATCAGCCAGCGGTAGCGCCCAAACGAAAACTCCATTTTATTGCGGTAATAATACTCGCGCGGCGACGGCGCTGTCGGCAAAATCTCGCCTACAGGAATCTTCCCGATGCGCTCAAACGCGTCAATCACATGCCGCTGCTTCCACGCTATCTGTTGCCCATACGCCAGGTGCTGCCACGAACACCCGCCGCACGTCCCGAAATACGGGCACAGCGGCTCCACGCGATGTTCCGACGGCTTTAAAACGTCCTCCAGCTTCGTTTCCACGTAGCTTTTCTTCGCTTTCATCACCTGCGCGCGCACCGTATCGCCCGGCAGCGCACCCTTCACAAAATGCACCACGCCCTCCTTCCGCGCTATCGCCACACCCTCAAACCCGATGGCATCCACCTCGAGCTCTACCGCCTCATATTTCCTGTTTCGTTTCGACATATTTTTAAAAGAATTTTCTGTAAATTGTAAAAACGGCAATACACCATTTTTTAAAAGAATTTTCGTACATTAGAGCATGCAAACTTACGACAGTTTTTTAAAACAGTTTGTACGTCGTCATTGCGAGGAGTTTCCGACGTGGCAATCTGCTTTTAAAAAACTCTTTTAAAATTGCAAATGAGCAGGAATTGTCATTCCCCTGAAAAGGGGAATCAACGTCAGAAGAAGTTGAAAAACGATGTGTCACACTTTTAAAAGTGTTGTTTTTTAAAACGAAAACTGTACCCTGACGCGTCCAACCAGAGTTGATTCCCCTTTTCAGGGGAATGACAGACGCGAAAAGTTTTTAAAAAGAAAAGAATTTCTTGTGTCCGGTCGTACATCATTCCGGCAGCAGTGGGCGGTCACCCTTGCCGTCCGGGCAGCTGTTTTTAAGAGGTAGAAAATGAAATCAGTTTTAAAAATAATATTAATTCTCGCTGTAATATTTACAGGAATTAATTGCCGTTCTTTAAATCGAAACAAAATAGATTTTGAAACAAATAGAAAAAATTATAAACCAATGTTTTTTCCAAAAAAGGCACGAACTCTCCCGCTTCAGTCCGGCGAATGGGATGGCCGTTATATGGATATAAATTATTATGATGTAATTTTAAAATTGAATATTGATGTTGAGGATACCATCATTTCTGGCTCGGCAACAACCAGAATTGTCGATATTCACGGTGGCCTCGAATCACGTGCAACCCCTCTGAAAGGAAGAGTTAAAGGAGATTCAGTCTGGTTTTCATTTATTTTTGATGATGTTGACCCGACTGTGATGCATTTTAAAGGAATAATTGAAGAACAAAATATACAAACGATGCGTGGAACAGCAGAAGCAGATTCCAGCCGTTATTTTTATGGCGGAGTGTTTTTAGTTTATCGCTTTAAACAATAACTTTTAAAAAGATTTAAAAAAACCAAAAAATGATAGAAGACAATTTCGAACCCGTAAAACTCAAGCTCTCCACACTGAACGACCATCTGGAGAAGTTCATCGCTAGCTATGCCGACAAGAGCAAGGAAACGCGTGGCACCTACCAGCGCGCTTTAAAAGAATTCGTCGTGTTTTTCGCGACCGACCGGAAATTCCAGTTTCGCGTGCGCGACGTAGAGCGCTACAAAAAATATCTCAAGCAGACGAAAAAACTTCAGGACATTTCCATTGCGACGTATCTCACGGCGGTGCGGCGTTTTTGCCAGTACCTCGTGGAAGCGGGCGTTATCGAAAAGAACCCGGCAAAACGCGTTCAGGGCGGGCGGCGTCCGCAGGCGCATAACCGAACATTCCTCACGCTGGCGGAAATCGAGCAGCTTTTTGAAAGCATTGAAAAAGAAACAAATGCGGGACTTCGCGACCGCGCGATAATCCACACGATGATTGGCTGTGCCTGCTCGGAGCTGGAAATCACGCGCGCAAATATCGGCGATTTTAAAAAAGACGGTCGCAAGCACCTTCTGCTCGTGCAGGGCAAGGGCAAAGCGATAAAAGACGAAACGATTCCCGTGCCGAAGCAGGCCGCCGAAGCGATAGGCGAATACCTGAAAACGCGCACCGGCGAACTCTCGCCCGACGACGCGTTGTTTGTAAGCTACAGCAACCGTTCGCAAAATCAGCGCATGAGCATTCGCGGCGTACGAGAGGCCATCGGCCAGCGTTTAAAAGCCAGCGGCGTGAAAAAAGGACGCGATTTAAAGCTCACGCCATTTTCGCTCCGCCACACGGCAGGGATTTTATTAGCCGAAGCCGGAACGCCGGTTGAGGAATTAATGCGGCGTATGCGCATCGAGTGGCGCCCTACGGCAATGTTGTATTATCGGCAAAAAGGCAAGCTAGCAAATGATGCGAATGAGAATACGCTGATGGATATTGAGAGTGATGTCTGAACTCGAATTGCGCGAATTTTTTGAATTGCACGAATTTTTAAAAAGATTTTAAAAATAGGGCTACTCACCCTGAGCATAGTCGAAGGGCAAAACGAGTGTTTTAAAATGCAGGAAATTTCGTGCTTCGACGGTGCTCAGCATGAAATTTTGGAAGTTTTTTAAAACATCTTTACAACTATCATTCCTGCGCAGGCGGGAATCCACACTTTGGATGTTCTCGCGATTGTTTGTCGCAAAAAGATAGATTCTCGGCTACGCGGGAATGACAATAAATAAATTAAATTTTTAAAAATGATAACAATACAGGTCGTTCAAAAAAATAGTCTTTTTCATCTTAGTGTGGAGGAATTCCGCGCGCAGCAGGCCCAGCTTGACTTTGACGAAGCGCAATATTGGATTGACCTGGAAGATCCAACGGAAGAGGAAGAAGATTTAATTTTAAAAGAAATTTTTCTGTTTCACAAGCTCGCTGTTTCCGATTGTCAGCGTGAGCGCCTGAATCCTGAGCGCGGCGATCATCCGCCAAAGGTGGAAGATTACGAGCGGTATTTATTTGTAATTTTTAATCCCGTTGATCCGCCGGTAGAGGAGGAAGTTGCTATTCCGGGTAAATCGGAAAACGCAAAACCTGCGCTTGATGTTACATTCCCGACGCGTCAGCTGAATGCTTTTCTCGGTGCGAATTTCCTGGTGACTCATCACTATGAAAAGTCAAAGGCAATTACATACGTGCATGACCTATGTGACAGGAATGCGCATATGCTTCAACGCGGGCCTGACTATGTTTTTCATGTGATCGTAGATGAGCTTTCGGATAATTATGCGCCGCTGACGGAATATTTGGACATGATGCTGGAAGACCTTGAAAATAATATTTTTAAAAATAGTCAGACCGTTACGCTTGTTACAATTCTCAATATCAAAAAAGGTATTATGCGTTTAAAGCGCATTACGCATTACCAACGCGAGATCTTGAGCCGACTTTCGCGTGGTGAGTTTGAGCTGATTTCTGAGAAGGAAATTTATTATTACCGCAATGCGTATGACCACTTGGTGCGCATCGCCGATATGATCGAAAGCTATCGCGAAAGTGTGACGGGACTGGTGGAATTGTATATGTCCGTTACGAGCAATAAGCTCAATACGGTGATGAAAGCGCTGACGGTTTTGTCCAGTATTTTCCTTCCGCTTACGTTTATCGCCGGAGTGTACGGGATGAATTTTGAGAATATGCCGGAGCTGGAATGGAAATATGGATATTTTCTTGTTTTAGGAATTATGCTTATTGTAGGCGCCGCACAGATTTACTTTTTCAGAAAGAAAGGATGGTTGAAGGATTTTTAAAAACATATGAAAATTATTCCCCACCTTGCGATTTGCCTTTTAGCTTTATATGCTCAATCATGTACACTTTTAAAAGAAGCGCAAAATGATGGGTTTACTGACGGCTTGTATGAGCATCGTTTTGGCGATTCTGTCTACACCTCATATCTTGAAAATGGCGACGATACGTTATTCGTTCATGTTCTTTCAAAATCTTCTCATCAATTTACTTTGCCTTTTAAAAAGGACGACGGAGAAGCTTCCCAACACACGCTCAGTAAGCGCACTTTTGATATTGACATTATCACAATTCCTTTAAAACTCCGTCCGTCAGTAGAAGGATTTCCACCACAGCTTAATACAAATTTCAACGGGAATATTTTCATCGGTTCACGCTACGACAGCTACGATATTGATTATTCGCGCTCGCCAATTGGAACGCTTAATCAGGAAATTTCGCATTATGGCTACAGTATTGGTGGTTTTGGCGGGATCGGCACGACGGCGATGAATCCGTGGGTAACACAAAATGCAATTGAAATAGAATACGACGGTGTAATTGCGCTTGCGGGAATTTCGGGAACAGCAGCAATTAATGATTTTACGTTTGGTTTGGGAATTGGCGTGGATTTTCTGCTGGATAAAAACCGCGAGTTCTGGATCTATCAAAATCAGCCGTGGCTTGGCTTAACATTCGGTGTTAATTTAAATTAAGATTTTAAAACTCGAAAATCCCGCGCGTTTTCATATTTTCGTAATTGCCACTTCCCTTTTTAAAGAATCCCTTTTTACAACGTGTTTTTAAAAGCTTTTTTTCTCGGTATAATTTTCATCTGTTCTGCGCTGTTTTTAAAAGCGCAGCCGGATGCGTTTACCGTTGTCATGCCGGACGGAAAAGAAACATTTCTCACTGTTTCTACTGTCAATAATAATCATTACTTTTCTTTTAAAGAGATCGCGCTGGAAATTTTCCCCGGCAGCACAATAACGAATGATGGCACGGAGATTTCCTTCAACGATACATTTCTTCGCATAGCACCTTCCGGCCACTTCGTGATCTATGAAACATCAGATGAGGGAATTACAGCGAAAATGGCTCTTCCGGCTTTAAAGATCGGAGCCGAATTATACGTTCCCGCGCCCCATTTTCTGGAAACGTTTGAAACGCTGCATATTTATCATGTCGCCAAAACTAGTGCGAATATGATCCGCTTTTACAATCGTAAAGGCGCAACAAAGCTGACTTCCAACCCTTTTAAAAGCGAACCTGAAAAGGACTTTACACCAAGTCGCGGGCCGCTACCCGGTAGTTCCCCAAAAAGTATTCTTCAGAAAAGCGTTGATATTTACAAACCAAAACTTGCTCCTGCTATCACTACTTTAAAAGCCGGCTGGCCTTCAAAAAGTAAGTCAAAAGTCATCCCACAGAAAAAATCGGTTGTTAGCGAAAAAGCGATTGTTCGGGAAGCCCCGAAAATAGATACGGTTTCGCTGCCACGCGTGTTAAATCCCAATTACTACATGCTGCCGCGTGATCTTCGGCGTCGCGCGTTGGAACGTAAAAAGGACGGAAGTTTTAAAAGTGAAAGTGGCAAAATAATATTGCAATACGCTTCGCTGTACCCGGTCATTGAGCCGAAGAGAATTGCGATCACCGATATTGAAGTGATCGAAAAAAAACTTTCTACCGAAATTGTTTTTAAAGCGAATGGCGAGATCGCGGATTATCATAAGCCGGAGCTTGTAAAAAAAAATCTCACTTTTAGAATTTCCGACGCGCTGATCCTTTTTAAAACGGGAAATCTTTTTAAAAACCATCCGCTTATTCAATCTTTTAAAAGCTCGCAGCTGCGCAATTATGCGGTCTTTACGATCACCCTGCGCGATGGAGTTTTAAAAGCTACCACGCGCCGGATAGGTTTTAATAAAATTGTTCTGGAGATTTTTAAAAACCAGAAAAAAAACGTAAAAAAAGAGGAAATTGCAGAACCGGAAGAAGACGATGATAAAGTTTTAAAAGAAAAAAGTCCAAAAGAGAAAAGCGCAAAAGACAGGTGGAAACTCGATGTGATCGTGCTTGATCCCGGGCACGGAGGCGAAGATCACGGCGCGACGAGTATCAATGGTTTTAAAGAAAAAGATATTACGCTGAGAATTGCAAAACGAGTCGAGCAGCTTTTAAAAAAGGGCCTGCCCGATACGAAGGTCGTAATGACGCGGCGCGACGACACATTTATAGAATTATTCCGGCGCGGGCAGATCGCTAATGAGTCGAAAGGAAAATTATTTATCAGTATTCACTGCAATTCCATGCCGAAAAAACCGCATAAGGCACATGGTTTTGAAACATATATTTTGCGGCCGGGGCGTAATGAAGATGCCGTTCGTGTGGCTGACCGTGAGAATGCTGCGGTGAAGTTTGAAGATGAGCAGAAACGGTATAAAAGCATGACGGACGAGCAGCTGATAATAGCGACCATGGCGCAAAGTGCTTTTGTGAAATTCAGCGAGCATTTTGCGGAATTGCTGCAAAAAGAGGTTTCAAAAACAACGCCTTTGCATTCGCGCGGCGTGAGCCAGGCAGGATTTTTCGTACTCGTCGGCGCTTCTATGCCGAATGTTCTTTTTGAAACGGCATTTCTCTCAAATGAAGATGACGAGGAATTTCTTTCTTCGGAAAAAGGCCAGCAGAAAATGGCGGAAGGAATTACAAAAGCGATCGAACGCTATGCGGCGGAATATGGAGAGCTTTTAAAAAACGAATAATTCCCGTTTTTAAAAACTGTTTTTAAAGCTTTGCAGAATTTTTTTGTGCAGCAGAATCCTGAACGATCTGTGATTTTTTCCACGAAAAAGCGCAAAGGCGATCGCGGTCTGAGGTGCGTAAAGTGAGTCCGGCAAGCGCTGAACGATCCTGCTTTGACGGTACTTTTTCCTGCTCGCCGGCTTCAAATCCGTACATCCAGAGCGGCGTCTTTCCGTCAAGAAAAACTTTTGATGTATTGGCTACAAAATGCTTCCCGGTGTAGAGATTTTTCATGCGGGCTTTCAGCATTTTCGTTTGCTCGCCGCCGCGCGAAGCGAGTTTTATATCGCGTGCGGAATTATACTGCGTTGAGTCGGCAAATGCGAGTATCCGCGCCGGGTGGTTTTTAAAAACAATGACAGGCGTTCCTTTTTCAACGCTTTTAAAAAGTTTTTTACCGTCTTCACGAGCAATTCTCACACAGCCGTGCGATGACGGGCGATTGCCAAGATTCCAGTAATAGCCGCTTCCATCTAGCCCGTGAAAGCCGATATTGCCGTTAAATCCAACCCACCAGTGCAGCTTTGCATCTTTAAATTGTTTGGATTTCGCCATTTCCATTTTTCCCTGCACGGCGAATATTCCTGTCGGCGTTTCCATTCCTTCGCTGATAAATTTATTACCCGAGGAAATTTTAAATTCCGTTACCTTTCCATCGCGGTAGCGCAGGCGGGCTTTCTGTTCTTTTAGGGATATTTCGATATATTTATCACCCAGCACATACACGGTATCATGCACGCTCACGTACGACAGCTGATCCAGCGGGATAGCATAGCGCGGCTTCTCCCCACCTGGCTTTACATCGCCGGAAGTGGAAAAGGAGAATGCACTGAGTGCAAACCAGACGGAAATTATAGCCGGACAGAAAAGGGTGACTGCGTTTTTCATACTGCCAAATTAAGAAGCATTTGCGAATGAATCAAATAAAGTTTTACTATTTTTAAAAAGATTTTTAAAAAACGTAATTATTTTATTTTTAAAAGACTTATCTTTTATAAACAACAAGCGTGCTATATAGGTTTCGCCGGTGATAGAATGGAAATTCACTGCATTCGTCTAAAGCCACAGTAAAAAACAGGATTTGCTTTTTAAAAATTACTTCATGAATTCATCACCCAAACCATTGACGACTATCGGCGTTTTAAAACGTTCGCTCCATTTTATAACACCTTTTAAAGGCCTGCTTTCTCTACAGATCTTCCTCAATTCACTTTTTGCGGTGGTCAGCGTTTTTACCATTGCTATCGTGCAGCTCATCGCGCAGGTACTCGCATCAGGAAAACCCGCACCCATAATTGCACCGCAGAATCTTTCATGGCTGGATGCGCTGAAAGAAAGTTTTTTTAATTCTTTAAAAGGCCTTGTGTACGCGCCGACACAGCAGGGTGTTTTGGTAAAGCTCAGTTTTTTAATAATAGCGCTTTTTGTTTTTAAAAACATCATCAAATATTTCAATTCGCTCACAACACTGCGTCTGGAAGAAGGAATTATAAAAAATATCCGCGACCAGGTTTTTCAGAAGCTCACATCGCTTTCGGTGGATTATTTTTCGCGCAGCAAAAGCGGGCATCTGATGTCAGTGATCAATAATGATGTGGGTGTGGTGAATGGAACGACGGTAGCGTCATTTTCGACGCTTTTGCGTGAGGGAATCCAGGTTGTGCTTTATTTGCTCTTATTAATTTCACTTTCGCCGCGCCTTACGGCAATTGCTTTCAGCACAAGTATTTTGAGCTTAGTCGTGATCCGTATGGCAACGAAATATTTAAAACGCTATGCCGGACGGATGCAGGACGCCATGGCCGACTACACCTCGGCGCTCCAGGAAACGCTGAGTGGGATCCGCATTGTAAAAGCGTATAATGCTGAACCAACGGTTGTCAACCGTTTTAAAAACCAGACGGCGCATTATATTCATTCGGCTTTAAAACACCAGAAAGTTACGTCGCTTATTCCGGCAATTAACGAGATCTTTGCAATCACCGCGCTGTCGGTTGTGTTTTACATCGGCGGAATGGAAGTTGCCGAAGGCACGATGCGCGGCGATGAACTGTGGGCATTTCTTTTTGCGCTGTTTACGATCATGGCGCCGATCGCATCGGTTGTCAATACAGCGGCGGGCTTGCAGCGCGGCGTGATAGCGTCGGAACGTGTTTTCGCTGTTCTCGATGAAGAACCTTTAGTGAAATCCGGATCTACTGTTTTAAAAGAATTTAACAACTCAATTGAAGTTCGCAATGTGACATTTGCATACGGAGAAAAACCGGTTTTAAAAGATGCTTCATTTACCGTTGAAAAGTCGAAGAAAGTAGCGTTGGTTGGCGCGAGCGGCAGTGGAAAATCTACGATGCTGGATTTATTGATTCGCTTTTATGATCCGCATTCGGGCGGGATTTATGCCGATGGAAAAAATATCCGCGAGCTGACGGTCGAATCCTACCGCGCACTTTTCGGCATCGTCTCACAGGAAGCTACACTTTTTAATGATACCGTTGCCAATAACATCCGTTTCGGCCAGCCGGAAATCCCGATTGAAGAAATTATCAAAGCAGCAAAGATTGCCAACGCGCACGAATTTATTTCAGCGATGACGCATGGCTACGATACGCCGATTGGCGACCGCGGCGTTCTGCTTTCCGGTGGCCAGCGCCAGCGTCTGGCAATAGCGCGCGCACTTGCGCGGAACCCGCAGATTTTGATTTTTGATGAAGCGACGTCCGCGCTAGATTCAGAATCAGAAAAAATCGTTCAAAGTGCAATTGACGAGGTTTTAAAAAGCAGTACGGCAATTATCGTTGCGCACCGATTATCAACGATCATTAATTCCGATGAAATTCTGGTTTTCGATCAGGGTGAGATCGCCGAGCGCGGCACGCATCATGAGCTGCTTTTAAAAGACGGCGTGTATCGCAGGTTGTATGATATTCAGTTTGCGCAGCAGCGGAAGGTTTTGGCGGAAGAGGAATTGAAGGGGTAGGTGCAAATATACTTTAAAGTTAACGATGAAGTTTTTTAATTGGAAAATTATATGAAATGGATTGTAATCATTATTCCATCTTTATTCTTGATAATTCCATTACAGGCAGATGAATGGGGTCCTCCAGAAACTAAGGATTATTATAATAAGGATAGCACATACTTTATTCGCATTACACCTAAAAATACCCCAAATAAATACTGGGAATGGTTTACAGCTTCATCGGATAATAAGCAGGATTTCCTACCTGAAGATACCATAGTTACTCCTTGCCATGCAGTATTGTTAAAAAAAACAGTTACTGGAGATAGTATAGTGTGGATAAAAAAATTAAAAAATAGAGTGGCTCCTTTACATGCTATGTTATCTGATGATGGAAAGTACTTTGTAACCTTTGACAATTGGCACTCGGTTGGCCTTGGTGAAAATGTATTTGTTTATTATAATGAAAATGGTGAAGTTTTAAAAAGTCATATCCTTGCAGATATTTCTCCGTTTCCTATTAAAGATTACCAAAGAACAGTTTCTTCTGTTTGGTGGAGTTGTGGCAGGAAATTTATTGATACTAAAAGAATTGAAATTTGCTTTATGAATCGAGATAAAGAGCAGCAAAAAATAGTTTATAACCTTGAAGAGCAGAAAATAGAATAAGTAGCTTTAAAACCAAGAAAGCTACTCCTTTTAAAAGAGTGACATTTTTCATTAATAAAAACAGATTTTAAAAACTTAGCTCAAGAATCTTAAAAAGATCACTAATGAAAAAAATTCTTTCTGAAAATATCGCTACAAAAGGAATGCTTATTATTTTCTCGCTCATTACCATTTTCCATGTACTCGTTATTACAGGTGTTGTTCCGTTTCAGATTGTGTGGGGTGGGCGGCTTCAAAATCGCGAACAGATGCTTGTTTTTGAAGCAGTATCAATAGCACTGAATACTATTATGCTTATTGTTGTAATGGTTCGTGCCGGAATGCTCAGTATTAGCATACGTCCCAGCGTTTTAAAAGTAATATTCTGGACGATGTGCGGGCTTTTCCTTCTCAATACTGTTGGCAATCTTTTTTCCGCCAATAGTTTTGAAAAAGCGTTTTTTACGCCGTTGACTCTGTTGCTTGCGGTCTTCAGCTGGAGACTGGCAGTGAATGATTCTGCAAAAATAAAGATAGTTGAAGCCAATTAATAAAAAAACGCCACTCCTTTTTAAAAGAGTGGCGTTTTTCATTTTAAAGCTTTTAAAAGAATTACCTCACCTTCTCAATATCTCCTTTCTCCACCATTTCTTCCTCAATAATATCTTCTTCATCGTGTGCGCGGTGGATCGCCATGTTATTACGTTTGCGCCAGTCGTTGACGAACATCATGATCGAGGCAGTGATCGGCACGGCCACGAGCAGCCCGAGAATTCCGAAGAAATGTCCGAAGATAAAAAGTGATGCGATCAGGATAACAGGATGAAGCCCAACACGTTCGCCGACTATTCGTGGTTCGATAAAATACGCGTTTAAAAAGTGGAGGCCGTTAGTAATAATAATGATACTGACAATTGGCCCCATCACGTGATCCGTTGTTGTATTGACGATAAGCACCGTAAGAACAGCAACAAGAGTACTGATGAGCATTCCAACGTACGGGATCGGATTAAAAAGCCCGGCTAAAAGCCCCAGAAAGATCGAGTACGGAATGCCAAATATAGCAAACAGGATCGTTGTAGAAACGGCAATAAACGTGGCTGAGATCACCTGGCCGCCGATGTAGGCTTTGATGATCTGGTTGATCTTGACAATGTCCCTAAAAACTTCTTTATTCCGGCGCCAGAGTATGCCGCGAATGTAGTCTTTAAAAACCGGCATATCTTTTAAAATGTAGAATGCCAGGATCGGGACTATAATTACGTTGATAACCTGTGTAAGCGAATCTGAAGCGCCGCGCAGTAAATTCGTAATGCTGTTCAGTCCCAAATTTGAAAAGCCCTGGATACGCGGTATGAATTCATCTTTTACAAGTTGCCGCAGAGTTTCTGTTGGGATGCCATATTGCGCCATTGTTTTATAAAACGAACGGCTTTCAAGGTAATTTGTCGTTGTGCCAACGAGGATACCGACTTTTGCCTGCACGTCATCAAGCTGGCTGAAAATAACCGGAAAAATAAAAACGCCAAGGCTAATAAGTGTTGTCAGCAGAATGATCATAACAGCCGTTGCGTTCAGCCAGCGCGGAGAACCCTTTTCCGTCATGTACGAAACAAGCGGATCCAGCAGATATGCCAGCAGGAATGCAAGCAAAAACGGCAGCATCGCCCACTGCAGGTCAAAGATCAGCCATAGCGCAAAGGTAATAATGATTAATGTATGGAGTCGTGCTGCAAATGAAGATTCCTTTCTGTACGGGTGAAGCAGAAAAAGCGTTACGCCGAAAAGAATAAGCGGTTTAAAAGCCAGCCCCGTACCATAAAAAAAAGCAGCCAGCGCTACAACGCTGACTGCTATCGCCGCAATAGCGGCACTACTTTTTTTTCTGAGAGAATCTATCATAATCTGTTTTTTAAAAAGAATCTGTTTTTAAAACTGCGCTTTTTAAAAAACGAAACAAAATTTATGCCGCGTTTTCTTCTTTTGCACAGAATTTATCAAAAGCGCCAGTGAGAGCGTCGGTAATTGCCGAAGCCGGATAGCTTTCGATCTGGTGACGGTGGATCATTGCGATCAGTTCGCCGTCTTTCATCATTGCTATTGATGGGCTGGATGGCGGCTGATCTTTTAAAAGAGTTTCACGCACACGCTGCACAGCTTCCAGATCCTGTCCGGCAAAAACCGTAACAAGATGATCCGGCTTTACAGCATTACGGACTGCCGCTTTTACTGCCGGGCGGGCAGAACCTGCCGCGCAACCGCACACAGAATTAACTACAACAAGCGTTGTTCCTTTCCGGTTCATTGCCGCATCAACTTCTTCCGGCGTTTCTAATTGTTCAAATCCAACAGCCGTTAATTCATCTTTCATTGGCTGCACAAGCATTGGATCGTATGGCATTATAGTTTTTCTCCTGATAATTCTTTTAAAAGTTTTTTAAATATAGTTTTTAAAACCAAATTGCAATCTGCGTTACGACGCGTAATTCTTTTTTATGTTTTTAAAACTATTACAAGTCTTCAATTGCTTCGCGTAATACTTTTAACTTCCGGCTGCTGACGAGCTCAGGAAAATCTGCGTCAAAGTCCTCGCGCTTGCCGGGTTCAAGTTCCAGCGCTTCGCGCAGGTGTTCGATCGTCCTTCCCATATCATTTTTTAAAGCATATACTTTTGCAATTGCATAATGTCCGTCCGACCACTCAGGCGATTGCGCGATCACTTCTTTAAAAATTCTCACCGCTTCTGTCAGCATATCCGATTCGTACAGCGTAACACCATAGTCAAACCTGCATTCCACATTTTCCGGGCTGATCTTTAAAGCGGTGCGGTAGCATTCCAGCGCTTCATCATAATTATCCATACTGCACAGAATATCGGCTTTTGCGTGCCACAGGTCGGACTGATAGCTGTCAATTTCCAAAGCGCGGTCATAATCTTTTAAAGCATGATCATATTTTTCAAGAGCATCATAGCATGCGCCGCGGCCAAAGAATGAATCGTAATGCCGCGAATTGAGTTTGATCGCCTGCGTAAAGCATTCTATCGCCTGCATGTAATCGCCCTGCTCTTCGTACATGCTCGCCAGGTTATGCCACGTCAGCACGTCCATCGGTTCGCTTTTTAAAGCATTGCGGTAGGAATCAATCGCTTCAATATGACGCCCGATCATCGCGCAGAGATTTCCCCGGTTATACCACGCCGTTGAGAAATCATCCTTAATGGCAACTGCCATATCATAGCAGTCGATCGCAGTTTCGATCACGCCCATGCGGCTCAAAACCACAGCACGGTTGAACCATGCATTGTGGTTAAATGGTTCTTCATCAATACATTTTTCGTACGCATCGGCCGCCTTTTCAAATTCATGCAGCCCGTCATAGCAGCAGCCAAGCTCGTACCACGCTTCTTTTGAAAATTTTTCCGACGCCGTCAGAAAGCGGAATAGCTTCACAGCTTCACGATATTCGCCCGTTCTTTCAAAAAGAACTGCTTTGCTGAAAAGCGCTTCTTCATTTTCAGGATCGCGGTCAAGCATTTCATTAAATACAGCAAGCGCACCGTCAGGATCACCCGACTGATCAAGCGCTATACCGCGATTAATCATGATCTCCGTATCTGTCGGATCGAGCGCCAGTGCGCGGTCAAATGCCTTTAAAGCTTCATCGGCGTGGTTCATACTGCTTAGTATCATTCCCTTTCTGTGCCACGGATCGGCTGAATACGGCGCCTGCTCTGTCCACATAGAAGCAAATTCCAGGGCATCGTCAAACTTCTGAGCTTCAAAGCAATATTGTACTAAATTTTCGAGGGTATGTACATCCGGCGCCCACTCATCACGGCCGGAATGTTTAGCTTCGCGGAAACGCCGGAGCGCGTCTTCCATATTTGTCTTGTTGTTTTCATCAAAATACCCGTCGTCGTAGCCGGAAATACTCATGTATTTTTTTTAAAGGTAGTTTTTATATTTTAAAGAATTCTCGGTGAAACTAACACGTGCACAAACGTTTTAAAACCCCTGACATTGTGCTTTTAAAAGATCATCTTTTAAATAAACACGGAATAATTTACTTTTTAAAAAGAACTCTCTGAAAAATATTTTACAATGAATTCAGGTACGCCATAATAGTATCAGTACGCTTCAGCTGTAATTTCTTTCGTATAAGTGTCCGGTGATATTCTATTGTCCTTTCAGCAAGGAAAAGCAAATGGGAAATTTCCTTATTGCTCATCCCGTTTTTTAAAAGCAGGATTATACGAAGTTCGGTTGGGGTTAGGTCAGGACAGATCTGTAATATTTTTTCGGCAAACTCCCCTTCTACCAGGCGTGAGCGGTCCTCAAGCTGCTGCCAAAAGGTAGTCGCTCCTTCTTCTGCTGTTTTGATAATTGTACGCAATGTCTGCTGTTGTTTCAACCCATGCTGTCGGAGCGCTTCCTGGGTGTTCTGTTTTATTTCGGAAAGCACCTGGTTCTTTTGTATTGCATCCTCTTTCAGATCATTGAGCTGCTGTATCCGCACACGCGCATCATACTCAAGAAGTTCAGATTTAAGGCGCATATTCAGGGCATCTTTCCTTGCCTTTTCAGCTTCATGCTGTACCATTACCACCTGCATACGCCGGATAGCATCCTCTCCGTGGATTTCCTGCTTTACTGTATGAAATAATTTATAATTATCAAATGCCGCCTGTATATCGCCACTCCGCTCATAGTGATCATACAAAGCATGGTATATTTCAGGAACAGAGGCTTTAAAACCAATTTCCTGTGCTGTTTGCAATGCTTGCATTAAGAGTTCAGCACTTGAGGAAAGCTTTCCTGTTTCTAATAGAATTTTTACTTTATCTCTATTGGCCTGTATTTCCTCTGCCAGGACAAGAGCATTTTGTAAAAGCTGTAATGCTTCCGGATCCTGTCCTTTTTTTAAAGCCAGTGCAGCGCTTGCTATTAGTAGCCGGAGTTCCTTTGGCCGCAGGTTTTTACCCCGAACAATTTCCCACGCCTGCTCCAGATGTGACTCGGCTTCGTCCAGTCTATTCAGCGACTCCAGATTATCAGCCATCATGGCAAGTATCAGGACTTTTTCAGCAGGATTAATAAATTTGTCGTGCAGAGCTAATGCACGTGAGGAATATTCCAATGCAACTTCGGCGTCGCCATTTTCCTGATATACTGTACTGATAGCACCAAGTGTGATTGCCTGTAGTGTAAAAGAATTAAGTCTCTCGGCAATTTCCAGTGCAGCAAAATAATACTCAAGTGCTTTCTGAATTTCACCCACATTACTATAGATCGTCGCAGTATTGTAGAGCAAATGTACAGGTGTTTCAATTCCATGGCTTTCACAGATCCCAAAACCCTGCTGGCAGTATGTAAGCGCCTCCGATAATTTTCCTTCGTGCGTGCTCATGAGCGCTACTGTCGCCAGTGACTCTACCTGTCCCTGGTACTCGCCTAATTCAGCATATATTCCACTATGCTTTAGAAAAAAATCTTTTGCTTCACTATATTTTCCCAATGCATAATAATAATGAGCGATATTATTATACACAATGCCGGTTTCACTTTTAAACTCGCTATTCTCTGCGATCTTCAAAGCAGAATGCAGCACGCACAAGGCTTCATCCAGCCGCAACTGAACACGCAGCCCATACGCCCGGCGATACATACTTTTCAGCAGCATTGGGATATCATTTATCTCACGGCTCAGGTCTATGGCTTCCTGCAATAAGTCAATCACCCGCTCGGGATCAGTCGCATGATTCTTTACTGCAAACTCATGTATTTCCTTAATACGCTCGTGATAGTGCGATCTAGCTAATTTTCTCTTTAATATTGGCTGCGCCATAATAATATCGCTGCTTCTAAAAGTAATAACTCTATATATGGCAATATACAGACAGAGTTTTAAAAACGCAAGTTATTTATCTCCAGCGTTCTTAGCTACGAATTTTTACTCTTTTAAAAGAAATAATTCCGGCGCATTCCGCTTCGTTTTAAAAACTCCGAGCCGCCCCAAATCCACGCTTTCCGCTCGAACCCAAAAATACGAAAAGATCATTCCCGCATCTTCGCCTGCACCGTGAACTTCATGCGCCCAATTATCCGCAATACTATCCTTGGCTTTTAAAAGATAGAAATGCCGCTGCACAATACGCTGCTGCTCCGGCTGCTCATGCTCCACAACGCCGAGTTTGCGCACAAGCTCGAGGTCTTTTAAACCGGACTCTTCTTCGATTTCGCGTTTGAGCGCTTCCCGCAGGTCTTCGTCTGCTTCCACGCCGCCGCCCGGCACCTGGAGCGGAACAGACGGCATGCCTTTATGCGCAAAGACAAGCAGCTCCGGCGCATCATTTTTTAAACGGTAAATATAGGCGATGACGGCGATTCGTTTTTGCATTTTAAAATTTATTCGATTTTTAAAACCCGCTCAATTTCCTTTTTTAAAAACTCATACGAAACAGGTTTTGCCAATGCTTCGATTCTTTTTAAAGAAAGTGATTTTTGCGTTGCGCAATTCTGATTTAAAACTTCAGTTGGAATTACATAAAACTGCCATTTTTCAACGTTTAAAATATCGACATTTTCAATTTCTTTTTCTGTATAAATGCAGAAAACATAGCAATCGGCGCTGCGGCAGGGCTCAGGCGCGTACGTATTTGTTTCTGCCGTCCAGCCCTTTTTTAAAGAAATGTCAAAAATGATTTTTGAATGTTGCTTTTGCGCCCACGCCTGCAGATACGCGGAAGCTTTCACTTCTATTTTCTTTTCGCGATAATGCAAATCAACGGCGTCCCATTCCACCCGCGGTTTATCCGTTTTTTTTAAAACAGAAGCAACGAGGAATTCCGCAAAAACCGAACGCGTCGTATTTTCCAAAAGCGTGGAATATCCCCACGACCAGAAATCGAGGACGGAATATTCTGTATTACCAATTTTTTCAGAACCCGACAACTTTTGTTTTTGCATTTTTAAAAGTTTTTAAAAACTACTTCGGCACATCCAACGCAGGATTCCCCGAAAAAAACGCGCCGGGCAGCATTTTAAAACCAACATGCGTGGTCGGCATCACAGGCCATTCTTCCGGGCGCGGAATGTGCGTGACGCCGAGTGTGTACCACACGACAACGTCCGTATTTTCGATGGATTCGTTATTGCTCACGTACTGCGGAAGGCCGTCGCCGCCTTTGCTTTGGTTGGGATAATTGCCCGCAGCGGAGAGCTCAAGCGGGTTGAAGCGCGTCGCCCAGAAGTGATTATTGATAAAGCCCGCGCGCTTCCGCACCATCGCTTCCTCGCGGATATACGGCAGCGCGTTGGCGCCAGGCACGAGGATATAACTGGTGTTCTGGCCGAGCGCGTTTTTGGCGACGGGATTCATCACGCTCCACACGCGCGCGGACTGCATGTCCATCTGGCGGCCCGCGTCGGACTCCTTTTTAAAAGCCGTTTCGCGCATCACAAAACCGTTATTATTCGGATTGTCCTTCCACACGGGCATCGCGCTCGTGTTCAGTTCCGTCACGGTATTATTCGCGCCGTCCACGTCGAAATCAAGCCGGAAATTGAAAAAATGCTGGTGATTCGGCGCAACGATATTTTCATCCACCAAATGCCCACTCATTGGCGTGGAATGGTTCGTGGCGGTTTTTTCCTTGACGCCTTTCGGCAGCATAATGCCCGTGAGCGCGAGGTCAATTTCCATCGAGCCGTCCTGTTTAAAAATGTAATTCACCCCGTAATCGTAATTGCCAATCGTCGCAACGAAAAACATGACCAGTTCGCGGGCGCGGCGCGTTTCATTTTTGCCGGTGTACGAATCAAAATGCTTCCATAAAATCCCGCCATCACGTTCGTAAATCGCCACAGCATTTTTTAAAACATACGGTTCGCCATTATCATCTGCAAATGTCGCGTCAATCAGCTGCGCGTTTTCCGGCGCGTCAAGATTTTGTTCAAGCGGACTTGCTAAACGCCCAACGCTGTATTCGCCAACGTCAAACGCACTCCGCCAGCGCCAGTTCACCGTCGGGTCGCCGTAGGGAACGACCATTTCCGAAAGCGCCGCGCGATATAAAATTGGGCGCAACTTTCTACCATCCTCATAGCCAACCGTGTGCAGCACCAAGCCCTCACGCGGATGCATCGTATAGCGAAAACGCCATTTCTGCCACGAAATTTCCTGCCCGTTCATCGTATAGCTTGCGCCTTGCGGCTGTGAAATAACCAGCGGTTTTGGAGTTTCGCGCGTTCCGGTAGATTTTTCGTCAAATTCATGCGACGGCGGCGGAATCGGCAGAATTTCCGTATCCGTCACATCTACCACCGTTCGTGTATTCATATTTACCAGCGCCACAACCCCTTCTATTGGCCGCCCATAAAAATTCGTCTGGCCGTCTTTAAAATACGACAGGGCACGAAGCAATCTTCCCTCAAACTTCGCATCAACCTGCCCTGCCGCCCATGCATCTATCTGTACCTTTTCAAAATCCGTAATGCCACGTTTCCGCATTGCGGTCTGCCAGCGGGCATCAGCTTTTACAATTTCCGGCAAACGCTCATATTCTTCTACAAAAACCAGCGGCTCGGCTCCCGGAATTTCCTTCCACGAAATCACTTTTTGCGTGCGCAGGTCGGTGATTGTTTCGTATGTAATATTTTTATCGCGGTCATAGACGACCGCAAATGCCTCACGGCGAAAACTCATTCCGTTTTTAAAAGCCAGAATCTCAGCTTTCGGCGGTTCAGCCAGATTAATCGTTGAGAAAAGCGCTGTTGCGGGGAATTTCGGAGAGGTTTTTAAAATGCTCACAGTCTGCCGGATTTCATTAGAATCAAGCGGGTCAAGCGGATGAATTGCAGCTTTTAAAAATGGCGTACAGATGAAAAATACTATTACCAATATTTTAAAACCATTGAGATTTTTCATAGTAATTTCCTTTTAAAAACTTTTAAAGAATTCTTACACCATTTTCCACCATCATTCCCGGCTCTAATAAAACTGTTCCATTCGTCGCACTCACCGCCGCTAGCACGAGCACTTCCGACACAATTCCCGCAACACGTTTGGCAGGAAAATTCATCACAGCGACAATCTGCTTTCCGATGAGATTTTCCGGCGAATAATTCTCCGTAATCTGCGCCGAACTTGTTTTAAAACCAAGTTCACCAAAATCAATCTTCAGCACATATGCCGGCTTCTTCGCTTTAAGATTTAACGCAACTTCAACAATCGTTCCCGTCGCGATTTCCACTTTTAAAAAGTCGTCAAACGAAATCTCACTCATCGGCAAACTCATCTTTTAAAATCGCATAGCGGTCAATACTTTCAAATTTCCCCCACTTTTTTAAAAAGTCGCGCGAATGGCCTTCGTGCTTCATGCCGATCTTCTGCATGATTTTCCCCGAAGCGATATTTCGTGAAAAATAATGTGCGTGAATGCGGTGCAGATTCAGATCTTTAAAACCAAATTTTACAACTTCGCGCGCGGCTTCCGTTACGTATCCGCGATTCCAGAATTCTTTGCCAAGCCAATAGCCCATTTCGGCATTTTCGTCCTGCGGCTTTATCATGAGGCCAATTGCGCCGATAAGCTCACCTGTTTCGCGAAGGATAATGGCAAAAACTGCCTGTGTTCCGGCAGCGTAATTTTCAACGTGCGGGCGGATAAATTCTTCTGCCATTCCGTCTTCGTATGGGTGAGGAATATTTGCGGTTGTTTCAGCGATCTCACGTGCTCCGGCGAGTTCTTTGATGCGTGGTGCGTCAGCAAGCGTCATCGGACGAAGAATGAGCCGTTTGGTATAAAGGATTGGTTGTATTTTCATAGTAAGACCTCTAATTATCCATTTTAACAAATGTCACTATGTTGCCGGATTTACCATCTTTTCTTGTCGAATCAATTTCCTCCAATTTCATAGACGAATTTGAAATTTCAAGAATTTTCACCCTCATTGATATTTCTGAACCAAGTGTTAATTCTGTTGAGTCCATACTAAAATTCCACCATCCAATAATTTCTTCACCTTCATTCGGGTCACATTTTAATTTACCTGTTTTAGTTATTGCTTCTCCGGATTCAGATAATATTAAAACATCATCTTTTAAACATTCAGATACAGGAGTTTCAGAACCATTTGCAACTGTCCTCACTATTTTCCATCTTTTTGATGAATTTCCTGTCAAAAATTCTTTTTTTGAGGTTTCTACCCTATCTCTACAGCCAGTCAATGAAAAAATCAGATATGCAAGTGAATATGTAATTATTACTTTCATTTTTTTATATTTTTAAAAGAACAGAATAGAAAAAAGCTTTTTAAAAAGTTAATGAACAATACTGATGGAGCGGGTTTTAAAAGAATCGCCGTTTTTAAAAAGTACTGTATAGATTCCTGCGGGAAGAAATTCTGTTGGAAACTGAATCGTATAATTTCCCGAATCTGCGTGAGTTTTTAAAAACGTCATAACATTTTCGCCAAGAGTATTGATGATGCTCATTTCCACATTTCCCGCGTGGGTCGAATAGGAAATTGTCGCTGAGAGATTCATCGGATTCGGATAAACAGAAAATTCTTTTAAAAGAGTATTTTCGTTTTCAATTCCCGTTACGAATGTCTGTTTTCCGGTAATGAGCGAGTCCGAAAGCGCATTGAGATAGCATTCCAAATTCGTGTAGCCGTCCACGCCGGTGTATTTTTGCGAAAGATCAGTGTTATTATTATTTTCCTGTGCAGGATTCAGTCCGTTGGCAATTTCCCAATAATCCGGCATTCCGTCGCTGTCAGTATCGGTTGGCGCAGTTTGTGTATTTTCTGTAATAAACGCATCTTCTGCGCCTGCAATATGAAGCGGAATTTCCTCGATTGCATTATTAGCGAGAGCTTTTAAAAGCCGTCTGTCCATGCTGTCACGGTGAAATGCGCCAACATTTTCCGTCATGTATTGCTGCAATTCTTCGTTTGGCGTGTAGGTAATATTTGGAAAATTATGACGTGACGTCCTACGTCCGGCTACGCCAAGATCAGTGTTTGGCGCATTGTCAGGAAAATCATTACAGCAATAAAAAAGCTGGTAATCGCTGTATGCCGGATATTTGCTCATCGTATTTCCGTCGGCAAAGATGGAATTCTTTTCAAAGCGCAGAAGGTTTGCGTCCATCATTCCATTCCCATAGCCGGAGCGAACAACCGAGCGATTATTTACCCAGTTGAGATTTAAAAAAAATGTATTATTTTCTTCGCCCGGATTGATGCTGGAATTATACCAGATATTGATATTCTGATCCCAGATCAGGTTATTGGAAAGCTCGATATTCAGCGGGCGTTCGCCACAATATGGCGATTCACAGCTCAGTTCGGGGAAGCGTCCGCCGATCCGGTTCCAGATATTATGATGAATGGAAATGCTGTCTTGCGGATGGTCAGCGCTGGAATAATTGAGCAACATTCCGCCGAGGTCGTAATGTTCACCGATAGTTTCCGCCAGCATACAATTTTGAATGGTGATATTCCGCGCATTTGAGATCTGAACGCATTCATCAGTCGCATTCGCAAAAGAACAATGGTCAACGATCACGTTTGAAGCGCCGTCGAGCCGCAACGCATCAGGGCTGAGATAATTCATATCCATCGGATACGCTCCCTGCGTCTGCGGGCGCGAACGAATGTGACGAATAATAATATTATCGGATTTTCCTTCATCATTATACATATCGTCCGCCTCCAGCCCGCGAACAATAATGCCGCCCGGCGAAGTTTGCCCGGCAATCGTCACATCGCCCCACAGGATTTCCGCCGTGCGGTTAATTCTACCGCTCACTTTAAAAAGGATCGTGCGTTTTCCCTCAGCATTCAAAGCTTCCTGGAGCGAGCCCGGGCCTGAATCGTTGAGGTTCGTCACATAGATCACGCGCCCGCCTCGCCCGCCTGTGACATTTGCGCCAAAACCTTCGGCTCCGGGAAATGCTTTTGGCTGGGCGGAAACTCTGACACTGCACAAAAACAGGAAAATGAGGAGAAATTTTTTCATGAGTTTTTAAAATGTAGTGAGTGAAATTATAAAAGAGCAGCCGGGTGATTTCTCTTTTTAAAAATTATTTTTTAAAAGAACTGAAATTTAGAGAAAAGTTTTTTAAAAGAAGCTTTTAAAAATAAAAAAGCCGGAAAAAACTTTCTCCGGCTCTATCGTACGATCTTTTAAAAACAGGTTATTTTAGAAGTTCAAACCCGTTGAGGAAATCAGTAAAATCCTGACGGTATTCATCAAAAATATTCTGGCCCGTGAAAGTAATGATCTGTATAGAACCGGTTTTACCGACGTAGTAATAATTGAAATATGTAATCGGTATGCCGTCCACCGTGCCATCAATTTTCAGGCAGCGCACCGGATTTCCGTTCACCATACGCTCGTCTTCAAAGACGATCTTTGCATCCGGCGCGGCGCTTTGTGCATTACCGATAGCGGCCTGGCGGAGCGCTTCCATTGACATTTCTATTTTTTCGGAAATAATTATAGCATAGCCGTCACCGGACGTGTGCGTTAACTGAAAATCCGCATCTTCATTCGTCTTTTCCTTTTCAATTTTCCACTTGGATTTGTCGTACCAAACCGCGTATTTTACGTGTTTCCCTTTTAAAACATCCCGTGATGCTGTAGGTGTGGCAAAGGCTCCACCCTCGGCAGGAAGCGGAGTTGCGTAGAGAGTCCACGTTCCGTTCGGGTGGAGCAGGTATTTATCGCCGGTGGCAGATGTCGTTTCAATATCCTGCGCCACAGCATTTGAAACTGAATATAAAAAGCATAATGCCAGAATGGGAAGAATTTTTTTCATAATTTTTTAAAAGGTGAAAGATATAATAGCGCAATATACTGTAAATTTTCATTTTACAATACTCACTCATGAGTATTTATGTTTTTAAAGTACTGATACACCAGTATTTTATATTTTTTTTTAAAACTTAACCCAGCAGTTCTGTGTAGTTTTGTATTGGCACATCTGGATATTATACACCACAACTGTAGAAATTTTTAAAGAATCCGAACCAAATTAACAAAGAAAATGAAACCTGAAATCAAAAAACGAAACAACGTAACCGTAATAGGAAATGACCCAAGCAAAGAAACGATTATCTTTGCTCATGGTTTTGGCAGCGATCAGTCCGCATGGCAACCCCAGGTAGAAGCTTTTAAAAACGACTATAATATCGTGCTTTTTGATATGGTCGGCGCGGGCAATTCTGATTTTTCCGCATACAGCCCGCACCGGTATTCCACGCTGCACACGTACGCTGATGATATGATCGAGATCGTGCATGAGCTGAATCTGGATAAGCCGATCCTTGTTTCTCATTCCGTGAGTGGAATGATAAGTTTGCTGGCGGCGGTGCGCGAACCCGGTATTTTTAAAAAGATCGTATTCATCGGCGCTTCACCGCGCTATCTGAATGACAAGGATTATACCGGTGGCTTTGAGCAAACTGATCTGGATGGATTATTCAATGCCATGTCTGTCAATTATCATGCGTGGGCAGCAGGATTTAGCGCGATGGCGATGGGCAATCCCGAGCGCCCCGAGCTGGGAGAAGAATTCGCACGGACGCTGAGCGCAATTCGCCCGGATGTCGCGCAGGCAGTAGCTCGCGTTATTTTTCAATCTGACCACAGGAACGATCTTTCAAAATTAAAAGCAGAAACGCTCATTATCCAGAGCAGCGAAGATATTGCTGTTCCAATGGAAGTCGGGGCTTATTTACACAAATATATTTCAAACAGCAAGCTTATGAATATTAAAGCGCGCGGACACTTTCCTCACATGAGCGAGCCTGATGAAGTGATTGGTGTATTGCGTACATTTATTCATGTATAATTTATAAAGATTTTTTAAAAAGTTTTTAAAAAGAATTTCATGAATTTTCGCCTTGGGCCACGCAGTCAGACTGAGCATCCAGATTGGCTTCCCATATCTACAAAAGCAATTCTTTTTGCAACGGCTGCATTGTGCCTTTTAAACTTCATACAAGGGCTCCCGCTTATTTTTTTAGCAGCGCCACTGCTTTTCGCAGTTTTTGTAATTTTGCCTCTGCCGCGATTTACAGGTGGTCTCGTAACGGCTATTGCAATTGTGATATTATTATTTTTAGAGCGAAACGCAATGTTTTCGTCGATTATAATAATTCCTCTTGCCATAGGGATCGGCGCGCTGTCGGCTTTACTCCGCGCAACTCTCCTGCATATAGAATGGAAATTCGCAGCGCTTACATTATGGCAGGCAATTGATGAATCGAAGGCATCATCAGGGCAGATCATTATCAGTGAAGTTCTCTCTGCAATGCGCCGCCTTACCAAAAGTGATATTACTATTGCACTTCGTGAACTGGATTCCCTGACAGCAGAGATATTTATCAGTGACCCGCCCAATGCATTTCCTTTAAAAATCCTTCCGCCGGATATTTACAGCCGGGCAATTCAAGAAAATGAAATTCAGTTTATCAATAATTACGAAACCTGGCCTGACAGCAACCGGTATTTAAAAGAAATCGGCGCAGGGTCAGTTGCTCTCGTACCATTGCGCTATTCCGGCAAGCCACGCGGTGCGGTCATTATGGTCTGGCATAAAAAAAATGCCATTACGACTCCTTTAAAGAATTTTCTCGAACTGGTCTTTGAACGATTGTATGCGTCACTGACAATTACCGATGCAAGTTTCCGATTGGATAAATTACAAGCGCAGTATGACGCTATCCTACAGACAATGCCGCAGGGCGTGGCATTTGTAGATGAGAGCGGCGCGCAAAACTGGGTAAATCATGCTGCTGCAAAACTCCTGAATATTAAAGAAGGCACGGTTGAACCACAGGATTTTGCCGCAGCAATGGCAAATCTTCGCACCAATGCTGATAATCTTGCCGAGATCACGCAGAAATCAATGCAGCTCTTTACAACGAAAAATGCTGAAATCCACGACTGGGAATGGGATCTTTCTTTTAAAAAAGATATGATCCTGCGCGTTTCCACCACACCGACGGGTTCACATAATAATAGCACGGGGCGGCTTTGGATGTTTGAAGAGGTGACCGAGCGTAAACGTGCGGAAAACTTTTTAAAGATCAGCAATGAAAATCTTCAGAAGAGTTTTAAAAAGCTGGAAGAGCTAAATCAGCAACTTGTTGTTTTAAACGATGAAAAAAATGAATTCCTCGGCATCGCCGCACATGACCTGAAAAATCCGTTATCGGCTATTATGGGCTTATCGCAGATCATCCAGCTGGACTCCGAAACAATGGAGCCGGCTGAACTGAAGGAATACACAGGAATGATAGTGGATAGCTCGCAGCGGATGTTTGAGCTGATAAAAAAGCTGCTGGATGTAAATGCTATTGAAGAAGGAAAAATGGTTTTAAAAAGCGAGTTGGTAGAGCTTTCGATGATCACCGAAATTGCAAAGGAATATAACAACAGAGCCGCAGAAAAAAAGCATATCAGTATCCTGTACGATCCGCCAAAATTTTCTACGGCTGTAATGGGAGATGAAAATGCCATCACTCAGGTACTCGATAACCTCATTTCCAACGCTGTAAAATATTCGCCCATCGCAAGTAAGGTTTTCATATGGCTGGAGAGTACTGACGAGTCCATCCGCCTTACGGTCAAAGATGAAGGGCCGGGATTATCAACAAAAGACAAGGAAAAACTTTTTAAAAAGTTCGCTCGCCTTTCTGCTCAGCCCACAGGCGGCGAATCTTCCACCGGGCTTGGGCTTTCCATTGTAAAAAAACTCGTTGAGCAGATGAACGGCAAGGTGTGGTGCGAAAGTGAACTCAATAACGGGGCATCATTTATCGTGGAATTACCGCGCAGCTTTTAAAAGAATTTCTTTTTAAAACCTATTTATTCACATTGCCGATCAGTACCGGCAGCACGAAAAACAGGATAATCATTACCATCAGGCCCAGCCCTACATTCATCGCTATGCGCGCGTCCTGGTCTTTTGTCCCTTTCCCGATCTTCCGGAATTCCCGCTGAAGCCAGTAAAAAATTGGCCCGCAAATGACTGCGGTAATTATATGTCTCACGTATTTTTCTGGTGATTTTTAAAAACTTTTAA
>JAZKFS010000115.1:0-19821 GCA_040386315.1 Bacteroidota bacterium
GTAGTTTGTTTAGCAATTGTTAAATCGCTGTAATCAATATCGGCAAAAGGCAAAATCTGCGGTTCCGGCTTCTGATGTCTTTTTAAAGTCTTCTTGTCAACTTCCGGCGAGATCGTGACAGCATTGCTATCCGAACTCAAAATTTTTCCTTTAAAAGCCGTTCCGTTTTTTAAAGAACCTTCCAGCGTCCGTCCGGCGTGCTTTACATATTGCCACGAAAATTTCAGCGGGCTGTCGGCTCCCGGCGAGGAAACATCAATATGCTCGACCGAATCAATAAAATCCGTATTTTCAAAAGCATCGTCAATCGCGCGGCTGATAGCGTGGCAGTGCGTGTGCGTAACGCCATCCTCGGAATCAATGAATAATTCCAGTCGCTGCTTCATCGGGTTGCCCCGCAGCGACGCTTCCACTATATGAACGCCTTTCTCTTCGCAGATGCTCGTGATCTTCTGTAAAATTTCTTCGTCTATGGCTGTTTTCACAACTTCTTTTTTAAAGAACGATTTTTGAAATAAAAAATGGGCTCACAGGCCCAGTTCTTTTTTAGCAATGCAAATATACGCAAAGCTTTTAATTTTAAAAAGTTTCTTTAAAAGATGAAGTAATAAAAGTTTAAAAAAACGCCGAAATCAATCGTCATTCCCTGAAATTCCGTAATTTTGTTTTCTTAAAAATTCTTTTAAAAATAACACTTTACTTTATAAAAATTTAATCGGGGAATGAAATGGCTTTTCAAGGCGTGGACTATTATGGAATTGATGATTTACTGACCGACGACGAAAAGATGATCCGCCAGACGGTGCGCGGCTTCGTGGACGATGAAATTATGCCCGTCATTGAAAAGCATTACCGCGAAGGCACATTTCCGATGGAGCTTGCCCGCAAAATGGGAGAGCTTGGCGTTTTCGGAATCACTCTTCCAGAAGAATACGGCTGCGCGGGCGCAAGCAATATTGCATACGGACTGGCGATGCAGGAACTTGAGCGCGGAGATTCAGCCGTTCGCTCGTTTGCCTCGGTACAGAGTTCACTTGTGATGTACCCGATCTTCACATACGCTACCGAAGAAAATAAACGCAAATGGCTTCCGAAACTTGCTACGGCAGAAGCTGTTGGATGTTTTGGCTTAACAGAACCTGACTTTGGTTCAAACCCAACCGGAATGATCACCAATGCGAAAAAAATTGACGGCGGCTACCTTTTAAACGGCGCGAAAATGTGGATCACGAACGGCACGACGGCAGATGTGGCTGTTGTCTGGGCAAAGCTGGAAGGTGTTGTTCACGGTTTTCTTGTTGAAAAAGGAATGAAAGGATTTACTGCGCCGGAAATGAAAGGCAAACATTCACTTCGCGCATCAGTGACGAGCGAACTTATTTTTCAGGATGTAGAAATTCCCGAAGAAAATATGCTACAGGTGAAAGGAATGCGCGGGCCGTTAAGCTGCCTGACACAGGCGCGTTACGGTATTTCCTGGGGAGCGATCGGTGCAGCGATGGCTGTCTATGAATCATCCGTTGATTATGCAAAATCACGCATTCAGTTCGGCAAGCCAATTGGTTCATTCCAGCTTGTGCAGGAAAAACTCGCATGGATGCTGACAGAAATTACAAAAGGACAACTACTTTGTTACCATTTGGGACGTTTAAAAGACGCCGGGAAAATGCGCCCGCAGCAGGTTTCCCTTGCTAAACGCAATAACGTACAGATCGCACTCGAAGCCGCACGCATGGCGCGCGACCTGCATGGTGCGAACGGAATCCTCGACGAATATCCCATCATGCGCCACGCGGCAAACCTTGAATCGGTAAAAACGTATGAAGGAACGCACGATATTCACACGCTGATTCTTGGGCAGGACATCACCGGAATTTCTGCGTTTGAATAGTTTCTTTTAAAGTTTTAAAAGGATTATTTGCAAATTTTTAAAAGCTCCAAAGTATCACATGTTTTGGAGCTTTTCTACGTATAAATTGCTTTTAAAAATAGAAAAAATATCTAAAAAATCGTAAATTGCAGAAAACCGGTTTTCCTCATATAGCTACAGTTTTAAAAGTATCTTTTTTAAAGAAAAATTATGACAGGCATCACCACCACTGAGAAAATATCCGAGGAAGGAATGGACAGTCCTGGTAATTTCAGCAGTAATGCGTTTTTTAAAGCACTTCTTGATAATACCCGGGATGTGATCGCCGTTTTGGATAAAAACGGGATGCTGTCGTACATCAGCCCGTCTGTCGAACCAATGCTGGGCTATTCGCAAAAGGAGCTTGTCGGAAAATCTTTCCTTGACCTTATTCATGTTGATGATAAATCCCGCATTTCAAATGGTTTGAAAAACCTTTTAAAAACATCTGGTGAGGCAGGTTATGCAACTTTCCGCTGTTTGGATAAAGCCGGAACGTACCTGTCGATCGAAGGCAGCTACAGGGATCTTTTAAAAGATATAGCGGTGAGGGGAATCATTCTGAATATGCGTAATATAACCGAAAGCGAACGTGCCGCTGAAGCGCTTCGCCAAAGTGAAGCGCGCTACAGGACGGTCGCTGAAACGGCGTCCGACGCAATTGTAAGTGTAGACCATAACAGCACTATTCTTTTTGCAAACAGGAGTACGGAAAAAATATTCGGCTATCGTATAGAAGAGCTCATTGGGAATAATCTAACCATCCTCATGCCTGAATATCTCCGCGCACTACATAATGAGGGTATGGAGCACCATATTCACACAGGCGAAAAGCACATCCCGTGGGAAGCCGTTGCAGTTCCGGGCCTGCATAAAGATGGATATGAAATTCCCCTTGAAATATCTTTTGGAAAATTTGTTGATAACGGAAATCATATTTTTACGGGAATTATCCGGGATGTGAGCGAGCGGAGGCGGACTGAAGATGAATTAGCACTTCGCGATAATGCAATAGATATGGCTTCCGAAGGAATGATGATAACCGATGCGCAGAATCCTGAGAATCCGCTCATCTATGTGAATCACGGATTTGAACAGATCACTGGCTATAGTAAAGAAGAAGTGCTGGGCAAAAACGGCAAGTTTTTGGAAGGCCCGGAGACCAGCCCTGAGGCAGTTGCAGAGATTTACAGGATCATTGCCGAACAGCGGGCGGGAAAGGTTGAGATCCTGAATTACCGGAAAGACGGTACGACATTCTGGAATCTTTTATCGCTGACGCCACTGGTAAATTCTCAAGGAATTGTTACAAATTACATCGCTGTACAGACCGATATTACGGAACGGAAACGCACGGAAGAACAGATCAAGATCGCTTTTGAAAAAGAAAAAGAATTGAGTGAAATGAAGTCGCATTTTATTACGACTGCTTCCCATGAATTCCGGACACCCCTCAGCGCGATCATTTCGTCTGCCGAGATCCTGGAATATTACAGCGAAAAGTTATCTGAAGATAAAAGGTTGCTGCATTTAAAAAAGATACAGACAGCTGCCAAGATGATAACAAATATTCTTGAAGAAATTCTTGCGTATAATAAGGCAGATTCAGGCAAATATATCTGTCAGCCGACAGAAATTAATGTTACCGAATTATGTAAGAGCATAATTGAAGATACTCTTCAGAATAGCACGCAGCACACTATTTCTTTTAAAAACCTTACAGATACAGATGTTGCAGTTCTTGATGGAGATATGCTGCGCCTGTTGCTTGATAATCTACTCTCCAATGCAGTAAAATTCTCTAAAACAGAAAGCACAACGCATCTGACAGTTTTAAAAGAAAATAATAAATATGTCTTTACCGTAGAGGACGAAGGGATAGGAATTCCACCCTCTGATATAGAACGCATTACCGAACCCTTCCACCGCGGCACAAATGCCGGAAATATACAGGGAACTGGATTAGGCCTTGCAATTGTAAAGCGTATGATAGATTTGCACAAGGGTTCTCTGGAGATTGTAAGTGTGGTCGGCGAGGGCACGAAAGTGATCGTTACATTACCCGAAGGAAAATAGGAATCTACTATGAAAAAAATACTGGTAATAGAAGACGACGCATACATCCGTACCAATATAGTTGAACTTCTCGAAATCGAAGACTATGAGCCGATCGAAGCGGAAAATGGAAGAATCGGTTTGAAAAAGGCGCTTGAGCACAATCCCGACCTAATCCTGTGCGATGTGATGATGCCGGAAATGGACGGCTACGAGGTTTTAAAAAATGTTCGGCAGGAGAGTAGTATGGCAACCACGCCATTTGTTTTCCTCACAGCCAAAGCAAATAAAATTGACCTTCGGCAGGGAATGGAAAACGGAGCAAATGATTATCTCATAAAGCCATTTACCCGCACCGAACTACTGAATGCGATTTCCGTACAACTCGAAAAGAAAGCATCGTTCGAGGAATATTCTCAAAAGCAGCTCGACGATCTCCGCTCAAACATCAGTTATTCACTCCCGCACGAGCTTCTTACGCCGCTGAACGGAATTATCGGTTCCTCGGATATGCTGAAAAATAACTACGATGATTTTGAAAAGGACGAAGTCATTGAGCTTGCCGGAATGATCCACACCTCAGCCGTTCGTCTTCACCGGCTTGTGCAGAATTTTTTGCTGTATTCACGCCTGGAATTAATTGCTTCCAATCCTGAATCCGCTAACCTTTTAAAAGGTGAAACCACGTATTCTGTTGCTTCCAGCATCACCGACGTTATCGAAAGGATCACGGCCCAAAAAGGCGAGTCGCATGAAATTCACTGCGAAACCTGCGAGACCAGTGCAGCTATTTCAGAAGTATATTTTGATAAGATCATTGAAGAAATTTTCGATAATGCTTTAAAATTCTCAGCCCCTGGCACAAAAATTTCCATCAAAAGCCATGAAGAAAATGACATGATCCACATTGCTGTTCGCGATGCAGGACGTGGCCTCACACGCGAGCAAATAGCGAATCTCGGCGCATACATGCAGTTTGGCAGAAAGGAGCATGAGCAGCAGGGATCAGGCTTAGGGCTGATAATCGTCAAGCGCCTCGTAGAACTTCATTCCGGAAAGTGGAATGTTGAAAGCTCACCCGGAGAATTTACCACAGTAAAGATTTCACTTCCCGTAAGTAAGGAAGTCTTTTAAAAACTTTCTTTTAAAACTCTCCCCTTTAAAAACCAAAAGCCCTTCTTTTAAAAAGGGCTTTTTTCATTTCGACTAAGACTTTTAAAAACTATCTGCTCGCAGTCGGTGCTGGTAGGAGCGGCGGCTTTGGAAAATCCGCTTCCAATGGACGCATCTCACCATCTTCAAAAAGCAAATTCGGCACAATCACCGTCGAAGGCAGATACTGCGCGCCACGCGTAATAAACGGTGAAGTAACAGCCGGAGCCAGGAAATTCAATGCATACGCATCTTTCCCAACAGCAATTATATCTTTAAAAGCCTGTACGGAAAAGCCTGCACCTTCCAGCCCGCGAACCAATTCCTCACGACCGTCAGGATATAATTTATATACTTCTAAAACCGGCACTTTTGACTCGCTCGGGCTGAATGGGTAATCGCCTGATGTCAAACGATACAATGTCGTATACAAAATATTCTGGTTTAACACTTTTTTCACAACAATCGCATACGGCAGCTCACGATCTTTAGCAAGTTTTAAAAGCCGCTTGCGTAAATCTGCCTTTGATAATTGCTTTTTTGCGTCTACGCTTCTTAATTCCAAAACGCTCAGCATCGCCGCGCCACCGCGCTCATGTCCGTTTGATTCGCGAATTCTGCGCGTCGGGATTCTTGATGAAAGAAGCGCTTTTAAAAAACCTTTTTCAACAAGATTTACATTTTGTGCTTCAACGCCATTATCGTCAATTTCATACGCGCCCACAAGCGGTGTATTTTTAAAAAACTCATTTTCCGGCGTTGCTTTAAGTGACAGAAATTCCGGCAAAACCCGCCCGCCAACCTTATTCTGAAAAGCTCCAAAACGCTCTGCATCACGGAATCCACGGTCAGAAAGTGGTGCGCGCTGCGTCACGAGATTCGGTGCAAATATCTGTGCAAAAACTTCTGCGGCTCCCTGGTCTTCAAATAAAACCGGGCCGGAATATGGTTCTTCCAACGTCGCCGCCGTCATGCTTTTAAAAAGCGTTTCAGCAAGATTTTTTGTTGCTTTTAAAAGCGAATCGCGGCTCGGTAAATCCTGCGGGCGAATGCTGTACGCCGAATACATCTGCGCAAGTGGCATCCCGTCTGTCGCTTGTGTCGCGGCAACAATTTCCAAACCCGTGAATGTTTCGTTTTTAATATATTCTCGTCCTTCCGTATTTACGTAGAGTGTCTGCGTCGGGCTATATTCTACGCCAACCTGTGAGATAGAAATCTGCGGATAGTTTTTAAAAACTGCCGAAACTTCGTCAAGCGTTTTTTCAAAATACGCGCGGTCAAATGGCGCAAATGCAGTCGTGTCAATCAGTTTTGCAGCAGGTAACAGGAGGAAATCCGGCGTTGTATCCGTGCGAAGCCGATTCTGGATTGCCGATTCCTTTTTAGAATATAATTCCGCCGCCTGTTTATACGCCGCATCTGTCGCCAGCCAAAGCTCGCGGCGAAGCGTTGCATAATCTGTTTCAATCGGAATTCTGCGGTTTGAAAACGATTCTTCGTCATCACTCGAACCGAAAAAGCCCAATCCAACATCAAAAAAGTTCGTATTGTCAAATTTCGCATTTCCCACGCGAACGCCGACAGACAGCGTTGCGTACGGATTTTCCTCCGATTCCACCATGCTACCGAGCGCCGATTTCACGTTATACGCATTATTCAGCGTCACCTTGTACTCAATGTAATATGGCTTCTGCAAACCAGCCACACTCAGCTCAGACATCGAGCGCTGCATCTCGTCGCGCATGGCACGCATGAGTTCATCGTTGTTTGCAGCCGCGCTTTTAAAAGGCGTAAAAAGCGCAATCGCTGCAACGGATATTTTTAAAAGATTTTTTAAAAGCATTCTAATTTTTAAAAGTAATTTCGAGAATTAATTTCCACCACGCAACGCTTCCGCCGGAGCAGGAAGTATCGGTAATTTCGCCTGAGATTTCGATTTTTTCTGAACTTCAATCGTGGATACAAGCAAGCTCGGGCTGCTCGCTGAAACCGGCACACCGCCTGATTCCGCACCGCAAACACCATTGAAAATTCCTAAATCGTCAGCTGCGGCTGTAATATTATTAAAAGTTGTAAGCGGCGTTCCAATCAAATCCACTCCGCGAACAAGCTGATCAGGGCGTCCATCAGCAAAAATTTTATACACAACAAGCGGTTGAACATTAAAAGCGTTTGGAACGGTGCGGCCTGTGAAGGTAAATCCGCCGGAAATTTCCACGAAGTACAAGCCATATTCCTTGCCCTGGCGTTTTGCCTCAAAGCGAAGCTGCTCGCGTAGATTGTCAAAAGTTGTTGATTTTGACGATTGCACCAGCAGATTCGACTGACGCGAAACCGGCTTATAACCCGCTTGGCGGCGTCCATGTCCATTCGACGTTTCAAAACCTTCAATTGGCGCGCGTGACATTAAAAAATCTTTGAAAATCCCTTTTTCAACGGCGGTCACTTTTTCACCCGGCATTCCTTCATCGTCGTATTTGAAATAGCCGACAATATCCTGATTTTTTAAAGATTTAATCGTTGGGTCAAAAACTACATCAATGAAATCTGGCAGGATTTTTTTGCCAACAAATGCTTTAAAAGTCTGGCTGGAATTTGCGTCTTTCTGGCGGTGGCCTTCCACTCGGTGTCCGAAGATTTCATGGAAAAACACGCCCGAAGCTTCACCGGAAAGAATCGCCGGGCCGGTGTATGTTTCAGCAAGCGGCGCAGTGCGGAGGTCTTTAAGCAGCAAAATCATTTTACGAATGTCTTCAGCAATTTGCGCTTCACTTGGAAGATTTTCTGGAGAGAAAGCAAAATAGCTGCGGTATAGCGGAAGCGTCATACCATCATCAGCTTTCGTTCTCGCTGTCGCAAAAACGCGGATTTGTGGTTCACTTTGCTCAACTTCCGTGCCTTCGGAATTCACAAAATATTTCGTCAGAACTTCTGCCTGCATGTACACATTGCCATCATACAGCCACGGCTCTGATGCAAAAACAGCCGATAGTCGGCGAAGCTTATCTTTCCAGGCAAGGGTATCAATATTAAAAGGAAGCGGCGCGCTGCTAAATGAATATGCTTTTTCGCGCGATAAATCCGCCGACGTATCCTCCTCGCGCACTTTCACTGCCATATTCGTTACGACCTTGCCATAGCGCTCCATCGCGGCTTTATAACTGCGGTCTGTTGCCGACCAAATGACCGAACGAAGCGCCGTTTCATCATTGCCAAGCGGCAGAAACGCTGCGCCCGCGCCTGAACCAAACTCAAAACTCGCGCCGCGAATCGGGTGTGTATTGTCAAGCTGATAATCACCCACGCGCAGGTCAATATCGAGAATGCGGTTGTGAACATCCGCCGCTCCCTCAATTTTACCAAATGACGCCGACATGCGAACCCCGCGCGTTTCCGTCACGGAATACGAAAGGAAAAACGGCGGTTGCGGCTGCGAGGCCAGTTCCGTCATCGTGCGCGAAAGCTCCTTTTTCATAGCAGAAAGCACAGGTTTTTCCTGCGCTTTGCAAAGAGTTGTCATCGTAGCGCTCATGGCGAGGATGCCAATTGCGCAAATTGCCTTTTTTAAAAACATGTATCTTTTTAAAAACTTTTTAAAATTACTTGTGTGCGGTTTCCGGCAGGAGAAAAACCTTTTCCAAAACCTTTAAATTTTCGTCGAACTTATACATAAACGGCGTTCCCGTCGGAATATTTACCTCAAGAATTTGCTCCTTCGTCAGCCCTTCGATTTCCATCAAAATCGCGCGAAGCGAATTGCCATGCGCCACAACGAGAACATTTTTGCCCTGCTTTAGCTTCGACTCAATATGCTCACGGAAATACGGCATCGTGCGCGTCTGACACATACTTAAACACTCACCGTTCGGCGGGGGAACGTCAAAGCTGCGGCGCCAGATATGCACCTGCTCGTCACCATATTTCGCGCGCGTTTCATCCTTATTCAGGCCCTGCAAATCGCCGTAATGACGCTCGTTCAGCTTTTCAGAACGCTCGGTTGGAATATTCTCGTGGCCGGATTCTTTTAAGGCGATGTCCGCCGTCCGCATCGCACGTTTTAAAACCGACGTGAAAAGATAATCAATTTGCATTCCTTTCAGCGCTTCGCCAGCTTTTTTCGCTTCAGCTTCGCCCTTCGGCGTCAAATCCACGTCCACCCAGCCGGTGAAGCGGTTTTCAAGATTCCATTGTGATTCGCCGTGACGCAGTAAGATTAAGTTTGCCATTTTTAGTAATGTTGAGTTTTTAGTTATGAATGTTGAGTTTTTTAAAAGTCAAAGTGTAAATTTTACCACAAAAAAAATGTAGAGACAGATAATTATCTGTCTCACGTCAGACGTTGTCCCAAAGCAAATCTGCCCTGAAACATTTATCTTTTAAAAACTTTGTTTTTTGCAACTTCCTGCGCGGAGACAGATAATTATCTGTCTCTACAAAAAACGAAATCCTAAAATCAATTAATCCTAAAAATCCTGTTCAGACAAAAGTCAAAATCCTAAAATCTTTTAATCCTAAAAATCCTAGTTCAGACAAGTTTACTTATCCTGACACAATTCCATCAAAACTCCACCCGTAGACTTCGGATGCATAAACGCAATCAGCATATCATGCGCGCCCGGCTGCGGTTTTTCGTTGATAAGCTGAATATTTTCGCCTTTTAAACGCTCCAAATCCGTTGCAACATTATCGCTTTTAAAAGCAAGGTGATGAATTCCTTCTCCGCGCTTTTCGATGAATTTCGCGATGGGCGAGTCTGGCGACGTCGGCGCGGTAAGCTCCAGAATCACATCGCCAACCTTAAACGACGCAATCGAAACCTTCTGGTCTTCGACCACTTCGCGATGGACATTTTGCGTTTGAAAAATCTTTTTAAAAAGCTCTACGCTTGCGTCGAGGTCGCGAACGGCAATTCCGATATGATTGAGAGATTCTATCATTTTTAAAAGTTTTTAAAACAATTTACAAATTCGGCAGCGAAACCGTTTCGCCATGAAGCGCATGGTACGACTGCTCGGCGCGCGCCAGCTCATCAACCGTATTGATTCCCTGCAATTCATCAAAATGTTTGATTTTCGCAGCGCAAACAGGCGCGTTGTCTTTGCGGAGAATCGAAATAATGTCGGTCAGGTAATATTCGCCCTGCGCGTTGGTGTTGGAAACCTGCTTTAAAGCTTTAAAAAGCTTTTCAGATTCAACGATGTAAATTCCCGAATTGATTTCCGTGATTGCCTTTTCGGCATCGGTCGCGTCTTTCTGCTCGGTGATTTTTAAAAAGTTGCCCGCTTCATCGCGAACGATGCGGCCATAGCCCGTCGGGTTTGGCGCATCAACGCTCAGTACAGAAACCGACGCATCCGTATGATGATGCGTTTCAACAAAAGTTTTCAAAGTGCTTGCGCGCAAAAGCGGCACGTCGCCCGAGAGAATCAGGACATCACCGCTAAAATCTTTTAAAAGCTCTTCCGCCTGCGCAACGGCGTGGCCTGTTCCGAGCTGTTCGGTTTGCTCAGCAAATTCCGCAAATTCTGCAAAATCGTCGTTCACATAATTTATCACGATTTCCTTGTGATGCCCGACGATAAGCACGGTTTTATCAGGGTTCAATTTTTTCACCTGGTTTAAAACATGCCCGACCATCGGAGTCCCGGCAACGGGAAACATCACTTTTGGAAGTTCGGGATTATTCATGCGCTTGCCCTTTCCGGCAGCGAGTATGAGAACGGCGAGAGGAGTTTGCTGTGTATTCATGCGGGTTTTAAAAGAGTTTTTAAAAAGAGTTATTAAAAGAAAATCTGAATTAATATTAAACTGTCATTCCCCTGAAAAGGGGAATCAACGTCAGAAGAAGTTGAAAAATAATGTTGTAAATTTTTAAAAGTTTCGTTTTTAAAATAAAAATTGTAACCCTGACGCGTCCTTCCGGCGTTGATTCCCGCTTTCGCGGGAATGACAAGACTTACATATCAAGTCACAATTGTGGAAATTTTAAAACGTAACCACCAAAAACAAAAAAGAGTTTTTAAAAACTGCGTTTTAAAAACTCTTTAAAAATACGGAAATTTTCTGATATTAATTCGGCGAAACAAGCGTTCCGGCTTCGACGGAATTGCTCACGCTCACGATTTCATTGTCTTTGCCGAGCAGAACGACGGTCGGGCTATACGTGCGCGCTTCGTGGTCTTCCATGTTGGCGTAGGCGATGATGATTACTTCGTCGCCGATGGCCGCGCGACGTGCTGCGGCGCCATTCAGGCAAAACTCGCGTTTGCCAGGCGTGCCGGGAATCACGTAGGTTTCAAAGCGCTCGCCGTTATTGACATTCACCACAGAGATTTTTTCGTACGGGAGAAAATCAGCAGCTTCCATCATTTCCGGGTCAATCGTCATGCTGCCTTCGTAATAAAGGTTGGCATCGGTGACGCGGGCGCGATGAATCTTTGATTTAAACATAATTCTCTGCATTTTTTTCAACTCCTTGGGAAGTTTTTAAAAAGAATGTCGTATTTTTGTCAACTGTGAATGCGAAAACGGAAAAAAAACAAAATTATTGCTTTTATAATACATCTGCAAACTATGAAAATCCAATTATCAAAAATCGCGCACGCACGCAGCGGCGACAAAGGCGATGCGGCAAACTGCGGCGTCATTGCTTTTAAAGAAGAATGGTACCCGATTATCTCCAAAGCGCTCACCGCCGAGCGCGTAAAATCTCACTTTGAAGGCATCTGCCTCGGCCCCGTAGACCGCTACGAACTCCCCAACATCTGGGCGGTAAACTTCGTGCTGCACAACACGCTCGGCGGCGGCGGCACGGTTTCCCTCAAGCTCGACGCGCAAGGCAAAACCATCGCTTCGGCCATGCTACTCATGGAAATTGACGTGCCGGACGATTTGCAGCTGAACTGAGGTTTTTAAAAAGGAAAGTTTTTAAAAGAGGAAGCCGAAAGATGTAATGTTTTTCGGCTTTTTTATTCTTCACCTTTTGTGAATTCTAACCAATCCTTTTCAAATTCTTCTTTCGTTATATAGATTGGATTAAATCTTTCATAATCTTTTAAAGTTAAATGATTATCAGTCCAAAATCCGTAATTCTTTTTAAAAGGAGCAGCATAAATAACTTCATCATTTTCATTAAAACCCAATTCTCCATCTGTAATATTAGTCTCCTCATCAAATTCTATTTTCCAATAAAGAATTTTGTCTAAATTCAAATCTGGGTTACTGTCAGGGAAAACTTTAATAAGTGTTTTTACTATGAAGTTTTCGAGAGCTTTTTTTATTGGTGAATCTGGTTCTGAAAAATTAGATTCTGGTTTTTCAAACTTTAAATAAATCATTCACTAAATTTTTAAAACTTAACGCAGAAAATTTTTAAAGCAAATTTGCATAATTTCGCACAACTTTTTAAAAACAATTTCACCACAGGAGAAAGTCATGGAAAACGAAGAAATCATCGTAAAAGACAGCAACGGCAAAGTGTTGGAAAATGGCGACACGGTCGTGCTTATCAAGGATTTAAAAGTAAAGGGTTCACAGCTCAATTTGAAGCAGGGCACCGTCATCAAGAAAATCCGCCTCACCGACAACGATGAAGAAGTAGACTGCAAAGTGGAAGGCCAAAGCATCGTTTTAAAAACGCAGTTTTTAAAGAAGAAGTAGGTTTTTAAAAGTGTCATTGCGAGAAGTCTTCGACGAAGCAATCGCTACACCTTCTCATCGCGACAAACTGATGTAGAGATTGCCGCGTCGGAAGACCTCCTCGCAATGACGACGCAAGAAATAGCTTTAAAAAAAAGCCGAAAGTCATCATGTCTTTCGGCTTTTTGCTTTTAAAAAACCGGAACTTATAGCAATGGTTCTCCATGTTGTAGTTGCAACAAATATGTAGTACAACTCAAGCCAAATATATGTCGTTCAAACAACCGCCGTTTTTAAAAGAAGGCGACACCGTCGGGATAGTTTCCACGGGAAATCCGATTTCAAAACGCGCCGTGCTGCCCGCGCAGAAAATCATCGAAAGCTGGGGCGTAAATACTGTTCTCGGAAAAACCATCGGCCCGCGCAAGGGCTCTTTTGCCGGCCCTGACGACCTGCGTTTGCATGATTACCAGGAAATGCTCGATAATACAGAAATCAAAGCGATTTTGCACGCAAACGGTGGCGACGGCGCCGTTCGCATCATGGACAAGCTCAATTACAAAACTTTTAAAAAGCACCCGAAGTGGATAGCGGGCTACAGCGACGTGACCTTCATGCACTGCCACATCAACGGCAATTTCGGCATCCAGACGATCCACTCCACGATGCCAATTGACATTTCCAGCCAGGGAATTTTTGAAGATTCGTGGGAAACCCTGCGCCGCGCGTACATGGGCGAAGACCTTTCGTGCGAAATCAGGCCGCACAAACTCAACCGCATCGGCCACGCGAAAGGCGAGCTTGTCGGCGGAAACCTCTCGATTTTGTCGCCGCTTCAGGGCACGAATTCCGACATTGACACCGACGGCAAAATCCTTTTTATCGAGTGCGTCGGCGAGCATCATTTCCGTATCGAAACATACCTCATGTGTTTAAAAAAAGCGGGCAAATTCGACAAGCTGGAAGGAATGATAATCGGGCGCTTTACCTCGCCAATGCGCGACAGGCCTGACTTCGGCTATACAACAAAGGAAATCGTGATGAACGCCGTAAAAGATTTCGATTTTCCGGTGTGCTTTAATTATCCCGCAGGACACAGCGACTCGCACTGCGCCCTCGTTTTCGGCGCTGAAACAATCATGAATGTGTCGAAGAAAGGTGCATTCGTGGAGATGCTGCGGAAGTAGGTTTTTAAAAGCAATGTTTTTAAAAGAAAGCCGAAAGATGTGGTGTCTTTCGGCTTTTGGTTTTTAAAATTATTTGTTTTTCAGCTTTTCATACGCTACACTTTCAGGTAAATTCCACGACAGAATTCCCTTCGCTTCCCACTCTTTTTTAAAGATTTTTTTCCGGTGTTGAATGATATTTTGATAATCATCATACTGCATATATCGATGAACAAAATGGAATTTCTCCGTCTGCACTTTTTCAATTTCGGCTAATTTTCCATCGGATTTATCAAGATACGGTAGCGCTTTATCAGCAAAATCGCTCAGAAAAAGCAAGTCCACATACGAGTTTTTAAAATTGTTGAAATTGTATTTTGCGATAATTGTATCCCAATCAAAAGCAGAAACAGAAACCAGCGCAATGTACAGCGCAAAGCTATTCGCCCGCAGCAGGTACGCCGTGTTTTTCTTTTGGCGGATTTTCTGAATAACGGTGAAAATGCCATACAGCGTCAGCGCCAGAAAAACCAGAACACCAATGCGCTTATACGCCAGCGCATAATACTCAATGTACCAGAAATTCCTGACAGCAACCGAAAACGTCAAAATTACATTTTGAAAAAGCCACGCGTAGCTGAGCATCAGCAGGAGACGATTATTTTTAAAAAAGTTGAGATTGCCGCGAAAGTAAAAAAGCGTGATACCAATGGAAATCATTATGGACAAAATCAGCAAATACGTGCCTTCGTGGACAAACCGTTTTAAATCCTGCTGATTGAATTCAAAATTGAACCACACATGATAAATGTCGAGCGCATTCACAAGAAAAATCAGAACATTTAAAACCGCGAGCAGAAAAATCGCCGATGTCAGTTCGTTTTTTAGAGCATTTGGGTTAAAAGTCGTTGTCGGTGTGCCGAAAAACGGGTTCGCTTTGCGCAGCTTTTTCATCCGCCGCAAATTTTCATCAGTATTGGCATCAAAGTCAATAATATTCTGGCTTCGCACTTTGATAAAAGTGAAAGCGCAAATTCCCAAACCCAAAAGATAGAGCACGACCAACTGAAAATCCAGCATTTCAAAAAATCTGCTGAACGCGTTAGAAATTGCATCGCCAACGACGCCGAGATAATTTTCAAAAGCAGAATTTGACGTTTTGTACAGGAAAACAAAAAAGACGATGACGACAAGCGGAATAAAAACAAGCTGGATTTTTCGCAGAAGTGATTTGGTGCTGAAACGCGAGATTTTGACTTGCCCGACTCTTTTTAAAAAGTGGATTTGCGAACGGAAAAAATTGAAATTTGAAAGCCGCAGCGAGTTGATGAGTGAGCGGGTTTCAGGATAAATCAGGAGGCCGATGAGAATATAAAACGAAAGAAAATTCGCCAGAATCGCCGTCCACGAATAATTAATGACGACAAATGCAGCAGAAAGAAATGTTCCGGCAAAAACCGCGATAGAATTTTTGTTATTCAGCCAGACGTCTTTTCGTATCAGGAGCGCGCTTAAAACCAGCGTTTCAAAAATAAAAAGATTTAGCCCGATGGATTGATTGTAAAACAAAAAGGTGAAAATCACCGGCAGCGCCAGGAAAATCCACGCTTTTTTTGTAATCGAAAAGTTTTTAAAAGAGGGGCGAAACGAAGAGTCAATCAGCTTTTCAGCCGAAACGGTGTGTGAACTCATGATAATCTTTCCTGATAAATGAAAAAGAAACGGCAATGCGCCATTATTTTAAAAAGTATCAGTTTACCAGATTATCGTTCTCCGTCGTTTTTATAAGGGTTGTTTTTTGAGGTGGTGCAATATGCGGAAATTTTTTTGAAATGCAAAAATGATTTTTAAAAAGAAAACCGAAAGATGTGAGGGCTTTCGGCTTTTCTCGTTTTAAAAACTATTTTTTATCGGCTTTTATTTCTGCAATGAGGTTTTTTAAAATCTTATCATCAATGATATCAAAGTCCGACTTATCGTAAATTGAGAGCAAATACACTTCCCAATCTTCTGTAATAACGTAAGTAATTACGCGCCCACCGCCACGTTTGCCTTTTCCTTTGCTCTTGATTGCGATTCGGATTTTAAAAGAATTATTTCCTAAATCTGTTCCAATAGTTGGATTGGCTGTAAGTTCTTGTTCCAGTTCAAACAATTCATTCCTGAGCGACGAGTAGCGCTTCAATAGTTTCTTCACTTCTCTTTTAAAATTCGCTGTCAGAATAACGTTATATTTCATTCAGGAAATCCGACAATGATTGCTTCTTTACTTTACCTTTTCTCATTTTTTCAACTTCATTCAGCGCATCACTCAGCCCGGACCTCATCGTGAAAATCTGCTCGTATTTTTTGATTTTCTGAACGATTTTTTCCCAATCAGCCACAGGAATCTGAACTGCCTGAACATGACCCTGTGCGTCGTTTAGATATTGAATTGCCAGTTTCATGTGTTTTTAAAATCTTTTATAAAATTTATATGACTGATTTTTAAAAGGAAAATTGCTGATTGTTTTAAAATACCGCATTCAAAATCTTCCCAACAATCCACGAAACAATCGAAATCACAACTGAGCCAATCACAGCTGGTAAAAAGCCGTCAATCGTCAGCCCATCCACAAAATAGTCCGCAAGCAGCAGCGCTACGGCATTGATGACGAGGAGGAAAAGCCCGAGCGTGAGCAGAATGAATGGCGTGGAAAGTAGTTTTAAAATCGGTTTGACGGTAATGTTGATGAGCCCGAGCACGAGCGCCACGATGAGCGCCGCCACAAAACCATTTACGTGGATGCCCGGAACGAGATGTGCCGTTGCGTACACAGCCGCAGCGTTTGCGAGCCAGCCTAATAAAAGTCCCATAGTCGTTATGCGTAATGAGTGATGTGTAATGCGTCGTTATTTGTTTTTAAAACTACACTTTTGCTTTTAAAATTCAAAATCCTTTAAAAACTACTTTTAAAAACTCATCACGCATCACGAATAGCATCCTTCTTTCGCAAGCACATCGGCGCGCTCGTTCCAGTAATCGCCGGTGTGGCTTTTCACTTTGCGCCACTTGATTTTTATGCCGCACGAGCGGATGAAAACCTGGTATTTTTTTGTTAATTCGAGGTTTGCTTTCCACGCCCCGGTCGCCCATTTTTCGATGCCTTCGTAGTCATAGAAAATCTCGGCGTCCGTAACTCCGTTCTTCCTGCACCACTGGATTGCTTTTCCAACGGCAAATAATTCTCCGGCAACTTGTCGCGTGGAATTATGAAAATCCGGCGGAACAGCACCGCAAAATTCAGCCGCAAGTTTTCCTTCCTGCAAAATCACAATTCCGTAACCAATTTTTCCGCTGATGAATGAACCATCAACATAAATCTGCACGCCATTGAGCAACATTTGCTGAGGTGCGGAATCAGCTTTTGAACTGTCATTTTTTAAAGCGTTATCTTTTACTAACTCGCTTTTTAAAATTTCCTTTTTTAAAGGTTTTTTTGCAATGGGCGCATTGAGTTTTTCCTGAATTTCCTGCTGGATTAATTCATCTTTTACACCGTTTATCGCGAGTGTGTATGCTCGCTTTTTCGGGCTGTAATGAATTGTCACCGACGGCTTTTTAAAACCGGAAATTTTTAAGCCAACCTGTACGGAATATTCACGGAAGGAATCTTCGAGGATTTCCGGCTCGAATTCTTGTAAAAGCGGGATGAGTTCGTCGGCTTTGGATTGTAATTCTGCGCGGTAGGACATTTTTAAAAAGTGGTTTTAAAACTATAAATTGATAACTAATCCATCAGTGGCAATCTGCACATTTTTTGGCAATTCACCTTCAAGTTCAGAGTGCTTTATCTGGTGCGCGATATGCGTGAAATACGTCTTCTCCGGCGCAAGCCTTTCAATCGCTTTTAAAGATTCCGCAACAGTAAAATGTGTGGGATGTTCCTCATAGCGCAGTGCGTCAATCACCAAAGTTTTCACACCTTTTAAAAGCTCAAATGATTCTTCAGGAATAAAATTCGTGTCGGTGCAATACGCAAAATCGCCAATGCGATAGCCGTTCACGCGCATTCTGCCGTGGAAAAGCGGAATGGGCTGAAATTCTATATCGCCGATTGTAAAAGCTTCAGCATCAATAATATGCGGAATGACGAGCGGAACACCGCCGCCGGGAGGAACGGGCTTTTTAAAAGCGTACTCGAACGTGCGGTGAATATTGTCAAACGTTTCCTGGAGCAGGTAAATCGGGATGTACTTTTTTAAAACGAAATTGTACGCGCGGATGTCGTCGAAACCGCCAATGTGGTCAAAGTGATGATGCGTAAAAACAACCGCGTCAAGCCGCGTCACACCATGAAGCATCATCTGTTGGCGGAAATCGCTCGATGTGTCAATCACAGCGGTCGTCGTGTCGGATTCGATAAGGAGCGAGGGGCGCAGGCGCTTATCGCGCGGGTCGTCTGAAACGCATGTCGGGCATTCACAACCAATGGTCGGAACGCCCGTCGAAGTACCTGTGCCGAGCAGCGTGAACCGCATTACACGTGCCGCTCAGCGTGATATGAACTGCGCACAAGTGGGCCGGATTCTACATAACCGATACCAAGTTCCAGCCCGATTCGCTTGTATTCAGCGAATTCGTCAGGATGCACAAAGCGGTCAACCGGAAGGTGATTTTTCGTTGGCTGCAAATACTGCCCGAGCGTGAAAACATCAAGCCCGACTTCAACTAAATCCTTCATCACCTGGATTACTTCATCTTTCGTTTCGCCGAGGCCGACCATGATGCCGGTTTTCGTGCGCATTCCCTGGCGTTTCGATTCTTTTAAAAGGTCGAGTGTCCACTGATATTTTCCCTGCGGGCGCACGCGGCGGTACAGGCGCGGAACTGTTTCCGTATTGTGGTTTAAAATGTCCGGCTTTGCGTCAATGATGCGCTGGAGATTTTCCATATTTCCTTTAAAATCCGGAATCAGCACTTCAATTGTCGTCGTCGGATTCAGCTCGCGAACCCGCAGAATCGTTTCCGCCCAGATAATCGAACCGCCGTCCTTGTCCGAATCGCGGTTGATAGATGTGATGACCGCGTGAACGAGATTCATTTGCTGCACCGACTCAGCCACGCGACGCGGCTCATCGGGGTCAACGGGATTTGGCCGCCCGGTCTTGATAGCGCAGAAGCCGCACGAGCGCGTACACGTATCGCCGTGAATCATAAACGTAGCCGTGCCCGAGCTCCAGCACTCGCTGATATTCGGGCAGCGCGCTTCTTCGCACACCGTGTGCAGCTCTTTTGAGCGCATCATGCCTTTCAGCTTCGTGTACGTTTCGCCGCCGGGCGCCTTGACTTTCAGCCATTCGGGGCGTCTATTCGTCGGCAAAATCTGCTCCGCGGGCTGTATCACCGGCAGGTCGAGCGTAAGGGAAGGTGATGTTTCGGATTGAAAATCCATAGTTTTAAAACTTTATATTTTTCGGAAATTTTCTTTTAAAAGTTCTTTTAAAAACTTCGCCACACGAGACGAACAAGCTGTAAAAGAACTGTATCGCGCTTTTTAAAAACAAAAGGCAATTCTTTTAAAAAGAACTGCCTTCAAAAATACGGTATTTTTTTGTTTTAGGAGTTATCAGGTGTTGCTCTGAGGCAAATTGTCTTGTGGCTTCTTTTGCTTTTTGGCCCATTTTTCCATATCGCGTTGCAGCTTTTGCTCGTATTTTTCGCGGGCTTTTGTTCCGCGCTTGCCGATGAATTCGTTTTTGATTTCTTCAAAGGTGTAGAGTTTCATAAATGCTTGCTTTTTAAAAGAAAATATGTAATTTGTAATAGTTTAAAAAGTAGCAAGACACAATCGTGATTGAAGTGTTATTATATAGTAGCGTGTAACAAAAAATCCAATTGAACTATTACTATAAAAC
>JAZKFS010000115.1:19831-30980 GCA_040386315.1 Bacteroidota bacterium
CGTAAATATAAACTTTTTAAAGAGTCCAAAATGCGAAAATTTTCTACATTTCTTCCTTTGCTGTTTTGCTGTATGCTTTTTGATTCGTTTGCACAAATTCAGGAAAAAACTGTTTTCAAGCCTGCTAGCCCGACACAGGTAGCTGTCGATGATGGAACTTCCATTTGGACAGGAACATATAGAGGAGCCGTACGCTTCAGTAAATCTACAAAGGAAACTACTGTGTATGATTCTATTGTCAACAGTGGCGAAACCTCAGTAAATGCAATGGCGGTAACTTCATCAAGTGATGTATGGGCAGCAACGAATGTAGGAGTTGCCCGCTTTAGGAGTGGAGCTTGGCAAAGTTGGGAGTTTACTGATAAGAACAATTATCCGGCTAATACTGCAACAAGTATATGTGTGGACTCAAGCGGCAGCGTATGGATAGCTGCTGGGAAAGACAAGTTTGTACCTAATGTTCCCCAGATTAACTATGTAACCCGTATCATAGCTCACTATAACGGTACAGAATGGACGAGTTATACTTTAAGTGATTTGGGAGAAGATTTCCGTATAGTGAATATGATGACTGCCCCTGATGGTTCTGTTTGGGCTTCCGGTAGTAATTATGCTTCTACGAAAGGAATAGTCCTTCGCTTTAAAAATGGAATAATGATAAAGTATTCTTCCGATAAAGACAATATCCCGAATGCGACATTAGGAAGCCAGCCATTGACAGGGCTAACAGTGGATAAAAACGGCAACATCTGGGTTGGCAATAGCTGGCAGGTTGGCCGCTTTGATGGAAACACATGGACTCTTTACAAACGCGATAATATGGGGCCTGATAGCTTGCAGACTGGTGGCGAAATAATACGCTCTGATAGTAAAGGTAATATCTGGCTTGCTGGAGCTTTTGGTATCAGCACATTACGCAACGGCAAATGGGTAAAATATTTACCCGTACAATACAAAAATTATACCTATGGGCCACATATCAAGGAAATGATAATAGATGCTCAGGATATGATCTGGTGCCTGACCGACCGAGGAATTCAGCGATTTAACGGAACATCATTTGAAAGCGTACCACATCCTACCGGATTTTTCTTTAGCTTTAAAAAACCGCTGGAAATGAAATCTCTTGCCTTAACGAAAGCAGGTGAAGTTATGATCTGTGGGAGCGGTTCCAATTCCAATGATAAAGGAGTTGCTGTGTATCAGAATGGTTCATGGAATCTTTTTAAAAACAATGTGCAACCTTCTATAAGTTATGAGATTATGACTGACCGCCACGGAAATCTCTGGGGTACTGGCTGGTGGGGAGTTAACCGCTATGATGGCAAAAAATGGGACCACTGGGGAATTGAAACGGGGATTTCTGATAGCGCCTATGGAATAGCAACTGATAAAGATAACAATGTGTGGGTAACGACCAAAGACGGAGTGCAGCGCTACGATGGTACAAAGTGGACAGAATATAAACTGACAGAAAAAAAATATTGGCGCGAAGAATTCCCGGCAATCACTGTTGACTCTAGTAATAATATTTGGGTAAGCAGTATGGCATCAGATTCTGTAAATTATAGTATTTATAATCTCGACACAGTCCCAGTGCATCAGATTAAGCGAACTCGGTTATATAAATACAATCGCAGTACAGAAACATGGCAAACTATCGAATCGCCGGAAGGGAGCTATTTCGGAATGACACGTCCATTATCATTAGTTACAGATCCGTCCGGCACTGTTTGGTTTGCTACACAGCCATCGTTCTTTGATGAGAAGTTGGGGCTTTATATTCACGGTCTTTATGGCTATACTCCCGACAATAAAGTAACAATTTATAATCTGGAAAACCACGGTTTAGATTCTTCATGGAATCGAACGCCAGTTTCAATAGCACTTGATCCCAAAGGAGCGATCTGGGTTGGCTACTTCAGACTTGGCAACCTTATTGGTGGTTCAGAATCTCCGGGTGGAATAGCCCGGTTTAATGGTAAAGAATGGAGCGATGAGGGAAATGATACAAGTAATTTCAGGGACGTAAATAATATTTTTATTGATCCGGTCGGCACAGTATGGACATATTCACATATGTCATACAATGGAAAGAAAAATCAGGGTTCTAAACAATGGGTAAAAAAAGACGGTCAGTGGAGCCAGAGCACAGTTTTTTCTTTGGTAAATGGTGCTGCGTTTGACCGTAATGGAACAGGATGGTTTCTCACAGACAATCAAGTTATTGTCCGCCTTCGTAATGCTTATACTGTTGGTGTAGAAGAAGAAACTTCATTAGTTAGAAATACGGAAATTTCACTTTCACCAAATCCAGCCAACGACTATATCAATATTCAAACATCCTTACCCGCAGGCAATATCAGCATCCGCATTCATTCGCTTTTAGGCGAAACTGTCGCAGAGCAATTTCAGCACAATGACAACGAAGCCTTTTCGCTTCGCCTGTCGATAGAGAATTTAGCTTCGGGCGTGTATTTTGTGACGTTGAAAAGTGGAGAGAAAAGTGTAATGAGAATGTTTATGAAGGAATAAGTTTTTAAAAGAATTCTTTTAAAATGTTTTTTAAAACGCTTTCTTTAAAAAGGAAGGCGTTTTTTGTTTTATAAAAAATTAGCTTTAAAAAAGCTTTTAAAAAAAAGGCGATTCTTTTAAAAAAGAATCGCCTTTAAAAATACTTTTAAAAACTCCTACCCCAAATACGAACGCAGCGCTTTAGAGCGTGATGCGTGGCGCAGGCGGCGGATAGCTTTTTCCTTTATCTGGCGAACGCGTTCGCGGGTCAGGTTGAATTTCTCACCGATTTCCTCAAGCGTGAGGCACGTGCGATTGTCCAGGCCAAAATATAAGCGGATTACTTCGGCTTCACGCTCAGAAAGCGTAGAAAGCACCTGCTGCACCTCGATGCGAAGCGATTCGCGCATTAGCTCGGAGTCAGGCGGCGGCTGAAGGTCGTTTGGCAGAATGTCCAGAAGGCGGTTGTCCTCGCCCTGTACGAACGGCGCATCTACTGACAAGTGGCGGCCCGAGATTTTGATTGTTTCCGTGATTTCAGAAACGCTCATGTCAAGCTGCTCTGCCAGCTCAGCGGCTGTCGGTTCGCGCTCATAAGCCTGCTCGAGTTCACTGAATTTTTTACCGATTTTATTCAACGCTCCAACGCGGTTCAGCGGGAGGCGAACGATACGCGACTGCTCAGCTAATGCCTGAAGGATAGACTGGCGAATCCACCAAACAGCGTAGGAGATGAATTTAAAACCACGCGTTTCATCAAAGCGTTTTGCGGCTTTGATTAGTCCAAGATTTCCTTCGTTAATTAAATCGCCAAGCGACAAGCCCTGATTTTGATATTGTTTAGCAACGGAAACAACGAAACGCAAATTTGCTTTTACAAGGCGCTCAAGAGCGAGCTCGCCCTGAAACGTCCCACTTTTAATCAACTGTGCCAGCACGATTTCATCATCCGGCGTTAAAAGCTCCACGCGGCCAATTTCCTGCAAATACTTGTCAAGCGACTGACTTTCGCGGTTTGTATACTGTTTCGTAATTCTCATGAATGACCTGCCAAGGTTGGGGAATGTATTTTTTAAAGTCTAGTGAATTATCTTTTTAAAAGCGCCGCAGCTGGATTCTGTAAAGCCGCTCGCCGTATAGGACGCTATGACGCGCTTGCCGTCGGTTCTATTGTCGCAATATTTGTAAAATTTTTGTAAATCGCTGAAAAATCACGAGTTACGACCGTTAATTTCGCTTCCTTCGCTATCGCCGAAACAAGGCAAAACCTGAATTTGTCACGATTTTTAAAAACTTCTGAAAAATTATCAGAATCCCGTAAAAAATCTGCAAAAGCAGGGGAGTAGCGGCTGTGAAAACCCAAAACCCGCAATCCCATAAACGGTTTCATCAGCTGCTCCCGCTCACTTTCCGTGTTCGCACACGAAAGGATTTCCGCCATCTGCACGAATGTCGTATAGCACACATTTTCTTTTAAAAGCTCCCGCACCAGCGACGGCTTTTTAAAAAAGTAGTCAACCAGAATATCCGTTTCAAGCAATAAAGATTCTTTTTTATCCATTCAATTTTTAAAATTGTCATTCCCGCGCAGGCGGGAATCCACACGTTAAAAGTTCGCGATTGCCATGTTGAGCATCGCGAAACATCTACAGTAGAAGATGCAAACGCGAACTTCTGACGTAGATTCTTCGCTCTCGCTCAGAATGACAAATAAATAAAATCATAGTTCAGATAACTTCTTTGCTACTTCCGAATCCCAAGCAATTGTTCCTTCACTTTCCATCATCACCTTCACATGTGCCACTTCTAATTTCTGCATTGCCGAAATTTTTAAAACTTCCTTATCCGAAATCTCATCACCAATTTCCTTTTTAAAAGAAACAGTAATCTCAACTTCACCACCATAATCCTGCAAAAAATCCGCAATTTCCTCCGGCACCGAAATCGTCCCGTCAGAATGCAAAACGCCGCTAAACTGGAGCGGCGCAATATTTTTATTACTATTCATAATTTATTAACCTCATCTTTAAAACCCCAACAAGAAGGTCTCCCTTATTAAGGGAGATGCCCGACAGGGCAGAGGGATCAATCGTCAGAAGATCACACCAAGCTCTTTAAAAACCTGTCTTCGTTTCCGTCGCTGTCAAAAGCGCGTCATACTTCGCCTTCTGCGCTAGAACATCAATCGCCGTTTTCAACTGCGAATCACTCTTCAGCGTCGCGGCAAACGTCACACTATTCGTCTGAAACCTGCTGAAAATTTCCTCTTTAAGCACCTCTGAAAGCGCAGCCGCATTCTGCTGAACAGGATTTTTCTCGCTGCTTTTTAAAAGCTTTTCCAACTTCTCAATTTCTTTTAAAACTTCCGCAGAATATTTTTCCTTCGTGGCAAGTGATTTCAATTCTTCCGTTTTTGTAATTCCCGCAGAATTAAAACCAAATTTCTTTGTTTTTAAAAACGCTTCAAATTCTTTTAAAACCGTAGAATTCACCGAAAAATCCGTTGGCAGTTTTTCAAATTTCGACGTGTATTCCGACGCAAATCCAAATACCAAACCTTGTTTTAAAACCTCGCGAACGAAGTCGGGATATTCTCTTTTAAAAGCAACGGTGGAATCGGGCATAATACCGTTAAATTCCTTTACAAGACGGTTATTTTTTGTGTGAAAGATTACGCTTGTATCCTGCGCTGCTGCAATTCCTTTACGCTTATTCGCATAATTAATCTGCTGAATAGAACGTCCCGACGGCGTGTAATAACGCGCTGTTGTGATTTTTAAATTCGCATTGTGCGGCATCGGGAAGACAGTCTGCACCAAACCTTTTCCAAAAGAACGCTCGCCGATAATTATCCCGCGATCCAAATCCTGTATCGCGCCCGCAACAATCTCGCTCGCACTCGCACTGCGGTTATTCACCATAATTGCAAGCGGCAAATCCAAATCCATCGGCGCATTATTCGATTTATACGTGCGCGTTTCCTCAGGGTCTTTTCCACGCGTGGAAACAATCACGCTGCCTTCCGGCACAAACAGCTCACACAGCGAAACCGCGGCATCAAGCAATCCGCCTGGATTATCACGCAAGTCCAGCACCAAACCGTTCAGTTTCTGCTGGCTTTTTAAAGTCGCCAGCGCCGTGCGAACTTCCTGCGCAGATTTCCTCGAAAAACGCTCTAATTTTATATACCCGATTCCATTTTCCAAAACGCCGGAATACGGAACATTATTCACTTTAATTTCACTGCGCGTCAGCGTAAAACTCAGCGTATCGCGAATCCCGTCACGCAAAATCTTCACATTTACCCGCGAGCCAACTTCACCGCGTGTGTACGGCCGCAAAGCATCACTCGGCAGATTTAAAACCCGCGCCGTATCTATCTGCAAAATATGGTCGCCAATCCGAATACCACTCGTCTGCGCCGAATATCCATCGTACAGATCCATGATCGTCAGCATCGAATCCTTCACGCCAACCGAGATCCCAAGCCCCGTATAAGCGCCCGTCGTCAGCAGGTCAATATCGCCCGAGCCATCCTCGTCCATATACACCGTGTACGGGTCGAGCGTCTCCAGCATTCCGTCAATACCCGCCTGCACGAACACTTCCGGGTCAATTTCATCCACATATTCTTCCGAAATCTGGCGGAAAACCGAGCCGAACGTTTCCAGCGACTTATTCACTTTAAAATAGTACGCGTCTTCCTGCCCGGCAAAAAATCCGAGCGAGAAAAATGCCACGACAAGAGCTGCTGCAATAGATGCGCGTTTCATAGAATATATAATTTTTGGAGGAAGGAAGCTTTTAAAAAGCATGTGCCGCTTTAACTCTAAATCACACAACGCTTTCGGAAGTTCCTTTTAAAAAATATGCTGCTTTTCGGCTACAAACTACGACGGCTGAGTCGCCCTCATAATTGTCCCTAAAATAAATACGTTCAACCCTTTTAAAAAGTTTTAAAAAGAATTTTTTAAGAAAATTATACTCCCCATTCTGCCACATTCCACCAACAGTGGGCGGCCACCCTTGCCGTCAAGAGCACCCGTTTATTTGTCTGAACTAGGATTTATAGCATTTCACGATGAAAGGATTTCTTTTAAAAAGTCTCCCTTAAGAAGGGAGATGCCGCAGGCAGAGGGATGACCGCGCCAGAAGAATCTTCCCGCGCATCCCCCTTAGTCCCCCTTCAAAGGGGGAAATTCTTTGAAACCTGTGCGCGCCTTTGCGGGTAATTTGCGACTTTTGCGTGAAGCTTTTCCACACCACCAGCCGCAAGCATCCAACGATTGAAGAAAGATTCCGGACAAGCCGGAATGACAATTTTTAAAAAATCTTACAATCCTCAAATCCCAAAAATCCTAGTTCAGACAAAAAAAGGCAGGTTCTTTTAAAAAACCTACCTTTAAAAACCCACCTTTTAAAAAAAAACTGTACAGACGCGATGCATCGCGTCTCTACGAAAGCTTCTCAAACAAATAGCCCTTCAGCTTATCCGCCGAAATGCGCTGCTGCTGCATTGAGTCCCGCTCGCGGATTGTCACCGTGCCGTCTTCCAGCGTGGTGTGGTCTATCGTGATGCAATACGGCGTTCCGATTTCATCCTGGCGGCGGTAGCGGCGGCCAATCGCGCCACTCGTGTCGTATTGTGCTTTAAAATTCGACTGCAGATCTTTAAAAATACTCTCAGCACGCTCGCCCATGCCGTCCCTATTCATCAGCGGGAAAACGGCAACCTGTACAGGCGCGATTTTCGGGTGGAAGCGCAGAACTGTGCGGGTTTCCTCCGCGCCGTTGTCTCCGGCAACAGATTCCTCCTCATACGCATTGCACAGAAACGCCATCACCGAGCGTGTCGCACCAACCGCCGTTTCAATCACGAACGGCACATAGCGCTCTTTTGAAACCGTGTCCACGTACTCCAGCTTTTTGCCGGAAAATTCCTGGTGCTGCTTTAAATCGTAGTCCGTGCGTGAGTGGATTCCCTCGATTTCGCCCCAGCCGAACGGGAATAAAAATTCAATATCAACCGCCGCCGCCGCATAATGCGCGAGTTTGTCATGTGGTTTAAAATGGAGATTTTCCGGCTTGATGCCGAGTTTTAAAAACCAGTTCCAACGCTTCTCGCGCCAGTATTCAAACCACTCGGTTTCCGTGCCCGGCTTGATGAAATACTGCATTTCCATCTGCTCAAATTCGCGCGTGCGGAAAAGGAAATTCTTCGTGTTTATCTCATTGCGAAACGATTTCCCGATTTGCGCGATACCAAACGGCACTTTCTGCCGCGCCGATTCCATCACGTTTTTAAAATTCACAAAAATTCCCTGCGCTGTTTCCGGCCGCAGATAGACTGTTTCGCCCGCGCCTTCAATCGCACCAAGCGAGGTTTTCAGCATCAGGTTGAAATTGCGCACTTCCGTCCAGTCCGCCGCTCCCGAAACCGGGTCAGGAATGTTGTGGCCGGTAATAATTTTATAATAATCATTCGGCTCATTTACAGCGGCGAGTTCTTTTTCAATCGCGTCCGCCTCGTCATTCTTATTTTTCTTGCGCAATTTATCAACGTATTCCTCGATAAGATTATCCGCGCGGAAGCGGCCCTTGCTGATTTTATTATCAATCATCGGGTCGGAAAACTGGCTCGTGTGCCCCGAAGCATCCCACACGCGCGGGTGCATGAGGATAGACGCATCAATCCCCTCAATGTCCTCGCGGTAGGTCATATCGCGCCACCACGCTTCCTTGATATTGCGCAGAAGCTCCACGCCAAGCGGGCCGAAATCCCAGCAGCCATTCAGGCCGCCGTAGATTTCCGAAGATTGAAAAATAAAACCACGTCGTTTTGAAAGGGAAATAATCGCGTCGAGAGATGTTTTTTGCGCTGCCATAAAGTGCGTTTTTAAAAGGAAATTGTATGAGTAATAATCTTTGAAATTCTTTTCGTACTTTTACAAAACTACGAAATCAGGAAGATTAATTTTCTTTTTAAAAAGTGATGGCTGAAACCACGGACGACCTGACAGCAAAAGAAAAATCCGCTTCGGAAATTCTTTTAAAAGTGCAATCGCTGAATGACTTGAGTGAAAGCGTTATTCAGTTAGACCAAAAGCGCGCGCAGGAGTCAGCTCTTGAAGCGATTGCGCTGATTGGTGATGAAGCTACAGAGGCTCTCCTTCATCAAAAAGCCCGCGCGCTGAATCTTTTAGCCCGATGCAGTTTTGCCAGCAATGACTACACGCAATCTTTATCGTATGCTGAAGAAGCCCTGAAAGTCAGTACTGAGATTGATAATTTTAAAGAACAAGGATATGCACTACTCAGATTAGGTGATATTCACACAAGAAAATATGAGAATGACTCTGCAGAAAGTTGTTTTGAAAAGGCACTTTCTTCATTTCAAAAGGCTGGCTATAAGTCAGGCGAAGCCAGTGTTTTATCATCATTAGGCCACTTATATTCTGATACCGGCGAGTTTTTAAAAGCTTTGGAATTCTATCAGAAAGCACTTGCTGCATTTGAACTGGTAAATGATAAAATCATGATTGCCGGCTCGCTGACGAATATTGGTATTATCTATAAGGAATTGGGCAACTATTCTTCTGCGCTTGAATATTACAGGAAAGCGCTTCCGCTACATGAGGAAAACAAACATTTTATTTTTAAAGCCAATACTTTATGTAATGTAGGGAGTATTTACTACGAGATGGGCGATTACAGCCAGGCACTTGAATATAATACACAAGCTCTCCATATTTATGAAGAAAAGGGTGAAAAATATGGCAAGGCTGCTGCCCTTTCGCATATTGGAACTATATACGGAGGAAAGAATGAACCGGAAAAAAGCATAGAGTATTATAAAAAAGCCATAGCTATTCAACAGGAGATTGGTGATAAAACAGGCGAAGCCCGTGCATTAGGCAATATAGGAATTGAATATTGTCAGGCTGCAGATTTTGAGCATGGCATTGAATTTATGCAACGCTCAGTTGCAATTCATCAGGAAACGGGCAACCGTGCAAGTGAAGCTATAGCTCTTGCCAATCTGGGGGCGGCTCATGTCCAGAATAATTGTAAAAGCGCTGATATGGCTACCATAATGGAACTTTATAACCGCGCTTTATCCATAGCAGAAGAAATTCAAGCCAAACATACTATCCATAACTGTCATGTAAATCTGGCTGAAGTGTATGAAATACAAAAAGACTGGGAAAATTTTGTCATTCATTTTAAAAAGTACCACCAACTTGAAAAAGAAATGTTTTCCGAAGATGCACGGAAAAAGCAGGCGCAATTCGAGCATCAACGTGAAATAGAGCTAATCCAGCAGGAGCAGAAAGCTACTTTTAAAATCCTTAACCGCGTCCTTCCACGCCACATCGTAGACCGCATAAAATCAGGGGAAGAAAATATAGCCGATAAATATTCCTCTGCGTCTGTACTTTTTGCGGACATCGTTGGTTTTACTCCTCTGGCTGAAAAGCTCGGCGCCGATGAAGTTTTAAAACTTCTCTCCGGTATTTTCTCACATTTTGATACACTTTGTGAAAAATTCGACGTGGAAAAAATTAAAACCATTGGCGATGAATACATGGTGGCGTCGGGTGTTCCGGTTCAATGCGAAGACCATCTGGAAAGAATTGCTCGGCTTGCGCTCGCCATGCAGGAAGACATCAAGCTAAATCTCGATTTTACCTTTGATGAATTAGCAATCAGGATCGGCATTCACACAGGCGAAGTAATAGCGGGCGTTCTCGGCACGCACAAACTCAGCTACGATATCTGGGGCGACACGGTCAATACAGCCAATCGCATGGAATCGCACGGCGAACCCGACAAAATTCACTGCTCGGAAAAAGTTTTTAAAGCTTTAAAAGACAAGTTTGACTTTGAGGAACGCGGTGAAATGGAAATCAAAGGCAAAGGAAAAATGAAAACGTATTTTTTAATTGGAGAAAAGTAATTTTAAAAATGACAAAACTCAGCGTAAACATCAATAAATTCGCCACACTCCGCAATGCTCGCGGCGGCAACAACCCCGACGTTTTAAAAACGGCGCTCGACTGCGAACGCTTTGGCGCGGAAGGCATCACGGTTCACCCGCGCCCGGACGAACGCCACATCCGCTACCAGGATGTTGTTGATTTGAAACCAGTTTTAAAAACAGAATTTAATATTGAGGGAAATCCGCAAAAAGATTTCATGGATCTGGTTTTAAAAGTGAAGCCCGCACAGGCAACGCTCGTTCCTGACGCACCGGATGCGCTCACGTCGAATGCAGGTTGGGATACAATTAAAAACGAGGGTTTTTTAAAAGAAATAATTTCTGAATTGCAACGCAACGGAATCCGCACTTCTATTTTTATTGACCCTGTTGCTGAAATGATAGAAGGCGCAGCACGTGTGGGCACCGACCGCGTGGAGCTTTATACGGAATCGTACGCACGTGGCTTTTTAAAAGACCGCAAGGCTGCAATTGCGCCGTATGTGGAAGCTGCGAAACTGGCGAATGAGCTTGGGTTGGGTTTGAATGCGGGACATGATTTGGATTTGGATAATCTTAAGTTTTTTAAAGACAATATTCCTGATTTACTGGAAGTTTCGATTGGACATGCGCTGGTGTGTGATGCGTTGTATTTGG
>JAZKFS010000116.1:0-22035 GCA_040386315.1 Bacteroidota bacterium
AAGGAATTAAGTGGAAATAATGACATACTTTTTATCCTTGATAACTTTGCAATTGTAAATCGTGACGGTAGTTTAGTAGATTGGTTTTTACCAATAAATGATAGTATTAGTGAGCTAAAAAATCTTTGTGTATGCGTGATAAGTCAGGCTAGAACAAGAGCTAGAAATCTTATTCATAAAGAAACTATCTATACAATTGAAATTCCAGAACTTGAACAATATGAAAGAAAGGCATTTTTTCGTTCGTTACTCGATTTAGAAGGAATCAAATTAAATCAAGATGATTTTCGATTTCTATCAGATCAGTTCTCTGGTTTTCCAGAACAGATTAGTTATGCGACATTGCTATTAATTCTTGAAGGAAAAGATTATGTCATTAATAATCCTCATGAAATAATAGAATATAATACTGAAAAAGTTGCTAGACTAGTAAGAAAGTTTGAAAGTAATCAACTCGCTCTACAAATTCTAAAAATATTATCAGAGTCAGAATTTTTAAGTTTTAATGTTCTTGAAAATATATTACAAGAAGATTTCCAAGAAGCTAAAGAGATAATTTCACAATTCAGTAATGAGTTTATTATTGAATATGTTGGGAATACCAGGGAATTCCTTCGTATTAACGATTCTGTGAAAGATTATATACAAAGATTAGGTTATAAACTTATAGACAAATATAACTTAAACATACAACAGCAAGCTCGTAATGCCTTAAATGATTATGAAATTTTTGATAGAGATATTTCAGATTATGTAATCTCATTCAAAGAAGCGCTTAAAAAAGGTTATCAAATTCCAAGTGAATTTCTTATACCATCTCATTATGTACATGCTATGAGAGAGCTTTATAACTATGAGAGAAGATACAAAGATGTCATTATACTAGCCGATAAAATACTTCAAAATGAAAGATTTTTAGATAAGCGGATTGTAAAAGAAATCCGTTATTGGCTATGCCTATCCTTGGCACGGCGTAAAGATAAGAGAATTTTGGAGGAAGCTCAAAAGATTGATGGTATAGACCATAACTTTTTACTTGGGTTCTACTATAGAATATCTGGAAGAAATCAAGATGCTATTAGTAGATTTAGCGCGGTATTGAAGGAAGCTCCTAATTATTACACTGCTAAAAGAGAACTTATTCAAGTTTATCTGAATACTGAGCAATATAACGAAGCATACTCTTTATCAAAAGAAAGTTATTATATGGATAAAAATAATCCATATAATCTCCAAAGTTATTTCAGATGTTTGATAAAGATTGAAGGAACTAAACAGAGAGATGAATTAAACAGATTACTTGACGGACTAGAAAGAAATCCCCATAAAAAAGCTCGTGAAATGTTTTTGACTGCCCAAGCACAGTATTATGCTTTCGTCGAAGGAAATGATTACAGAGCGTTGCAAATTACTGATGATGCTATAGCAGCATATCCTCAAAATATTTACCCTTATTTAACAAAACTTGATTTGTTAAGAAGATCATATAACCTTACAGAATTAGAGGCTACTTTAAAGGAAATTGAATCAAAATTTGATGGAGAGAGCGATATCTTCAGTAAGCTTCCATACTTGTCAGCTAAGTGTAATTTACTTTGTAGAAAGGGGCAAAAAGATAAGGCAATGGAGATATTAAAGAAAGCGATACAAAATAATTTCTCAACAGCCATTTACTCTAATTTGTTAGCCGAGATTGAACATAGCTAGTTAAGACTAAATGACTGATTACATAATTATTAAAGTTACAACATAAGTCACAACCAATATTTCATTTTTAACAAAGAAACTAATCCCACCCGTCAATCGCTTTTAAAAGAAATACATTCCTTCTTTTTAAAAAGCGAACCAATGGAAAAACTGAGCGAAAAAACATACAAGGCAGATTTTAAAAACGCGTTTCCCGGGGACGAGTCGGGCGACGTGAGGCCGCGGCAGACACCGGGCGTTCTGTGGAGCAAGGCGCTTCCCACGCCTGTGCGTGAGCCGCGGCTGCTGGCGTGGTCAAACGAGCTGGCAACCGTGCTTGGCGTCGAAAAGCCCACCGCGCCCGCCGACATCGCCATCCTCGGCGGAAATGCCGTGACCGAAACAATGTACCCGTACGCCGCCTGCTACGCCGGACACCAGTTCGGCAACTGGGCGGGGCAGCTTGGCGACGGGCGCGCTATCACGCTTGGCGAGTGGCAGGCCGCCACCTCAGGCGAAGTGTGGGAGCTGCAGCTGAAAGGCGCAGGGCCAACGGCATATTCGCGCAGGGCTGACGGGCGCGCCGTGCTGCGCTCCTCCGTGCGGGAATATCTCATGAGCGAGGCGATGCACCATCTCGGCGTTCCGACCACGCGCGCGCTGAGTTTGGTTTCCACGGGCGATGACGTGCTGCGGGATATGTTTTACGACGGCAATGCGGCCTTTGAGCCGGGCGCTATCGTGATGCGTGTGGCGCCGAGCTTTTTGCGCTTCGGCAATTTTGAAATACTCGCCGCCCGCGATGAAACCGACCTTTTAAAACGCCTCGCCGACTGGACGATTGAGCGGTATTACCCCGAAATTACGCCGGAAATCACGGGCGAGGACAAATACCTGCAGTTTTTTAAAACCGTTGTCGCACGCACCGCCGCGCTCATGGCGGAATGGCAGCGCGTCGGCTTCGTGCATGGCGTGATGAATACCGACAACATGTCCATCCTCGGCCTCACGATAGACTACGGCCCGTATTCCTTTCTCGACGACTACGACCCAAACTTCACGCCAAACACGACCGACCTGCCGGGACGCCGCTACGCATTCGGACGCCAGCCGTACATCGGGCACTGGAATCTGGGCGCTTTGGCAGGAGCCATCGCGCCACTTTTTAAAAACACCGAGCCGCTCGTCGCCGCGCTCGAAGATTTTAAAACCATCTACACGCAGGCGCACAACGACATGTTCGCCGCAAAGCTCGGCCTCGACGCCCTCAAGCCCGGAGACGACGCGCTCATAGCCGCTTTTAAAGACATGCTCGCCAGCATCAAGCCCGACATGACGATATTCTTCCAGCTCCTCGCCGACGTCCCTGATGCTTTTAAAAACGAAGCCGAAGCGGTGGAGTTTTTTAAAGAGAGTTTGTACAAAGAGCCCCATCCGGGCGAAGCAACGCAGCTTTTCGAACTGATGCAGCAATACAGCGAGCGCCTCGAGATGAATGCCATTTCGCGCGAAGAATCACGGGCAATAATGCAGAAGGCGAACCCGCGATTTATCCTGCGGAATTACCTGCTGCACGAAGCGATTGAGGAATTGCAAAAAGGTGAGGATGAATTGTTTTTAAAACTCCAGCACGCGATGAAAACTCCGTATTCGCGTGACCATGATGAGTTCTTTAAAAAGCGTCCTGAGTGGGCGACGAAGCAGGCGGGGTGCTCGATGCTAAGCTGTAGTTCGTAGTGGTTTTTAAAACCCTGACGCAGAGAATCCCCCTCGGCTACGCCGTATCCCCCTTAGAAAAGGGGGAACTTCTTCTTTCGTGGTTTTTGAAAAGTCATCAGAAGAATGTCTCCCTTTTCTAAGGGAGATGTCCGCAGGACAGAGGGATCTCTTTGCATCAAAGCTTTCAAATCAGATTGCCATGCTACGCTCGCAATGACGGGGATTATTTTATTTAAAGCCGGACTTTTTTAAAAGCTCCGGCTTTCTGTTTTTTTAAAAACCATGATATTACCGAATGTTTAATAAATCGTAATGTTACGAATTGATAATACGGATAATTCTGGCACACCCCGTAGTTTTGCATACGAACTAAACATTACTTCAGAATTACGGAATTGTAACCAATGTGTAAAATTTTCACCGCTTCATTGCTTTCACTTTTTCTCATTTTTGCCACTGCATCAGCGCAAACCGACTCTGTAAAAAAAGAGCAGAAATGGTACGACAAAATCTCCCTTCGCGGCTACACACAGGTGCGCTACAACCGCCTTTTGGAGACAAACCCTGATTTAAAATGTGAGCAGTGCGACAGGTCGTGGGGCGATAATGGCAGTATCTTTATTCGCCGTGCGCGTTTGATCTTCAGCGGGAATGTGCATGAGCGTGTGTATATTTATATTCAGCCCGATCTCGCATCGTCGGCCAGCAGTACAAGCTTGCAGTTTGCGCAGCTTCGCGATGCATACTTCGACCTTTCGCTTGATAGCGCCAAAGAATTCCGTTTACGCCTTGGGCAGAGCAAAATTCCATTTGGTTTTGAAAACTTACAGTCCAGTCAAAATCGCCTCCCGCTTGACCGCGCCGACGCTTTGAATAGTGCTGTTTCTAATGAGCGTGATCTTGCAGCATTTTTCTACTGGGCGCCAAGCGAAACGCGTAAACTTTTTTCAGAATTAGTGGCAAAAGGTTTAAAAGGTTCGGGTGATTACGGCGTAGTTGGCTTCGGTGCTTTCAACGGACAAACGGCGAATCGTCCCGAATTGAATAATAACCTTCACATGGTTGGGCGCGTTTCGTATCCTTTTCAAATCTTCGGACAAATTATCGAGCCAGGCATTCAGGCGTATTCTGGGCGTGTTGTGATTGCAGACCGTTCATCATCCAGTGTTACCGGCGAACGGGAATTCCGTGACCAGCGCGTGGCAGCAACCTTTGTAATGTATCCGCAGCCATTCGGGATTTTAGCAGAATTTAATGTGGGCCGCGGCCCGGAATTTACAACTGGTTTTAAAAATGATACTGCCGGAAATCCAACGATCCTGACACGCTCCATCGAAGAAAAACCACTTGAAGGCGGCGCTGTAACAGTTTCTTTTAAAACGGATATTTTCGGTCAAACGCTCATTCCTTTTGGACGCGCGCAATATTACAAAGGCGGCAAAAAACATGAGATTGACGCGCGTCGTTATCTCGTTCGTGAGTATGAAGCGGGAGTAGAATGGCAGCCAATTCCGGCTTTTGAGCTCGTGGCGATGTACACCATTTCTGACCGTACGTTTGAAGATGGCGCGAAGATTTCAAACCGCCAGAAAGGAAATTTATTGAGACTTCAGGCGCAGTTCAATTATTAGTTTTTAAAAGATTTTAAAAGAATTTCAAAAGCGGGCTTTTTAAAAGAGTCCGCTTTTTTCTTTTTAAAACCACTCTTTTTTAAGAAACTGTTCGAAAATATCAGGTAAAAATCGGTTCTTATCCCCCTTATCCAGGGGGACAAAGGGGGATTCGCGTTAGAAGAAATCCCCCTCACTCCCCCTTGGTAAGGGGGACGTAAGAATATTCAATATCTTCGAACAATTTTTTTAAAACTATCACCGCAGATATTCATCGGCCAAAACCGGGTCAATCTCATTTTCCCATTTTGAAACAACGACCGTTGCAACGGCATTGCCGATGAGATTTGTAATTGCGCGCGCTTCACTCATAAATCGGTCAATTCCCAAAATCAGCGCGATCGCTGCAACCGGAATATTTCCAACGGTCGGCAAGGTAGCCGCAAGTGTAATAAAACCACTTCCAGTTACGCCCGCCGCGCCTTTCGACGTTAAAAGAAGCACGAGCAGCAGTGTAATCTGGTGTGAAATATCCAGCTTTGTATTCGTCGCCTGTGCTATAAAAACCGCCGCCATCGTGAGATAAATTGATGTTCCATCGAGATTGAACGAATAACCCGTTGGCACGACCAAGCCAACAACGGGTTTTGAACATCCGGCTTTGTGGAGTTTCGTCATTAGTGTTGGTAGTGCAGCTTCGGACGATGAGGTGCCGAGGACAATAAATAATTCTTCGCGGATCAGTTTTAAAAGTTTAAAAATACTGAAACCAGACGCGCGCATAATCCCGCCGAGAATGATAAACACAAACAGAATGCACGTCAGGTAAAATGTTCCCATCAGTTTGCCCAGCGACGCCAGCGAGCCGACGCCGTACTGCCCGATGGTGAATGCCATAGCGCCAAAAGCACCAATGGGAGCGAGCTTCATGATCATTTTTATCACGGCGAAAAGCCCTTCGGAAAACGACGCGATCCCTTTTAAAACCGCATGGCCGCGTTCCCCCGTATGCGCCAGTCCAATGCCGAAAAGCACAGCGAAAAATAAAACCTGCAACAAATTTCCTTTCGCCAGTGCATCAAAGATATTTTCAGGAATGATGTGCAGCAGGAAATCCACCACGCCGCCGCTTGCCTGGCTTGTCTGCACGTATGTCTGGATTTTGCTCGTGTCAAGCGTCGCCGGATCAATGTTCATCCCGCTTCCCGGCTGAATGATATTTACTACAAAAAGACCGATGATAAGCGCAATTGTGGAAACAATTTCAAAATATAACAAAGCTTTAAAACCCACGCGCCCGACGCTTTTCATATCTTCCATTCCGGCAATCCCCGTCACAATCGTGCAGAAGATCACCGGCGCGATCATCATTTTTATCAGCTTGATAAAAGCATCACCAAATGGTTTTAAAGCAACCCCGAGTCCGGGAAAAAAATGGCCGACAAGGACGCCGATGGTAATAGCGATCAGCACCTGCACATACAGGCTTTTAAAAATGTTGGGCATAGTGTGGAGTTTTAAAAGGAAATATAGTTAAAAGCTTTTAAAAAGAAAATTTGAATAGAATCTACCAAAGTTTTTTGTAATTTTTACGACTTTTTTTTAACCTCTCCACATATATGTTTTTAAAACATATTATGATTGAAAAACCGTTTGTTGTTTTTAAAAGAATTTCCCGCGATATTTGCTGAAATATCACCAGTTTTTTTAAAACGACCACTTTCCCGGAGAGAATGCAATGGCAACGATCAGATTAGGCGATGAAGCGCCGAATTTCACTGCGCAGTCAAGCGAAGGCGAGATCAATTTTCATGAATGGCTCGGCGACAGCTGGGGAATTTTGTTCTCACATCCGGCAGATTACACACCGGTCTGCACGACGGAATTAGGAACGGTAGCAAAGTATAAAAAAGAGTTTGACAAGAGAAAGGTAAAAGTAGTAGCGCTGAGCGTGGACGGCGTAGAATCACATAAGGGCTGGATAAAGGACATTAATGAAACGCAGAATACGACCGTGAATTTCCCTATCATTGCTGATGAGGACAGGAAAGTTTCGGAGCTGTACGACATGATCCACCCAAACGCCGATAACAAACTGACGGTGCGCTCGGTGTATGTAATCGGGCCGGACAAAAAAGTAAAACTGATGATCACGTATCCGGCTTCAACAGGGAGAAATTTCGATGAATTGCTGCGCGTGATCGATTCGCTCCAACTCACGGCATATCACAAAGTAGCAACTCCCGCGAATTGGAAAAATGGCGAAGATTGCGTGATCGTTCCGGCGGTCTCCAGCGAAGACGCAGTTGCGCAATTCCCGAAAGGTTTTAAAGAAGTGAAGCCATATCTGCGCATGACGCCGCAGCCGAATTTGTAAGAAGTTTTTAAAACTGCACTACATTAAAAAAAAAGCCGGAGCTTTAAAAGAACTTCGGCTTTTGTTTTTAAAACGATAATTTCAAACATTCTTTTTTCTCTATATGATCCTCTACTCTGTCTTCGTGGCTGTCCCTTTTAAAAACTCTGAAGAATGGCTCCGCTGGATGCTCGACATTCATATTCCCGACGTTTTAAAAACGGGGATGTTCACCAGTTTTACCGTTTTTAAAAACCTCGCGCATGATATGGAAGACGAGGTGGAATTCTGCATACAATACACTGCGGAAAGCCTTGAAAACTACGAACGCTATAAAACCGAATTTGCGCCGGAACTGCAAAAACATCATACGGAAAAATTTGGTAATATCGCCCGCGCCCGGCGCGCTGTTTTAGAAAAGCTTGCTCCGTAATTTTAAAAAACTTTTTAAAAACTATTGAATCTTTTTAAAGAAATTCCGGTATTTATAAAAGAAAACTTTCTAAAAACTTTTAAAAGAAAACTATGCGGCTTTTTACAACAATTATTGCGGGATTGTGCATCAGCGTTTCAGCATACGCGCAGGATTCCACCGAACTCCGCTCCTCGCCTTACGGATTTTCCGAACGCTACCTTTTTTCCTCTACAGTAGAGGGCGCTGAAGGGCTGCGTGTGAATCCCGCTGTACTCGGCCTGGGGCATTTTGCCAACGGACGGACGAGTTTATTTTTACAGGGCGATCAGATGTTCTCCAAGTGGTCATCGCTACGGGAATTTGATTTTTCTGTGAATCTCTCCTCGCTTGGGCTTGGATTTCGACGCCAGTCCGACCCGTTTTTAAACAAGGCTCTCAACCAGTTTACCGTTGGGCTTGGTGGCGGGAGCAAGGCATTTAGCGCGGGATTTAGCCGTGATTTCTACTACGGCGATCTTTCCAGCAGCGCTACGTGGAATCTTGGGCTGCTCTCCCGCCCTACGCGCTGGTTCTCACTGAGCTATGCGCTGCGGAATATCAATGAGCCAACTATTGGTGGACTGCAACACGACAGAACGCATATTTTTGGTTTGGGTTTGCGGCCTATAGACGGTACGGAAATTTTGACGCTGGCAGGCGATTATTTAAAACCGCGCACAACCGACTGGAGCAAAGGCACATTCCGCGTGGGCGCACAGGCGAATCTTTTAAAAGGAATGCTGCTAACGGGCGCATATCAGCGGAATCTGGGAGATGCGCTTCCGGCTGCGGGCGGTCTTCCTTTTAAAGACCTTATTAGCGTTGGCGTGAATTTCCAGTATGGAAATTCTGAAAGTGAATTTGCCGGGCTTTTTGGCGATGGCGGGCTAACCGGCGCGCTTATTTCCAGCAATTTTTCTGCTGAGAAAAAGGATTTCTTTTCACTTTTTGGCATTGCTTCAAAAGGAATTGCAGAGCTGAGCATCGGCGGTTCGCTTGATGATGTGCGGCAAAACGGGTTTCTCGGGCTTGACGCGCAGCCGAGCGTTCATGACTACATACGCGCACTGGACAAAGCAGCTGAAGATGAAACGATCGGCGGTGTGCTTTTAAATGTATATCCGATGGCGGGAAGCGGCATCACGGATTTCTCCGGGATCGTACAGGAAGTAGCAGCGGCAGTTGAGCGCGTGCGCACCGCAGGAAAACGTGTTGTGGCATATCTGCCGGAAGGCGGCGGTGCAGCAGAACTGTATGTGGCGAGCTATGCAGAAACAATCATTTCTCCACGCGAAGCAGCTGTGGGCGGCTACGGAATCTCGGTTTCTCTTCTGCGGATGCGCGAGTTTTTTGAAAAGTACGGGATTGACTGGGATGTAAATGCTGCGGGCGATTATAAAACAACATTCCAAACAATGTTCACAGATTCTACAACGCCGGTACAGCGCCGCGAAATTGAGGAACTGATCCAAAGCCAGTATTCTCAACTTACCACGCGTCTTGAAAAAGGCAGGAATATTACATTAACAGAGCAACAGAAAAAAATGCTGTCGGGAATTATCACAACCGACCGCGCTGTGGAAATGAAAATTATTGATTTCACGGGTTTTAAAGAAAAGGCAAAAAGCGAGCTTCATTCCATGGTGCGTGGTTCTGCTGAGGATGAATATGGCACGGTGAATATTTTCAGCCAGAAAAAATGGAATGGCGAATGGGGCATTCGTCCACAGATCGCGGTTGTTCATGTGGAAGGTTCTATTACCACAGGCGAATCCTCCGGCGGAGGCGGGCTTCCGTTTCTCAGCAGCGGTTCAAGTACAGGCTCGGAAACCTTTACGCGCCAGATAAAAAGCGCGATGTATAATGACAAGATCAAAGCAATCGTTGTCCGCGTTAATTCCGGTGGAGGTTCGGCACTGGCGAGTGATATGATGTACCAGGCAATTCAAAAAGCCATTGAGAAAAAGCCCGTTATTATTTCCTTTGGCGATGTGGCGGCTTCCGGTGGATATTACCTTGCAGTGGCTTCTAAAAAGATATTTTCCAATCCGGCGACGATCACGGGAAGCATTGGTGTTATTTCAGCAAAACCCGTTGTGGCGCGGCTGCTTGATACTCTTCGCATTAATGAAGAAACTTTTAAAGAAGGCGAGCATTCGGACATGGGCAGCATTTACCGGAAATACACCACGGAAGAGCGCACAATGGTGGAGGAATATGTTAATTCCACCTACCAGGAGTTTTTAAGCAAAGTTGCCAAAGGGCGCGATATTTCAAAAGAGCAGGCAGAAACTCTGGCGGGTGGCCGCGTTTATACAGGTGAGCAGGCGCAGAAACAGAAACTTGTTGATGAATTCGGCGGGCTGTACGAAGCTGTGCGTGAAGCGAAAAATCAGGCGGAGCTTGGCAATAGATATGATGTCGTATTTTATTCAGCGGGCAATAGCCCGGCGCTCCAGGATATTTTCCTCGAAGCAACTCTCAATGGAATGATGTCAGCGCTTGGCTTAGAGGATTTTCCCTTTTTAAAAATGGAATCCGGTTTGATGAAATAATTGTAAAGAAAGCTCAGTTTTTAAAAGCTCATTCTTTTTAAAAGGATGGGCTTTTTGTTTTAACTTTTAAAAATCTACCATATTATCCCTCTGTCCTACGGACATCTCCCTTAAAAAGGGAGATACTATAAATTTGTATCCCCCTTTTTAAGGGGGACACGGCGTAGCCGAGGGGGATGATACACAAGATTTAAAAATTTTAAACAAGTTCAGAATGAGCTTTTGCTTTTTAAAAACAAAAAAGGAAGTTCTTTTTAAAAAACTTCCTTCTGAATAATTTCCTTTTAAAAAACCTTTTAAAAACGGCTTATCGCAAATCCACGACTTTTGTTCCTGCGGGCGGCTGAAAAGTAAAATCAGCATCAGCCAGTTTTGCATTTGGTATGATCTTTCTAATCGTCAGGTTTTGCTGTCCGCCTTCGGTATTCATCACAACTCCTGTGATCGCATACGTTTTCGGCTGAAGTTTTAAAAGCAGCGCAGTAACGCCGCTCACAGGTTTCTGCCCGGATTTTGGTTCGAGTTTTAAAGAAATCATCTTTTTATTTTTCGGATCCCGAATCACCGTCGGCGAATATGCTTGCAGAAATGTAAAAAATACCTGTTCGATCGGCATCATCTGCGAATCCTGAAATTCATTCAGCACAACCGTATTTTTCTTTTTCTGGTAATTCCACACGGTTTTCCCATCGCTGGCGATCGTCATTCCTGCAAAGTCCATTATATATTTATTGCCACGCTTCGCTTTTAAAACGCCTTTTGCGCCGGAATACATAGAAGAAGCAAATTCTACATGGACTGTCTGCATACTGCCGTATTTTTTTACAACGGCATCGTAGATCTGCTTGTCGGTCTGCGCTTGTAAAGGTTCACCAAAAGCGATAAGTGCAATTGCAGAGGCAAAAAAAGTTTTTAAAAGGATGCTTTTAAAAGATTTGGTTTTCATATTTTCAGGTATTTTTAAAAAGAAAAAGGCAGTCTTTTAAAAAGTTTTAAAATGACTGCCCTGAAGAAAATTCGTATTATTTTTTATCACCAAGGCGCGCGGCAAGTTCACCGCGAAGCCCGGAGAATTTTACAAGCTCGGCGTCAATCGTACCGATCGGGATTTTTGTGCTGACTTTTACAGGAATTTTACGTTCGTCGTCCGAAAGCCAGATCACTACGCGGCCGTCCGCTTTAAAAAGCCCGCCTTCCTGGATCATCGGCTCGACGATCACGCAACGGAATTTCCCGCCATCAACAGTGATTTCTTCGCGGCCCAGCACTTTTACACCAAGGTCGTAGGTTTTTTTGCCGTAGAAATTCTGGAGCTTGATCACATCGCCTTTCTTCTTTGATTTCAGATCAACTGTACGTATATAGTAAAACGCAGAAACGACATCGTGTACGTAATCAGGGATTTTAAACTCGCCATCAGTTGTCCGCGCAAGATTTGCCTGCTGGTCAAATGTTGCTTTAAAATCACGCTTATAATTACCCTCGCGGATATGCTGCTCGAATTCAATAGGATAAATCCCGGCAACATCTACAACCGTGCGGTACTGATCGCGAACTTTATACATCCAGTCAAGCGATTCAAGGGATTTCACATCAAACCGGATGTCGTAAGCATCCTGGCCGTTCCGCTTAACAGGCTTATCGCCAATGGAGAAAACAGCCGTTCCGGCTTTTACAAACTTATAGCCGACTTTATATTCAAGGCGTTCGCCAAAACCAAAAGCTTCATTTGCAATATGACGCTGTGCATAGCTACTGACAAGGGCAATCTGAAAAATCGCAAGGACCAGGGCAAATTTATTTGATAGTTTTTTCATAGTCTTTTTAAAAGTAATAGTTTTAATAGTATTTCCTGCTTTCGGGTTTTAGAGACAAAAGCACGCGATTTGGTTTAACAGTTTGTCAAAATAAGCAAAGGATACTACTTTAGCAATTCTTTTAAAAACCGTTGCACTTACAGCTACGTTCCACCGGCTAAAAAGGTTCTTTAAAACAAAAAAACCGTCACGAAATGTCACAGTTTTTTTTTACTCGATGCAGCTTTTTTCAATTTTATAATTTTATTTTGTCGCTCGGTTGCCAAACGGATTACAGGCAATTATATTCGGTACAGTTGTTTATCTGAACTTATAACAAAAGCAGGTTTACCGATCAATTTCCCGGATAAAGGTAGATAATTCACCGGTAAATTTATGAAGCTCTGACACGCTATGCTGCAATTTCGCCATTATTCCCCGCAGGTCGTCTTTGCCAGGGCCTTTTTCAGGATCAAATGAATTCATTTCTGCTAAACACTCGGCTAATGGCTTTTTCACATTATTTGACGTCATTACCAGTAGCACTTCCAGCGACGTCAGGTATTTTTCATTTTTTTCTTCTAATTCCTTTTTTTCTGTGATTAATCCGCGCAGAGAAAGATAATGAGTAATTTCAACTTCCTCGTTTTTAATCGGGACGATGACCGTATCAACCCAGTAGAATGAGCCATCCTTCGCTTTATTCCGTATCTCATTGTGCCAGACTTTTCCCGCGCCGATTGTGCGCCACAATGTTTTAAAAAACTCGTCAGAATGAAAACCGGAATTGATAATCGAGTGGGTTTTTCCAATTATTTCATCAGAACTGTATTGGGATACTTCACAGAATTTTTTGTTGGCGTGAACGATTATTCCCGCCGTATCGGTAATGCTGGAAATAATATTTTCGTCAATTGCCTGCTCGTACGCTTTTAAAAGCTGCAAAGTGTTAAATAAATTTGTCGTGCTTTTTCCGTTGTTGATTTCTTTTGCCATTTCTCTTCCTCGGTTTTTGTGTCATCGCGGCTTTTAAAAAACCATGCGGCGGTTTTGTATAAACGCTATGTTTTTAAAAAGATTACATCAACGGAAAGAAATTAGTTGAATATTCAACTTTTTATGGTAATTTCATACTATACCACGGACATAAGCGTTATGACACCGTCATACTATTCGGCATGCGCCAATTAATAAGGAATTGCACTATGAGCAATAAAAATTTTATCGCTCCTGACTGCGCCACCTGCTCCTCGCGCCATTCGTCGGTATTTGCTGATTTGGAAATTGATGAACTGCGCCAGCTGCCCCTGAATAAAGGGTGTAATGTTTATAAAGCCGGGGATTCTATCTACAACGAAGGCAACCATTCTTCGGGTTTGTACTGCATTCATAAAGGAAAGGTGAAGATCTTTAAAAACGGCGGAGAAGGCAAAGACCAGATACTCCGTTTCGCGAAAGAAGGTGATATTATCGGGTATAAAGCAATACTGAGCGATAAGCCGTATTCAGCATCGGCAACTGCACTTGAGGATGCCGTTGTCTGTTATATTCCTAAAAAATCATATTTTGATGTGCTTCATGACAGCCCGAAGCTGGCTTTAAAAATGATGCAACTCCTGACGAATGACCTCAAAGTTGCCGAACATCAGGTTATGGAATTTGCACAGAAACCCATCCGGGAGCGCCTGGCGGAAGCTATCCTGATTTTAAAAGAAACATTCGGTTTTGAAGAAAATACAACAACCATTGCAGTTTCCCTCACGCGCGAAGAAATCGCTAATATGATTGGAACAGCCACAGAAAGTGCGATCCGCCTGCTTTCAGAGTTTAAAAAAGAGAAACTTATCGAACTGAACGGCAGAAAAATTACTATTATTGATAATAAAAATCTTTTAAAATCAGCAAATCTCGACGACTAATACATAGTATTGTAAAAAATTTAAGCTCGTTTTTTCCTGGAAAGCGGGCTTAATTTTTTTAACGCTTTCGTTTCCGTAATTTTACAGCTATGCGGACTTGTCATTTTTTAAAAACCGATATACATTTTTAAAGAACTATAACCATGAAAAAAATTCTTGTAACAACTGATTTTTCTGCGAAGTCGAAGGCGGGTTTATACTTTGCTATACAACTGGCATCACAGCATGATTTTGACCTTACGTTTTTTTACTCGCATTTTGCTATGACGCCCACTTCATGGGGCATCGAACAGGCAGAATCTTTTAAAAAGGCAGAAGCGCAAAAGCATCAGACAAAGCTGGAGCTTTTTGTTGAAAAAATCTATAAAGACATGAATATTGAGCCCGTACAGAAAAAATGTGTCATCACAAGTTCTGTTTTTCCGGACAGTAATATAAGAGAATATGCGGCTGAAAACAACTTCGACTTTATTTGTATCAGCACGCGGGGTGCGGGAAATTTAGAAAGAATACTCGGGACGAATACGGCAAATCTTATTAACCAGTCTGAAGTGCCTGTAATTGCTGTTCCGTATAGGTATAAAAGAACGAAAATTGAGAGTATTCTATATGCGTCCGACCTTGCGAATTTTGAAAAAGAATTGCAAAAAGTTACAGCATTTGCAAAACCACTGCAGGCAGCAGTAGAATTACTACATTTTACCTCACCTTTAGAAACAGCCGTTCATCCGGATGTACTGGAAGCGACAAAAAAGAAGTTGGCAGAATATAATATTACGACGAATTTTAAAACCACAGACTTCGCCCAGACGCTGGTGGCAAATATTGAAGCCGCCATACGGAAGACGAAGCCGTCAATGATGATAATGTTTACAGAACAAAACCGAACGCTCTTTCAGAAAATATTTTTGTCCAGTAAATCGGCGGAATATTCATTTAATCCCAAAGTGCCCCTATTAGTTTTTAATAAATCGTAAATTTTTAAAACAATGCCTGCTGATGCGGGCATTATTTTTTTAAAGAGTTGCCAACGTTTTTAAAAATACAAACCGGACGAAACCTTTTTGAACATTCCATATTCTGTCGAATATACGGCCACTCTGTCGGTAGAAGAAGTTTTAAAAACTTCCGGTTGATTGTTTTGAAAAAGCAGGAGTATAATTTGAATGTCAATAGAAATAATTCAGGTAGAATTAAACACTTCGACACTTCCTTTTTACTATATATCAGCCATATTGCAAGGTTAGGGGTAATTTTAAAGACAACCAACATAAACAAGAAAATGATAACAATTGACAACTATTTAGACAATCACTACATACACAGAAGCAACTGGTTGAGAGCCGCTGTGCTTGGAGCAAACGATGGAATAATATCTATTTCAAGCCTTGCCATAGGTATAGCTGCTGCCAGTTCAACAAGAGATCCTATTGTTTTAGCAACAGTCGCAGGACTTGTGGCGGGAGCTTTATCAATGGCCGCCGGCGAATATGTTTCTGTAAGTTCACAAACGGACACAGAAAAAGCCGACATTGAAAGAGAGATTAAGGAGCTTAAAGAAATGCCAAAAGAGGAATTAAACATATTGGCTCATATCTATGAGAAAAGAGGACTAAAAAAAGAAACAGCTATGCAAGTGGCAATGGAATTGACTGAGAAAGATGCATTGGGAGCTCACATCAGAGAGGAATTAGGCATAAATGAGATTAGTCAAGCAAACCCCATACAAGCTGCAATAGCATCTGGAGCTGCCTTTACAGTTGGGGGCGTATTACCTCTTTTGGTAATACTTTTTGCACCTGTTAAAGGTATGGAATACTGGCTATATGGCTTCACAACTGTTTTCCTAATAGCTTTAGGAACTACTGCTGCAAAAACTGGAGGTTCAAGTGTCAGGAAAGCAATCTTGCGAATTACTATATGGGGAACAATCGCTATGGTACTTTCCGCGTTAGTTGGTTATCTTTTTGGGGTGAGTGTTTAATTTTTAAACAGACTTCTTTCAAAAGTCGAAATTCCAAATCTTGTAGGTGCGGTTTTAAAACCCACCCCGCGTCAGAAGATCACGCCTATTGCTCAAAAGAGGGCAGGTTTAAAACCTACCCCTACGAAGAAAATCATCTTTTTCGAGTTTTGAAAGAAATCTAATGTCAATTCCTTATCCTGTCGAAGATACGCACACTCAGTCGGTAGAAGAAGTTTTAAAAACTTTTAAAACTGATGCAGAATCGGGTATGAGCCAATTCGAAGCTGAACAGCGCTCAAAGGCATTCGGGCTGAATGTATATGAAGTGCAGAAACAGAAAAGTATCTGGCTGATGATACTGCTGCAATTTAAAAGCCCGATTGTGTATTTGCTGATATTTGGCGCAGCCGTTTCGCTGTATTTTGGGGATTATATTGAAGCTATTGCCATTCTCGTGGTGATTCTAGTGAATGCGCTGATTGGCTTTTTGATGGAATTGCAGGCGCGCAGTAGCATGAATGCCTTGCGCGAAATGGATGTGATTCATTCACGGGTAATCAGGGATGGGCAAACGCAGGAAATTCCATCGGAGAAATTAGCTCCCGGCGATGTGGTAATCCTTGAAGCGGGCGATGTAATACCAGGCGATGGCCGACTGGTAGAATCAAACCAGTTGCAATGCGATGAATCATCGCTTACCGGCGAATCCCTTCCTTCCGAAAAGAATACAGACCAACTCCCGAAAGATACTGCACTTGGCGACCAGCTCAACATGGTTTTTAAAGGCGCATCGGTGATGAATGGCACAGGGAAGGCCGTGATTACAGGAATTGCGCACAATACGCAGCTTGGCACTATTACTTCATTGGTGGAAAGCGCTGTTGAAACCGCCACGCCGCTGGACAAAAAGCTTAACGGACTGAGCAAAAAACTCATCTGGCTGACACTAATACTAACTGCGATATTTGCTATTACGGGAATTATACAAGGCAAAGAATGGGTGGTGATTATCAAAACTTCCATTGCACTGGCTGTTGCGGCTTTTCCTGAGGGATTGCCGATTGTCGCGACGGTGGCGCTGGCGTACGGAATGCTGCTGATGGCACGGCGTAATGCTATTGTCAAAAAACTTTCTGCTGTAGAAACGCTCGGAAGTACGAATGTAATCCTGACCGATAAAACCGGGACGTTGACGGAAAATACGATATATGTCGATTCATTTTCTTTTCCGGAAGAGAATGTAAAAGTGAGCATAGAAAATAATGTTTTAAAATTTGAAAATGGCAGGCTTTTAAAAAGTGAAAAGAATTTTGAAAAACTGCGCTTAATCGGAGCTTTGTGCAATAACGCTTCTGTAGTAGCAAAAGATGATAAAAAGAAATCTCTGGGCGACCCGATAGAAATCGCGCTTATTCATGTAGCAAATGCCTCGGGCGCTACTGCTGAGGAATTGCAAGAACAATACGAGCGTATCGCCGAAGCTCCGTTCAGTTCTGATACGAAAATCATGGGCACGTTGCACACAAGTCCAAATGGACAATTTGCCGCAGCGAAAGGGTCAGTCGAACATTTACTGGAAAAGTGCAGTAAACTGCAAACCGGGGAGGCAATAAATGATTTGAGCGACGACGCTAAAAAAACTATTCTGGCTGAATCTGAAAAAATGGCTTCCGAAGGGCTACGGGTTCTGGCGTTTGCTTATCGGCAAGAGAGCGGGCTCACTGAAGAAAACTTTTTAAAAGACCTCGTGTATGTCGGGATGATTGGTTTTCTTGACCCGCCGCGGTTGGATATAAAAGCCGCTATCGCCTCGTGCAGAAAAGCGGGAATAAAGATTGTGATGATTACCGGCGACCACCCAATGACTGCGCTGAATATTGCCAAAAAGGTAGGTTTGGTAGATGAAAGTGAGCAGAAAACAATTACAGGAAAAGATTTGCCGCACATGGAATCGCTGTCAGGCGAATGGAAAGAAAAGATTCTGTCCACTTTTGTATTTGCCCGCACCACGCCAAAACAGAAATTAGATATTGCCGATGTTTTTCAAAAGGCAGGAAACATCGTAGCGATGACGGGCGATGGCGTAAATGATGCTCCGGCTTTAAAAAAAGCGGATGTTGGAATAGCCATGGGTTTGCGCGGCACGCAGGTGGCTAAAGAAACCGCCAGCATAATTTTAAAAGACGATTCCTTTACTTCAATTGCAGCAGCAGTTTCTCACGGCCGAACGATTTTTCAAAACATTCAAAAGTTTGTGATTTACCTCGTTTCGTGCAATCTGAGCGAAATATTTATCGTGACAATTTTAGGTTTTCTTGCTCCGGCGTCAATTTTGCTTCCACTGCAAATATTGTTTTTAAACATGGTAACGGACGTCTTCCCGGCGCTCGCTCTTGGCTTGGGGAAAGGCGACGAAACCGTGATGGAAAAACCGCCGCGCGACCCCAAAAAGGACATCATTACGAATAAGAACTGGATATTTATTGGCCTGTACGCTGTAGCCATGACACTGTCAGTGATGCTGGCAGTTATCTATTGCAAACTAACGTATAGTACCGACAGTCAAATGACCAATAACGTAGCATTTATTACGCTTGCGTTTGCTCAGCTTTTCCACGTTTTCAATATGTCTTCTATGCATTCAAAAATGCTGGTCAATGATGTAACCAAAAATAAATTCGTGTGGCTCGCCATTGCCGTCTGCACGGGGCTTCTGGCGCTTGTGTATATTGTACCGCAAATGCGGTTGGTTTTAAAACTTACAGCGCTTCCGGTTAGCTTATGGATTGTTTCTATAGTGGCCAGCTTGCTGCCGCTGATATTGGTACAGCTTTATAAAGTTTTTTGGGGAAAGGCAAGGAGTGTTGCTCAGTAATTTTACAAACATACTCTTAAAAAGAAAATTTTCTTTTAAAAACAAATGGACGAATCAATAAATATCAATACCAGCAAAATACAGACAAACTGGTATGTCATCACCGGCGGGCCGGCTTCAGGGAAAACGACGACTGTTAATTTGCTGAGAGAAATGGGCTACATCACCACAATGGAATATGCACGGCACTACATCAATACGCAGCGCCTGAAAGGAAAATCCATAGAAGATGTCAGGAAAAATCAGACGGAATTCCAACGCGGAATTTTAGATATGCAAGTGGAGCAGGAGAGTCAGATTTTACCTGAAGTGCTGGTATTCCTTGACCGCGCAATTCCTGATGCGCTTGCGTACTATCGCTTTTTAAAAATCCCTGTTGATGAAAAATTAACGGAAGCAATGCGTACAGTTTCCTATAAAAAAGTTTTCATTCTCGATTGCCTTCCGTTGGTCAATGATTATGCACGAAATGAAGATGTCGCCGCACAGGAAAAAATCCATGCGCTGCTGACCGAAGTGTATGAATCACTGCCATTCCCGGTTATTCACGTTCCTGTGCTTTCACCGGAAGAGCGTGTGGATTTCATTTTAAAAAACCTTTAAAAAGTACGAAAAACAGGTAATTATCAGAAATTTTTAAAAACCGGAAACACAAAAAACTACAATGAATGATTTTCAACGTTGGATAGAAAGTCTGCTGGGCAATGCAGGTGTTTCCGAGAGTGCGCTGCCATACGTGCAGCTTGCTGTTACGCTTCTTCTTTTCTTCGCATTCGCCTACCTTTCGCTCATTATCGCGCGGCGCTCAATTTTAAAATTCCTGCACCCTTTTTTTAAAAGGACAGCGGTTCAGTGGGATGATATTCTCATTGAATATAAAACGCTTGATAAGCTGGCGCACATTGTTCCCGCAATTATTTTTAAAATGCTGGCGCCGTTTGTGTTTGCGGAGTTTGATGAGTTCCTGCCGTTTATTTTAAAAATCACGGATATGTATATCATCATCATCATTGTGATGATTTTCGTATCGCTTTTAAAAAGTTTAGAACTCGGCCTTTCCTCTTCAATTGCTTTTAAAGACAAGCCGCTGCCAAGCTACTTTCAGATGATACGTATCCTGATATATGCAGCTGCAAGCGTTCTTCTGCTGTCGGTACTTCTGGAGCGTTCGCCGATATATTTCCTGACGGCATTCGGCGCTATGACGGCAATCATTGTGCTGATTTTTAAAGACACAATTCTCGGGCTGGTGGCCAGCGTCCAGATTTCTGCCAATGATCTGGTGCGCGTGGGCGACTGGGTGGAGATGCCGAAGTATAATGCTGACGGTATTGTCATCGCCATGAATCTCAATACTATAAAAGTCAGGAATTTTGATAATACCATCACCGCCATCCCGGCGTTTTACTTTATCACCGATAGTTTTAAAAACTGGCGCGGCATGGAGGAAAGTGGCGGGCGTAGGATAATGCGGTCGCTGTATATCAATGTCCGCTCTATCAAATTTGTCGATGAAGATTTAAAAGCCCACATCAGCAAATTTAACCTTATAAAAGATTTTATCGGGGAACGGCAGCGCGATATAGAAGAGCATAATGCCGAACAGAATATTAATATGTCCGAACTGATTAACGGCAGAAGAATGACGAACATTGGTGTTTTCCGGCATTATATAGAGGCGTACTTGAGAAGTAACCCGCAGATACGGAATGATATGCCGCTGGTGGTACGGCAGCTCCAGCCTGAGCATCAGGGCCTGCCGATTCAAATATATTGCTTTACCATGCAAACAGAATGGCTGGAATATGAAGCAATTCAGTCCGATGTTTTTGACCATCTGCTTGCCACCATCACGTCCTTTGACCTGGAAATCTTTCAGCCACCATCCGGAAGTGATATTGTTCTGGCAGGTGAAAAATTGAGTGCGATTTTAAAAGGGTGAAAATTTGGATTGGAGTCGGGGCTTTAAAAACCTTTTTGCTAAATCATATAAAGACGTGGCTCAAATGTGACTTTAAAAACAACAACCCATTGCAAGTCGTTATCCTGCAAGGGGTTGTGTTTTAAAAGTGGGCCTGGAGGGATTTGAACCCCCAGCCAATGGATTATGAGTCCACTGCTCTAACCGTTGAGCTACAAGCCCTTTTAAAAGAAGTGTTTTTACAATTATTGGAAAAGTCCAAGGAAAATCCCGATCTGTGCCGTTAAGCCGCTTGCCTTGATGCCGCTTGGCACGTCGTTTACTTTTGAAGCATAATTATAGTCCCATTCGCTAGGCATAAACGAAAGCGTATATCCGCCGCTGGCTCGAAGCATGAAAAATGGCGTTGCCGCAAATTCAAAATGAACGCCCGGCTGTACGAAAAGGTAATCTGCTTCAAGGCGATTGAGATAATTTACCGTAGTGCCTTCCGGCTTGAAATCATCCCAACTCCGTTCAGTTGTTCCCTGATAAGACTGGATGATCATTGAGCCAAAACCGCCGCGTACATTCGGCACTATCGTAAATTTCTTACCGAACATCAGGGCATAGTCAAGCGATACTCCCGTAAAGCTCACATGATAATCCAGGTAACGCTTTGCAGAAATACTGTCAGTAAGTAGAAGCGGGTTGGCCATTTTTACATCTTTCGGATCAAGTGATTTCCCGCCTGCAATCCCGAAAAAACCGATACGCGAATTTTTGATATATGGAAATGCTACAAATCCCTCGCCGCCCTGCACATAGACCGGGCTTTTAAAAGCATCAGCACCAAAGCCAAACCGGCTTTGTGCTACACTGTTCAGATCATCAAAATTCGGGAAAAACAGCGTTGCAAGATAGCCGCCGGCTGCTGCGAAGTATGCAAGCTCCGTTTCCGAGCCCGGCTCATCTTCAAATTTAAAATCGTCCAACTGATCATCCTGCGCAACTGCGGGCTGTATCAGTGCAAAAGCGAGTGCAAAAATCAGGAGATATTTCATAAGTATATGTTTTGTTTTTAAAAAGAGAGTGCAAAATTACAGATTTGCCCGTGATTTTTAAAACTTTTTAAAAATATTCTTTTTAAAAGACGGTTTGGTTTTTAAAAAGGCTTTTACTATATTAGCCAAGAAGCT
>JAZKFS010000116.1:22045-34786 GCA_040386315.1 Bacteroidota bacterium
AACCATAATTTTTGAGTATAAAGTGTTCATTCTTTTAAAACAAGGATTCCTTTTTGGCTTGCTATATATTTCTTCTCATTGTGTAGCATTGGCGCAAACACCAGCTCCGGACAAGTTTATTGCGGTTGAAAAAGAGCCCAAGGTGGATTTGCAGCAATTAGCTAAACGTGTGATTTATCCTGAACTTGCACTCAGAGGCGGTCTTGAAGGAAAAGTCGTTGTTAGAGTATTGATTGATCAAAATGGAATTCCGCAAAAAACAATGATAGATTATTCTAATAACCGGATATTTGACAGTTCAGCAATTAATGCTGTAATGGCTACGACCTATACTCCTGCCATTGCTCAGGGTAAAGCTATTTCCTGCTGGATTTCTATTCCAGTATCATTTAAACTGCATGGTTCGGAACCGCTTTTAAATACAAATACCACCACCGAGCCAAAAAAGGAAACGCCCATACCTGAACCCAAATAAAGTTTTAAAAATAAATCTTTTACAAAGGCACAGTGGGTTAATCCTCCACTGTGCTTTTTAATTTTTAAAAATTCAGAGCTTTATCATAATAAACTCTACTACAGCCATTTTATTCGCAACAAAAAAACACATCATGAATCATTTAAGGAAAATTCTCTTCATATTTATATTGAGTTTTATTGCTAATGTTGCTTATTCTCAGGAGACCGATCCAAATGAGTTTGTACAACCGGAAGTAAATCCTGTAATAGACTTGGCGGATATTCAGCGTAAGATAGTCTATCCAGAGATTGCTAAAAGGTTAGAAATGGAAGGCAAAGTCGTAGTACAAGTCTTATTAGGAAAAGATGGGCTTCCAATGAAATATATTATTCGTGAATCCGCAGCAGCCATCCTTGATACGGCGGCAGCTCACGCTGTGATGATGGCCACCTCCTATAAGCCAGCCTATGAAAAAGGAAAACCCATCAGTGTATGGGTAGCTATTCCCGTAACATTCAGACTGAGAAATCCAAATTCAAATTTTTCTGATGAAGAGAATCTTTTCCGGAATTGGACAGTGCTCATCAATGCTGTTAAAGATACTCCATCTGAAGCAGCATTTACCTACTATCGTGGAATGGAGTATTTTAAGAAGGCAAAATATGAGCTGGCAGAATCTGACTTTCATCGAACGCAAGAGCTTGGCCAGTCATACGATAATTTTGAAACCGTTCTTTTAAAAAATACAGATACAACGGCTAATCCGCTTGATGCCAAGTCCTTAAAAAAGCGCGCACAACGGTATCAGGAAAATTCTCTTTACTCATATGCATTGAGAGATTATACTACAATACTTGCTTTACAGCCAAATGATCTCGAGACTTATACAGCCAGAGCAGGAGTTTTTAAAAAGCTTGGCAATATTAACAGTAGTATCGCAGAATTGCAAAAACTTTTGACTTTAAAACCCAATGATACGAGCATGTATGTAAATATCGGCTGGTATTATTACGAGCAGGAAATGTTTGACAGCTCCCTTGCATATTCGAAAAAGGCAGTAGAACACGATGCCGAAAATCTGACTGCTCTCTATAATATAGCTCTTGTCCATCTGCGCCTCGGCAACTATGATGTAGCAGAAGGACAGTATACTGATACTTACAAACTGGATCAGCGGAAAAAGGCTAATGCCAGCTGGGGAGCAATTCAGGATTTAAAGAATCTCGTACGGCTTAATGTCCGCCAGGATGAAGCACGGAAAATTCTGTCCAAAGTTTTTAAAAGAAGTTAGAATACTGACTACTTTTCAAAAGGCATGGCAGATTTACTTCCGCCGTGCCTTTCTTTTTTAAAAGACTTTTAAAAACCGTACTTTTGTGATTCTACAAACCTTTTAAAAACTCTGCATGTATAGAATTCTGCTAATCGCATTTCTTTTCATATTCTCTGTGCCGCTTTTAAAAGCGCAGGTATATCTTATGTGCGATACGGAGTTTGAATATCCAGCAATGGCAAAGCGCGCAAGAATTACAGGAATGGCTTCGACTTTACATTTTAATATTGAAAATGGAAGTCCAAAGATTATTAAGGCAGAACCGGCACAAGCGCTTTTAAAAGAAGCGAGTATTAAAAATCTTTCAAAGCTTCGGTTTTTAAAAGATTCAAATCATTGCAGGATTACATTTTTCTATGAACTGAAGAAAAATATTACACGAGGCTATACAGAATATTTGGGAGATACGATTAAAATTGTAGAGCGAGACCTCTTTTTATCACTGACTTTCGTAGATGGGCCACAATTTAATCCTTCATTTATTGATGATACAGTATTTTTTGGGGAACATCTTTTAGTTGACTTTCCAATTCCCAATGAACCTGAAATTCAATTGAGAATTGACTCAGATTCTACATTCACGCTTTTAAAAAACAATTATTCCAAAACTTTAAAAGAAGAAAAGCTTTTTAAAGAAGCACGATATTCAATTGAAGGAATTAATAATATCTTGACCCAAATCCGTAAAGAAAATAAAGGTCGAGAACCAAGCGTTCGTATAATCAGATTTTATCTTTCAAGCGAAGTTCCAGATTGCAATTACAATAAATATTACTACGAATTTAAATAGTTTTAAAAACGACATAAACATCATGAACATCACACTTCCAAACGGCGATGTGCGCGAGTACGTAAGCGGCACAACAGGCATGGACATCGCCAAATCCATTTCAGAAGGGCTGGCGCGCGTGGCCCTCGGCATTTTTGTGAATGAGCAGCCGTACGACCTTGCGCGGCCAATTGAAAAAGACGCGTCCATCCGCATTGTGACTTTTGATAATGACGAGGGCAAGGAAATCTTCTGGCACTCGAGCGCTCACCTTATGGCGGAAGCGCTTGAGGATCTGTATCCGGGCATAAAGTTCGGTATCGGGCCGCCGATTGAAACCGGGTTTTATTACGACGTGGATTTGCCGGACGGGCAGCGCATTACGCCGGAAGATTTGCCGAAAATCGAAGCGAAAATGGCGGAGCTTGTAAAGAAGGATTCGAAGTACGAGCGCGTGGAAATTTCGTGGGAAGACGCCGTTGAGTTTTTTAAAAGCAAGGGCGATGAGTATAAATTAGAATTGCTCGAAGGTTTGAAAGGCAGCGAAATTACGTTGTATAAGCAGGGCAATTTTACAGATTTGTGTCGCGGTACGCATGTGCCTTCGACTGGCGCTTTAAAATTTCCGAAAATCCTCAGCATCGCAGGCGCGTACTGGCGCGGCGATGAAAAGCGCAAACAGCTAACACGTTTGTACGGAATTACTTTTCCGAAAAAGCAGATGCTGGAGGAGTTTTTAAAACAGCGCGAGGAAGCTGAAAAGCGTGACCACCGCAAGCTGGGCAAAGAGCTTGAAATCTACATGATTAACCCGATGATTGGTGGCGGGCTTCCGGTCTGGTTGCCGAATGGAACGCTGATTCGCCGCCGTCTTGAAGCGTTTTTGCGCGAGGAGCAGCTGAAGCGCGGTTACCAGGAAGTGATTACGCCGCATATCGGCAATATCGAGCTGTATAAAACTTCGGGGCACTATCCGTATTATGCGGAGTCGCAGTTTGCGCCGATGGAAGTGGAGGACGAGCAGTACATGCTGAAGCCGATGAACTGCCCGCACCACCACCAGATTTACGCGAATAAGCCGAAAAGCTACCGCGAGCTGCCTTACCGCGTGGCGGAATTCGGAACGGTGTACCGCTATGAGCAGTCGGGCGAGCTGAACGGGCTTTCGCGCGTGCGCGGGTTTACGCAGGACGACGCGCATATTTACTGCACGTACGACCAGCTGAAAGACGAAATCAAAAACGTGGTCGAGCTCACGCAGCTTGTTTTTAAAACGTTCGGCATGGACGTCACAACGCGCCTTTCCTTCCGCGACGACAACGCCAGCAAATACGGCGGCGACATTGAGCTGTGGGAGCGTGCGCAGCGCGAAATCAAGGAAGCCGCCGACGAAATGCAGCTCGAATACTTCATCGGCGAAGGCGAAGCGGCGTTTTACGGCCCGAAAATTGACTTTATCGTGCGCGACGCCATCGGCCGCAAGTGGCAGCTTGGCACCGTGCAGGTGGACTACGTAATGCCGGAGCGCTTCCAGCTGGAATACACCGGCGCGGACAACCTCAAACACCGCCCGGTCATTATTCACCGTGCGCCGTTTGGCTCGATGGAGCGTTTTATCTCGATTTTAATTGAGCATTACGCGGGTAATTTCCCGTTCTGGATAGCGCCGGTGCAGGTGAGCGTATTGCCAATCAGCGACGGGCAGTTTGAATTCGCGCAGCAGTTCACAGACCGCCTTTTAAAGCTCGGCTACCGCGCACAGGTGGACACGCGCAACGAAAAAATCAACCGCAAAATCGCCGAATCCTCGCAAAAGAAAATCCCGTTCGCCCTCGTCATTGGGCAGCGCGAAATGGAAGCGGGAGCCGTTGCCATACGACAACACGGCGTTGGTGATCTGGGCGCAAAGCCGATAGAGGATGTTTTAAAAATGTTTGAAGAGCTGAATGTGCCGGGAGCGCAGGCAGCACAGCAGTAAATGGCAAACCCTCACAGTTTTTAAAAGCTTGTGAGGGTTTTTTGTTTTTAAAAAGAATCTTTTAAAAATTATGAATACCTTTATTTTAAGAATAAACTCAACAGTTCTTATTTGTATACTGATGTCTTGTGCTTCTACTGGAAATTTTAAAACTCTACAACAAAAGGCACAAAAGGGTGATGCTTATTCACAGAATAAATTAGGAATACTTTATGAGCGAGGCGAAGGGGTAGTCAAGAGTGACTCTCTGGCAGTGTACTGGTACCGAAAAGCCGCTGAACAGGGAGAAATGTATGCCCAAAATAATCTTGGAATAATGTATACTGATGGAAGAGGTGTGAGGCAGGATTACTCTGAGGCTGCAAAGTGGTATGGTAAAGCTGCAATACAAAATTATGATTGGGCACAATATAATCTCGGGAATCTTTATAGATTTGGCCGGGGAATCACTAAAAACCTTGAGGAAGGTTTTAGATTAATGCAACTTGCCTCAGAACAAGGTAATACCGATGCAAAACAAGTTTTAGCTCTAATGTATTTAGAGGGAACTGGGGTTGCTAAAAATCCTACACTAGCCCATGATATATTTATCAGACTATCTAAAAATAGTAATGTATATACACAACGTTTTTCTCAGCATCATTTGGGAAGAATGAATAGATTTGGTCTAGGGATTCCTCAGGATTATGATAAAGCTTATAATTGGTTACATAAGTCTGCTGATTTAGGATTTCATCCGGCTCAATTTATGCTTGGTGCAATGTATTCACTTGGTGAAGGTGGTAGAAAAGATACAACAAAGTCTATAGGATGGTATACTAAAGCAGCTACCGAAGGACACCGTGAATCCCAGTTTGTTTTGGGCTCAAAATATTCTAGGGGTAATGGAGTACCTAAAGATAATGCAAAGGCAATGGCATGGTATTTAAAAGCAGCAGAACGGGGACACAGTGGTGCCCTAAATAACATCGGTGAAATGTATCGGCTTGGGAGCGGTGTTCCTCAAAGTTTTTCAAAGGCTATCGAATGGTATAATAAAGCAATTGAGAAAAAGAGCGCTATAGCATATAGTAATCTAGGCGAACTCTATGAGGCAGGACAGGGCTTTCCTGTTGATACGGCTGAGGCTTTTAAAAATTACCTGAAGGCTATTGAGCTTGGCTCAGGGCTTCCGGTAAAACGGCTTTTTGAATATCACATGGCAAAGCAAAATCCGGCTGAAGCCTATGTTTATGTTTTACTCGCTAAGTCTGATAAGCTTGAAACGTACAACGAGGAAATCCGGCGCGATTTTGAAAATCTACTTCTACAGGAATCCACCATTATGCAACGCCTTTCAGAACAAGAACGAGCACTCGCAGAACAGAAGGCAAATAAGTTATTAAGTCCCGAACCCAAGGATAAGGTAGAAGAATAAAGGCACGGAAGTTCTTTAAAACAAAAGAAAAAGTCCACTTTATTCCATTATAGGTACACAATGGAAAATCTATTGGAAAGAATCAAAAGGAATCCGAAAATCATGTTCGGAAAACCTATTATAAAAAATACGCGGATAACCGTAGAGCTTGTTTTGGAAAAACTTGGCTACGGCGCTTCAGAGAAAGAAGTTCTTGAGTCTTATCCGTTTCTAACGCATGAGGATATCCAGGCGTGTATTCTCTACGCCTCGCGGGTTGTGTCAATGGAAGAGTTTTTAGACGCAGCGTAGATTTTCAAACCCTCACAGGTTTTAAAAGCTTGTGAGGGTTTCTTTTAAAACTTAGCTCTTTTTTAAAACTTCCGAATCCGCTCCGAAATCATCTTTTCAAAACCAACCAGAACGCTCATCACAATTGCCGCGAGCGACAGCATGATGACCGCCGGATTCCTAAAAAAGCTGTTCATTCCACTGACGGCACTGCTTGTTTTGGCGGTGACGTAATCGAAGGAAATATTGCCTTCCGCTGTATTCAGCTTCACATTGGAAATCACCGGCGTAATGCTCCCAAAATTCAACGCAACAAGGATAATCACGCACGCCGCAGCCGCCAGAATACCAATTGTCAAAAAGCGCGGCAGTTCAGCTTTTACAACCTTCTCTTCCGGTTTTAAAACTTCTGCCATAATGAGCGATGTGAATTGCCCCGACGTTCGCTCCAGAGCGCTGTGCGACGCCGTTTCGGCAAGATTTTTAAAGACGGCGAGATTGCTTTGGCAGTCCGCGCAGGTTTGTACATGAGCGTGGGCGGCGGGATTTTCGCCGTCAAGGTATTCTAGCAGTTCTATGTCAGAAAGATGGTTCATAGTTTTTGACCTTTTAGAAGATTTTCCTGCGCTACATTGCCCGACGAAAAATGCTTTTCGATATTCTTTTTAAGCAACAGCCGCGCGCGGTAGAGCTGCGTTTTGACGGTGCCGAGCGGCATTCCCGTAACAGAACAAATGTCATCGTAGCTCAATTCCTGCACATAAAAAAGCGTGAAAATTGCGCCGTAATTTGCAGGCAGCCGCTTTATTTCAATGTCGAGAATTTTCTGCAATTCTTCTGATTCCATCGCTTGAAGCGGGTTAATTTCATCCGCCACGATTTCGCTTTTAAAAGCTTCATCATCGAGTTTTACCAGGAAATGTTCGCCGCGTTTTCGCAGTGCCGTGAGGCAAACATTATACACAATCCTGTAAAACCATGTGGAAAAATTCGCTTCCCCTTTAAAATTCTGCAAGCTTTTAAAAACCCGGATAAATGAATCCTGAAGCGCTTCTTCGGCATCAGCGCGGTTTTTTAAAATCCGCATCGCGAGCGTGAATGCTTTGTCCTTGTGCGCGTCCACGAGCTCGGCGAAAGCGCTAGGCTGGCCGTTCAGGATGCGGTGTATGATGTCGCGGTCGCGCTGGGACATGAAGGAAACGTTCGTTTTTAAAAGCTTTCCCACTTTAGACTGCAAATTACGGCGCGGGTTTCAGAAGTTTTTAAAAATATTTTTTAAAGTGATTTTTAAAAGAAAATTTTCGGTGAAGTGAAACCTTGTTTTAAAAGTGAAGTCAAAAGTTGTAAATCGCGAAAACAACTCATACATTTTTTAAAAGGAAATATCATGCAAACAGACTCAACACAACTTGCGCCGCCACCATCACCGCAGAAGATTGAAAAAACGCAATCCCAGCAGGAATTAGACATGTATATGATGCAGCATAACCCGGAGCTGATGCGGGAAATGCAGGATTACCGTTTGCGCGAGCGGTCGCGCGATTTTGAAGGGAACTCGCTTGTGCCGATATTTGAAATGTTTATTCCGCTGACGTTCTTTATTATGACCGGAATTGTCCTCATCAAATTTTTTCAAAACCGTCACCAGGAGCGGATGCAGATTATCGAGCGCGGGCTTGACCCGGTGGCGTATAAGGAATTGTACAGCATGCCGAAGTTTAAATTCAGGACAGATCGTTTGGGTGTTTTAAAATGGGCGCTGCTGGCTGTCTTCGTCGGGCTTGGTATTTTTGTTGGTGAAGGAATAGCTGCGTTGAGCGGTAAAGGAAGAGTTGATTCTGAAATTTACTATCCGGCTTCGATGTTAATCTGTGGCGGGATTGGCTTAATAATTTTTTACATGATTGCTTCAAAATATGACAGACAAGAGAAACTTAACAATGCAGAAAATAACGCATAATCTATCTATAACTAATTAACTAATGAAAAAACTCACACTGATTCTCGCCTTTGGACTTTTGCTAAATTGCACTTTTGCTCATGCGCAGCAAACGGATATCAAGCAACTCACCACTGAATTTGACAAAATGCTGTCGGAGCAATATAAAGCTGGTGAGCCAGGTGCAACGGTTCTCGTTGAAAAAGGCGGCGAGGTTATTTATAAAAAAGCGTTCGGCATGGCGAATATCGAAGCGAACGTGCCGATGCAGGTGAATAATGTTTTCCGCATCGGCTCCATTACCAAGCAATTTACTGCCGTTGCGATTTTGCAATTGATGGAACAGGGAAAGCTGGATTTGCAGGATGAAATCACCAAGTTTATTCCTAATTATCCAACGCAGGAACACAAAATCACCATCGAACATCTGCTGACGCATACCTCGGGAATCCAGAGCTATACCGGCATGAAGGATTACATGGACAAAATGACGGTGGATATGAAGCCGACTGAAATGATCGACCATTTTAAAAACGAACCGATGCGATTTGCTCCCGGCACGAAATGGGATTACAGCAATTCGGGCTATTTTCTGCTGGGCTATATCATCGAAAAAGTTTCAGGAAAAACATACGGCGAATATCTGGAAGACAACTTTTTTAAACTGCTGGGTATGAGGAATTCGCAATACGGCACGGACACAAAAATTGCGGTGAAGAGAGTTATCCCGTATAGCAAAGGCGCAAATGGTTTTGAAAATGCACGGCCTTTAAGCATGACACAGCCGTACGCAGCGGGTTCGATTGAATCAACGGTTGAAGACCTTGTCATCTGGCATCATGCTGTTCATGGGAATGTATTAGTTAAAAAAGAAACGCTTGAAAAAGCTTTTAAAAAGTATAAGCTTGCTGATGGTACGGAAACAGATTACGGCTACGGCTGGCGTTTCGGCAATGTGCAGGAAAGCCCGACGATAGAGCATGGCGGCGGTATCAACGGCACTCTGACGATGGCGATATATCTGCCGAAGGAAGATGTTTTTGTCGCTGTTTTTTCAAATTGCGATTGCAATCCGCCCGAAGATATTACAGCAAAACTTGCAGCCTTGACTATTGGAAAACCATATCAGCCAAAAGAAATTTCTTTAAAAAGTGATGTTTTAAAAGAATATACCGGTGTATATGAAAATGATAAAGGCGAGCAGCGGGTTATTACTTTAGCTGAAAATCAGTTGTTTTCGCAGCGCGGAAGAAACCCAAAATTTGCTGTAAAAGCATTTCAAAAAGACAAATTCTTCTTTGAAACTGCTTTGGTAAATATAGATTTTTCAAGAAATGCAAAAGGCGAAATTGAAAAATTAACAACCAAAAGTCGTTTAGGAAACGAAGTTTGGAATAAAACGAATAAACCAATCGCAACGCAAACTGAGATAAAAGTAGCTGAAGCTATTCTGGCAACGTATGTTGGTGAATATGAAATTACACCTCAATTCACGTTTGTTATTACCAAAGAGCAGGACAGACTTTTCCTACAGGCGACAGGTCAGGAGAAAGTGGAAATATTCGCCGAAGCGGAAAACAAATTCTTTTTAAAAGTGAACGATGCTCAACTTCGGTTTTTAAAAGATGATGCAGGCAAGGTTACGAAAGCAGTTTTAAAACAGGGCGGGCGGGAAACGGAGGCGAAGAAGATAAAGTAGAATATGAGTATTAAACTTAAAAAGGCGAAGAATGTTACTTCTTCGCCTTTTAAAAGGAAGGTTTAAAAAAAGAATGAAATACCAAGCGATGTATTGCCGAAATTTAAAGATGTATTTGTATTTGTTTGAGCGTTAGTGGTTGTTACCCCGGTTACCGAATTTGTGCTGGATGTCGTCATCGTGTTTTCGTCTTTTGAAAACCCAATTCCAAACTGTGCATGAAGAGCGATTGGCGGTGCGATAAAGTATTGAGCACCCAAGAGAAAACTTGCGCCAAACCCGTTGCCATCCCTGATTTGTGTTTGTGCGTCAGACTGTGTGGACTTACTTTCCGGCTGAATATTATAAAATGCTGATACGCCGATAAAAGGCAGCATTCCTGTACTTTTTAAAAAATACTTTCCACCGAAACTGGCCATAATCAATGAATTGTTTTGGGAATTTGTTGTGCTCGTATTTCCGTTAGAATATTCGTAATCCCACATCCGGTAATCATATCCAACGCCGACCTGAAACTGTAGCGCTGGAGTTGCTGCATACAGAATATTTGCCGTGGAAAATGTGCGCGAAAGATCTGCTCCAATTCCAAATGAACCTGCCGGAAGCTGTGCTAATGCTGATGTACCAGTAAGCGCTCCCACAAAAAAAGTTAATGCGAAAAACTTTTTAAAACCCATAGAATCTCCCTCAGAAGATGGATAAAAACATGCCCTGATTATGCTCAGGTATCGCGGAAAATAACACAGCAGTTCAGTTTACGTTACAAAAAAAGGCGAAGAAGTTAAATTCTTCGCCTTTTTGATTTTTAAAAGAAGTTCTTTTTAAGAGATTATTGCTAAATATGGTCCTCTTCCACATCCATACTTTCCAGGTGCGTGAAAACATCTGTATGGAGCGGCATTGCAGTTCCAATTTTGCGCTCGGCTTCGGTTGCAAGAGCGTGTGCTTTTTCAATCGGTGTGCCATCGGGGAATTGCATGTGGAAGTCCACAAAAATTTTCTGTCCTGATTCACGCAACCGCAAGCGGTGAAACGAAATATCATTTTTAAAACAAAATTCTTTTAAAAGCTCGCTTGCTTTTAAAAGCAGTTCAGGATTGCTTCTGTCCATGAGGCCATTGATGGAAGTTTTTAAAAGCGAGCTGCCTTCGCGGATGATATTTCCGCCGAAGATAATTGCGGCGATCGCATCAAGCTCTACCCAGCCCGTCAGCCGCGCGAGCACCAGTCCTATAACAGCTCCAAGGCTTGTCCATGTGTCCGTCAGTGAATTTTTTCCGTTTGCAATGAGAATGAGCGATTTGTTTTCTTTCCCGGTTTTTACAAGATACCAGCCGAGCAAACCGTTTATCAAGCCCGCGCCAAGTGTAATTCCCGCGCCGATTGTTACCTGCTCTAGCGCGTGGCCAAAAATGAGGTTTTCTATAGCTGTGTAGAAAATTACGCCCGAAGCAATGATGATAAGCGCGCCTTCCACACCGGCGGAAAAATACGTGATCTTATCATGCCCAAAATGATGGTCGTCGTCCGGCGGGCGGTACGTAACGCGCAGGCTGTAAGCAGCAAACGCCACAGCAACAATATGCACGACTGACTCAGCGGCATCGGAAAAGATCGCAGCGGAATCTGTCAGTACAAATGCCGCCCATTTGGCACCAAGCATAAAAATCCCGACAACGAGCGAAATATTGATCGCGCGGGTTTCATGTTTGGATAATTCTACGCTTGAGGACATTCTTTTTTTAAAAACTTTTTAAAACTATTCTTTTCAAAAATACACAGGAATGCGCCTTTTAAAACAAAAAGCCGAAGTAAAAATTACTCCGGCTTTTAAAAACTTCTTTTAAAAGAAATTTAGCTGTTTAATGACTGCAAAAATTCTTTATTGCTTTTTGAGTTTTTCAAACGGTCGAGGATCAGGTCCATCGCTTCCGTCGTGGAAAGCTCGCTCAATACTTTGCGGAGTACCCACAGGCGATTAAGCTCTTCGGAAGTCTGGAGCATTTCTTCGCGGCGTGTACCGGATTTATTGACATCAATTGCAGGATAGACGCGGCGTTCGGAAAGGCGACGGTCGAGCACAAGCTCCATATTACCCGTTCCTTTGAATTCCTCGAAAATAACCTCGTCCATACGGCTTCCTGTGTCAATCAACGCTGTTGCGATAATTGTCAGCGAGCCGCCTTCCTCTACATTTCGCGCTGCGCCGAAAAAGCGTTTTGGCTTGTGAAGTGCATTGGCATCCACACCACCGGAAAGGATTTTTCCTGAGTGCGGTACGACCGTATTGTGAGCGCGGGCAAGACGTGTGATGGAATCAAGCAGAATAACAACATCCTGCTTTGCTTCCACAAGGCGTTTTGCTTTTTCAATTACCATATCAGCAACCTGAACGTGTCTTTCCGGCGGCTCATCAAATGTTGAGGCAATCACTTCTGCACGAACAGAACGCTGCATGTCGGTCACTTCCTCGGGGCGTTCGTCAATTAGCAAAACGATAAGCTTTACTTCAGGATGATTGCGCGCAATACTATTTGCCATTTTCTGTAAAAGCACGGTTTTACCGGATTTTGGCGGCGAAACGATCAGACCGCGCTGTCCTTTGCCGATTGGCGACATCATATCCACGATGCGCATCGCATATTCATTCGGAACGGTTTCAAGCCGTAAGCGTTCGTCGGGATACAGCGGCGTGAGGTTGTCAAATATCGTGCGGTCGCGCATCATCTCAGGCGAAATGAAATTCACCTGCTCGACTTTTAAAAGCGCAAAGAAACGCTCGCCTTCCTTCGGTGGACGCACTTGCCCGCGAACGGTATCACCGGTGCGAAGCCCGAATTTTTTAATTTGCGACGGCGACACGTAAATGTCATCTGGCG
>JAZKFS010000117.1:0-5468 GCA_040386315.1 Bacteroidota bacterium
ATTCAAGCGGTTGCACAAAATGGCGTTTTTCGATAGCGGTATTTTCAAACAGCGGAAGCAATCTGTCGAGATCGCCTTTAAAGGTTTCGCGGAAAAGAGATTCGGCAAAATCGCGAACCTTGCTTTGTGGCACGGCGAATTCCGGAACGGCGGTTTCAACGGCGAGAATTTCGGTATATATGGGATTCATTCTTTTAAAAGTTCTTTTTAAAAAGATACGAGATCGCGTTTTAAAAAGATTTTTAAAAGCATATTAATCTGTATCAGCTTCTGGTTGTGTGCAGGTGTTGCGGAAAACAAACTGCGACAGGCGCTTGCGTTCATTGCTTTTCCAGTCGATGCGCGGACGTTTGAGTTCTTCGGGCAGATATCCGATCCGGTAAAGCGCCATCAGCTCAAGATGCTCCGGCACCTCAAGTAAATCTTTAAGCGACTGCCACGCTTCCGGAATTTCCATCGGCGTGGAAATAAACTGGATCCCCAAATTAACCGTGCCGCACGTCAGCCAGATATTTTCGATCGCCATGCCAAGAGACAACACGCAGTAAAAGCCCGTAAGTTCATTCGGCTTGTACTCTTCCTTGTTTAAAAGCGCGGCGAGAATAAGTGGGCTGTCGGCGACGAGCTTTACATTATCCTGTCCTAAAATTTTCGGAACGCCGAGCGAATTCATCAGTGACATCGCTGTTTTACCAAATATTTTTTCTTTAAACGGTCTGAGCGGAAGCGGCAACTGGTCAATGTGAATTCCATCGCGCTTTTGGGACATTTCTTCTTTTGAAAAACGGAAATATTTTTTGTAGCGCTGGAAGAACTTCCCTTCTTCCATCAGCCGTGTCATGGAATTACCCGAGCATTCAGCGATTTTTAAACGGATTTTTTCATCATCAATCAGGATAAATTGCCACGGCTGGGAATTAAAATGACTCGGCGCACGGCTGCCCGCTTCGATAAGTAAATGCTGATGTTCTATCGAAACAGGTGTTTTTAAAAACTCGCCGTTCGTTGTTTTGCGGTTTCTCACCGCGTCCATGAATTCCATAGTTCTTTAAAAGATTTTAAAAGCTGAAACTATCCACCATATATACGAAAGAAAACCGATAATGGCGGCGATAGAATGATATATTGAACGAGGTTTTAAAAGTGGTAAAGCTATTAATGTGATTATTATTCCTATTGCTTCAATTTTTGAATATTTTATTAATGCAATAACGGCAGTAAAAATACTCATAAAAAAAACGATATGATGCAGCTTTTTAAAATGAAATAATCCCATAGCTGCGGCGATGCCGATAAGCATATTCAGGCAATACACGCAAAATGCAATTATCAGCAGCACTTCTCTCCTCTCAGGTGGTTTTAAAACTAAAAAAGGCAGAACATGATATGCTCTGCCTTTTTACTTTTTTAAAGAATTCTTTCTATTAAGACACTAATTCAATTGACTCAGGAATATACGGATCGTTGATAGCGATGATATTTCTTGTGGCGAATTGACGTGCTACGATAAAGAAAAATAATCCCATCATTGCGACAAATACCACGATCTCCTGCCATCCGAAGAAGAATCCACCCTTTCCGATCACCGGAAGAACGATGAACGCTAAGTCAAGATAATGTGCAAAGAGGAATATAAATGAACCGATCAAAAGCGTCAATTGCTTGCGTTTAGCATCCTGGCGAATAAGCAGGAAGAACGGAATAACAAAGTGTATTGCTACGAGCGCGTACGCCAGGTACTGCCAGCCGTGCTCATTTCTATGGATATAATACACGGTTTCTTCAGGGATATTCGCGTACCAGATCAGGAAGTACTGCGAGAAGGTAATGTACGTCCAGAAGATATTAAACGCAAACATTAATTTTCCTAAATCATGCAAATGCTCGACAGTTACAAAGTTTTTAAGATAACCGCCGCGCATGAGATAGATAGTGAAAATTGTAATAAGGGCTAATGTAGCTACCCAGCTTCCCGCAAAAATATGCACACCGAAGATCGTTGAAAACCAGTGCGGCTCCAGTGACATAAGAATATCAAAGGCAGCAAAGCTGAACGTAAGCGCGTAAAGGAAAATGAAAGGAGCTGCGCGAACGCGGTTCCGGATAGTTGGAGTGTAATCGTTCGGCATGGCGTCTTGTTTAAAAGAATTACCAACGATATAGCGATACATCAAAAACCAGCTTGCAACATAAAAAGCAAGGCGCAAAACAAAAAATATCGTGTTGAGATACGGCTCTTTTAGTTTTAAAAGCGCATCACCTTCTGGATGAACCCAGTGATAAATATGGCTAAATCCAAATCCGGCTGCAATGATCGGTAATATTAAAATAACAAGAACAGGTACAAATCCCGCAAACATTTCCGGAATCCGGCGAACAGAAGCACTCCATCCGGCGCGAACAAGATATTGCAATGCAGAAAAGAAAACCGCTGTGACGGCGATTCCACCGAAGTACATGAAGGCAATAATGTAATTGGCCATGAATCTTTTAATTGGATCAGGATCACCAATTAAAAGTGACAGGATTGTTCCAATTCCGCCAATCGCAAGAGCGCCGAGAGCAAATTTTTGCAGTTTTGCAACAAACGGTGAATCTTTTAAAACTAAATCGTTCATTTTTTTTATATTATTCTTGTTTGAATAAAAATTCTCATTCTTAGCGTGCCTGGCTTATCGGCTGTGTCGCTGCTGTATCTGTTGCCGGAAGCGTTTGCGGCTGCGGAGCGATATTTGCATTTCTGTTTGAAGCCGGGACTTTTCCGTCAAGTGTGATCTGTCCCTGCATCTGGCGAATATAATATACAACCGCCCAACGATCTTCAATGGAAAGCTTATCAGCATACGAAGGCATGATATTCTGTCCGGCGCTGATAACATGAAAAATCCGTGCATCGGAATATCCTTTCGCTCCGGCAAAAAGGCTTGGCGGCTTTGGGAATCCTTTCTGTGCCACCGGCCCGTCGCCTTCACCGCTGCGTCCGTGACATGGAGAACACATCACATTAAAGCGATTTTGTCCACGAAGAACAACCATTTCATTGCGCGGCACATTTGTATTGACATTTTGAGCTTCAGCCGAAGCTAGGTCAGTTTTACCAATTCTGTACGGCGAAGTAAAGTCATCTGAAGTAGTGTAGTGCGCGTTATTTCTCGCGACAGTATTTGCCAGCGGCTCACGGTCGCCCGCCCGGTTCGAGAAATAGCTCGTTCCCACCTGCGGTTTGATCTTTTCCTGATCATCCATGTCAGAAAGGAATTGAAGTGGCGGCTCGTCCGAAAACCACGTTTTCTTTCCGCTCAATACCCACACGGCAAAAAGCAGGAACATGACACCAAAAAGCATTTTAAAAAAAGGAAATCGCCGTATTTTTTTCATTGTGATATCGTTGAGAAAGCCGGAAAAATAATCTTTTAAAAGTTTTTAAAACGTTCTTTTAAAAGTAATTTTTAAAAGATGTTTTTACAATTATGCCTGAACAAGGCGCACATCATCAGCGCCTAATCCGTTTAAAAAGCTTTTAGTCTGTTCTGCTGAAAAGCGCTTATCCGTTGACTGGATTGCTACGACAAAAGTATCATCAGTTGCACGGCGGAAACCTGCGTCATTATCGAGTGAATTATGCCAGCGAGGTAATTTGCAAAGTGCGAACATTCCGACAACGGTAGCAATTGCGCAGCAAAGAACGGTCAATTCAAATACAACCGGTACAGAAAATTCCCACGCGAAAAACGGCTTACCACCAATATTCAGCGGATAGTCAATTGCACCTGTCCAGAAAATAAGTCCCGCACCATTTGCTAAACCAAAGAGTGCTGCAGCAAATGAAATGTACGGCAATATTGTTCTTTTTACGCCCATCGCTTTGTCTAATCCGTGAACAGGATACGGCGTGTAAATATCGAAATCACGATACCCGGCATCACGCACTTTTTCAGCCGCGTGTACAAGTTTATTTACATCGGTAAAATTTCCCAGAACCGCTACCGGCGTTTCAACTGTCTGTATTGTTTCCATTGAAAGAAGAATATTTTTTAAAAGACAAATTCAATTCAGAGTTTTTAAAAGCTTTTTTAAAAGTTCGTACTTTTTTAAAAACAATTAATGCGCCGGTTGTTGCTGGCCGATCTCGCTTGTATGCGCAATTTCATCATGATGATGTGCAGGTTGCGAACCGGGCATAACACCTTTGATCTCAGCAATAGCAATGATCGGAAGAAACTTTGAAAACAGCAGGAAGAGCGTTAAAAAGATTCCGAATGTCCCGATAAATAACCCGATCTCTACCCATGTTGGCGTGTAATAATCCCAGCTTGATGGCAGATAATCATGGTGAAGCGATGTGGAAATAATCGTAAATCGCTCGAACCACATCCCAATATTAATAAATATTGACATGATGAACATAATTGGAATTGAACGGCGGATCTTTTTAAACCAGAAAAGCTGCGGCGTAATAACATTACAGCTCATCATTGCCCAATATGACCATGCGTAATCGCCTGTTGCGCGGTTGATAAATACGAATCGCTCATATTGATTACCGCTATACCATGCAATGAAAAATTCCATTGCATACGCATATCCAACCATCAAACTCGTAGCAAGAATTACACGGTTCATATTATCCAAATGCTTCAGCGTAATGTAATCTTTTAAATCCAGAACTTCACGGGCTACAACAAGAAGCGTCACCACCATCGCGAAACCGGAGAAAATAGCTCCCGCAACGAAGTATGGAGGGAAAATTGTCGTGTGCCAGCCCGGCATGACCGAAACCGCAAAGTCAAAAGATACGATCGTGTGAACCGAAAGTACGAGTGGCGTTGAAAGTCCGGCAAGGATCATATATGCCATTTCGTAGTGATGCCAGTTGCGCATCGAGCCGGTCCAACCCAAACTAAAGAATGTATAGACAGCTTTTGAAACTTTTCCTTTGGCGTAATTCCGCATGGTAGCGAAATCGGGAACAAGGCCGGTGTACCAGAAGAGCAATGAAACCGTAAAATATGTACTGACAGCGAAAACGTCCCAAAGAAGCGGCGACCTGAAATTCACCCACATCTGCATCTGATTCGGATACGGAAGCAGCCAGTAAAACGCCACCCACGGACGCCCCGTATGAAAGAGCGGAAATATCAGCGCGCAAATGACCGCGAAGATCGTCATCGCCTCCGCCGCCCGGTTGATAGCCGTACGCCATTTTTGACGGAAAAGGAAAAGAATCGCCGAGATCAGCGTTCCTGCGTGGCCAATACCAACCCAGAATACGAAGTTCGTAATATCCCAACCCCAACCGACAGGATTATTAAGACCCCAGACACCGATACCTGTTACAACCGTATAACCCAAACACGCTACACCAAGTCCTGCAAGTGCCATTGTAACAGCAAGTGCAAGCAAATATTTCGGGCTTGGTTTGTCAGTTGCGATCCCTGCAATTTTCTTGCTTACATCATGAATGGTCG
>JAZKFS010000118.1:0-24516 GCA_040386315.1 Bacteroidota bacterium
TACGGGTTTAGTATTTTATTAAAGATTTTAAAAACTATTGAACATACACCGGAATTGCAACGCCAAGGTTATTTTGTGTTGCGTCGAAAAGTTTTACCCAGATCGTATAATTCCCTTGTAAAAGCTTTCCTGCCGGGATATTCACATCAAGATTGCCGCCTTTTAAAACTGCTTTTCCGGTTTCAGTGTGAATGGTCTCGCCAATTTCGTTGACAATCCGCAGCAAATATTGCGCATTGCTGCTAATACTTTTTACGCCTTGCAGATTAATGGAATATCGTTGATTTCCTTTTAGATCAAGATTGGTGATCGCAGCTTTTGTAGTGGTATTTTTAAAAGAAAGATCTTTGATCTGCGCGCCAACAGCAGCGCTTTTTATCCCTTCGCCGAGCGTGTTTACCGTTGTAGAAGTGTTATTGAACATATCAGTTTTTAAAGCGCTTATAAACGGCATTTCCACGAAGAGTTCACCGGTGCCGCGCTTGTCAAAAAACCGGACTTTGACAAGGTAATTTTTCCCGGTTTCCAGTTGTGTAAAACTCAATGTAGCGGTCAGGGATTTTAAAAACTCGGCGGGAAGACCTTCGTTTTTTTCAGCATAAATATCGGCAATATTCGCAAGTTCGGTTTGGTTTTCATCGTACAGAATTAAGCCGATCCCCACGAAAACATTGCCGTCGCCATCCGCACAAAAACCCTGCGGCTCGAGGATTTTCACATCAAAGGATTGGTCCTTACCGATGCGCGGCCCGGTGATATAGCCTACTTCATCTTCCGGTTTGAATTCAAATTTGTCGTAGCTCAGTCCTTTTGAAATAAAAACGGCGCCGGTAAATGGATCAATCTCTACTTTGCGGATACTTTGTTCGCCTTGTACGCATGGCACGTCGGCTGCTTTCGCCCAATCGCAGTTGATGCTTTTTGCCTGTGTTTTGGCGGAAACGTCGCCAAGCTCAAATGCCTTCGCATAATCTGCACATGCCAGATCGTTCTGCTTCAGATTCAAATATGCGTCGCCGCGATAGAGCCAGAGAATTGATTCCGTGGGCTTCAGCTCCAGCGCTTTCCCAAAATCTTTTGCGGCGGGTTTGTACTGCTCCAGCGCATAATAGCAATCTCCGCGCTTTTTATAAAAGCTCCAGAAACCCGGTTCAATTTCAATTGCTTTGGTATAGTCTGCAATCGCTTTCGTGTAATTCCGGTTTTCCATATACGCATCGCCGCGATACCAGTAGCCCTTGGAATTTTGGGGCGCAGCAGCGATCGCTTTTGTAAATATCTCCGCTGCTTTTTCGTAGTTTTTATCATTGTAAAAAACGTCGCCCTCTTCGATCAGCTTGTCGAATTCCTGCGAAAATGCGGCAGTTTTTAAAAGAAAAAACAGGAGGAAAATGGTGAGATTTTTCATGGGATTTCCATTTTTAAAAAGGTTTTAAAACATCAATAATCTTTTTAAAATTATCATTTTAAAATTCAACGGCAAAACCGCAAAATGATAAATTCTTACTGAGCTTTTTAAAAAGCAAAACCCCGCATATTTTTAAAAATATACGAGGTTTGGAAAATTCTTTTAAGAGCTTTTAAAAACTATTTATTGGTTATCAGTTCGTATCCGTTTGCACCTGCACCGGTAATGACAATTGTATAGACTTTGTTGGCTGCAAGCGTTGGCTTTAGATCATACAACTTTGTAGGCGAGCCGACCGATGTGATCTGGAAATTCAGCGTAGCCGGATTGAGCTCAATAAATGCGCTGGCTTTTTTAAAACCGATATTCCGTAATTTTTCATACGGGATTCCGCCATTTGCGTCAGCTATATCAATTGCGCTCTGTCGGTGCGCCAGATTTACCACACGGAAAAATGTCTTGCCGCTCGACGCCGTCGGCAGGCTATCCTGCAAGAGCAGCGGCGAAATATTAGTTACCGTATCAGCTATAAAAAACGAATAATATTTCTCATTGGAAAAATTTGCAGTTGTATCTACGGACTTAAATGATGTTCCGGTCAGATTCACCTGTAGTTTGCGGCTTCCCTGATTTATCGCACGATACCCGGAGCTTTGCGTGTAAGTGAGATTACGAACCGTATCGGTATTATCTATGAGAAAATCTACGCCCGGTGTCCCAGCCGAAGCATGGAAAAACATGATATTCGGCTTGTTCGGAACAGGAGCTGCGGGTTCGTCATCGCTACATGACATGAATGCAGGAATTACGCACAAAAGCGCACATATTTTTAAGAATTGCATTTTCATAATTTCTTTAAAAAAAACTTGTGATAAAATAGTTGTACTTTTAAAAACACAATATACAAACAATCAGTTCTTTTAAAAACTTTCTGTAACAGAATGTTAAATTTTACGTTGTAATGAAAAGAACAGATATTCGTTTTAAAACTCAAGCAAATTCGCCAACGACTCTAAATATTTACTATGAAACGTTTTAAAAACATTGATGAATTTGATGCCGGCACCACAGGCGCGCTGGTCGGCAAAGTTGTCGCTAAAACTGTTGTCGGTGTCATGGCAGGCGTCAATGCTGTAATTGAAGAAAAAAAATCATATAAGAATAGTTCTTTTGTTGAAAAGTACAAACGCCATGATATTGAGCGGCGCGATGCTTTAAAACGCCTGGAGAAGATCGAGCGAAAAGTACAAAAGCAGCAAAAAATGTCTTTTATTTTTGCAGCAGTTGCCTTTATTTTGCTTATGAGCGGCGCTGAATTTTTTGTTACTGCCGGATTTGCTATTGCGAGCGGTGCAATGTTTTACGGTTTAAAAGATCTCAAGCTCAAGCGCGATTTTCTTATTCAGGAATTTTCCTCCCGCGCGATGGACACGATCGTACCAGATGGCATCAATACAACAACTGCCGAAAAGATCATTTTAAAACACGCACACGCTAAAAAAGGAAAAGTTTACCCTGAAATTCTCGCCGTCGAAAGCGAGCTGTCACTCAGCGAAATTGACAAAATGATGGTATCGTGCGTAGATAAACATTTAGCAACAATTGAGATTGACAAAAACGGGCGCACATATTATTACTTTTCCAGCTTTGACGATCCGTACGATCCGTTTGCAGAGTTAGATAAAAAGTAGTTTTAAAAAGTTTTTAAAGCGCTGAATCTTTTAAAAGGTTCAGCGCTTTTTTGTTTTTAAAAGCTATTACTCCTGTGTATTTGCTTCGCGCAATTCCTCACCAAAATATTCACCCGCGTGAAATGCCGCCGTGTACATCAGGTCGGCTAACTTTTCATCAGGCATTGCCAGAAGTTCCTGTAAATTTAAAAGGCTGCTAACGGTGCTGCCAATTGGTGAAAAGCTGTAACCCGTTTCGCTGAATGATATAAAACGTGATTCCTCGCTGTCCCACAATTCACGCGACGTAGAGCGTTCTATCAGCCGTGTTCGTGCGCGAACCATTAGCCCTGCACCTGCTTCATTCGACATTAGTGAATATTCCAGCACTTCCGTTTCAAAGATCAGATCGGGATTATCATCAAGCGATTCTACGAATTTCACTGAGCAATACATCTGCGAAGTGGACTCCAACCCTTCGGAAACAACCGACGCAAGCGTATCTTCATTTACAGCATTCTGTAGTTTTTCTGCTACTTTCCAGCCCGCGATGCCCGACCCGATTGATTCGGCAATACTGATAACAGGATTTCCGCTTTGCGATGTTACATTTACATCTGTAGAAAGCGCAGCTTCCGCTGTGCGATAGCGGTAGAGCGCTGTTTTACCGTTTATGGGAATGGGAAGTTTTGTAGCGCACGAATCTAAAAGCAGTACGCTTACGAGCAAAAGGAATACTAATTGAAGCTTTTTCATTGGAATTTGTAAAAACAAATTTTTAAAACATGAGTAATTATAAGCAGTAAACCGGAAAAGGTGATTTGGTTTCAGGTGTTTTTAAAAAACTTTTCAACAGCTTTTTTCACAGTATCTTTTAAACCGGTGCAACCTTTTTAAAAGAAGTCACACTTACCGTATTATCACCACTTTTAAAACTGATAATTTTTAAGATGAAACAACTCCAATTTCTATTTATAGGATTTTTATTTTTACTGATAATTACAACTCAGTCTCTCGCTCAAGATGCATTATTTTCATGTTGGAAAAAACAGGTGCAGCCTTTGGGAAATAATTATCTGGAGATTTCCTTTCAGGGATCAAACAGCTTTTTGTATCATAGTTTTGAGCCGTGGCAGAAAATCACGTCGCGTTCTGCCGGAACCGTCAGTCTTAATGCTGAAAGCTTTTTAAAAAGCGACTCAATGCTCTCTGGCAAAAACATCTATTTTTCAAAAGTTCACTACGACTCGGCGACTTTATTACAACTTGCTTACAGGCAAACTTCATTAACCGATGTGACAAAAAGCGACCACCTGGATTATCTTTTTGAAACTGCACACTACTCTCCCGTCATGCTCATTCATTATTTTTATAAAAATCACTCGCAAGCAAAAATGGAAAAACGTGACGGTACTACAATCTATTCGCTCGTCATCAATAAAACTAATGTCAGTATATTTATTCGCACGCTTGATAATCTTCTCGAAAAAATAACGCTTTTAAATAACAAGGATTTTTACGGTTTTTATGGTGATGTTCTGACAACGCTGGCGTATGAAAATTATTCAAATATTGGTGAGGTGTACTTTCCGAAAATGGTCTTTATAGAGAAACTGGACGGTCGTTTAAAAGATACGGTTGTGGTTTCTGCGGTGCAGATTGTGAATGAAGTCCAGCCAGTTTTAAAGAAACCCGAAGCATTTACATGGAAAGAAGATAAGGCGGAAATTTCACCGGAAATTAGTACACAGAAATTCAGCAAGAATATTCATTTTGTCAATCTCAATCATATTGGCGCGCGTTCTATGATCGTTGAATTTAAAGATTTTCTGCTCGTCGCAAATGCTGCTTTGACAAGTGAAAACGGCGAATTAATTTTAAAAGAAGCGCGGAAAATTGCGCCCCAAAAACCCGTTAGATATTTTGCCTTCGGGCATTTTCACAATTGGTACACAGGCGGCGTGCGCACATTTGTGTATAAAGGCGCAACGATTCTGTGCCAGCCGCAGAATAGAGATTACATTCGCCATATTGCTGAAGCGCCGCATACCATTCAGCCGGATAGCTTGCAGCTTCAGCCGAAAGAAATCAAAGCGCAGGTTTTTAAAGACAGCCTGACTATTTCCGACGGTGAATTTGAATTGAAAATGTATGTTATCGGCGGAAAATCTGACCATACGAATGACTTTTCCATTTTCTATTTTCCGTCGGAGAAACTGCTTTTTGAAGATGAGTTGACGTGGATAAATAAAGAAGGTTCGATTACAAAAGCGAGCAGCAGGCAGAAGGGATTGTATAATGCCATTAGAGAGCTTGAGCTGGTTGTAAAGACGATTGTAAAGTCGTGGCCGATTAATAGTGAGAAGATAAAAGATATAATTCCGTTTGGTGAATTGGAGGAATCGGTGAAGATTGAATAGGATAATTTTAAAAGTTAATGTGTCTAGCAGATGTGTCATCCCCCTTTATCCCCCTTCAAAGGGGGAAATCTTCAAAAAAAAGTCTCCCTTTGAAGGGAGATGCCGCAGGCAGAGGGATGAGCGCGTCAAACTTGCGCGACCTTCTGCCGATTGATCCCCCTCGGCTACGCCGTATCCCCCTTAGAAAAGGGGGAACATCTTCTATCGCACTTTTAAAAACCACACCAGAAGAATGTCTCCCTTTTCTAAGGGAGATGCCCAACGGGCAGAGGGATCCCGCGCCAAAAGATTCTTTACAAAAAATTTCGTAATTTTGCCTTTCTCCTTTTAAACTTCCTCCCGGAAATCACAAATTATCATATAAAAAAGCGTTTAAAAAATGACACACTCCGAACGTATTATTATCCTCGATTTTGGTTCGCAATATACGCAGCTTATCGCGCGCAAGGTTCGCGAGCTGGGCGTGTATGCCGAGATTTTTCCGTATAATATCACCGCTGAAAAGCTCCGTGAGCTCGCGCCGAAAGGCATTATCCTTTCCGGCGGGCCGTCGAGCGTGTATGCTGAGAGCGCACCGCAGCCGGCTGCTGATGTTTTTAAACAGGATGTTCCGCTTTTGGGCATCTGCTACGGTTTACAACTCATCGCGCATCATCACGGCGGTGAAGTGAGCAAATCTGCTAAACGTGAGTTTGGCCGCGCGCATTTAAAAGTAACGACCGAACATGACCTTTTTAAAAACATTTCGGAAGAATCGCAGGTCTGGATGAGCCACGGCGACTCGCTTACGAAGCTACCCGAGGGCTTTGAAGTAATCGCCTACACGGACAACGCGCCTATCTGCGCCATCGGCAATACAGCAAAAAATATGTATGGCGTGCAGTTTCACCCCGAAGTGCATCATTCGTCCGAGGGCAAGGAGATTTTAAAGAATTTCCTTTTTGAAATCTGCGGCTGCAAAGGCGACTGGACAACGGAATCTTTTATCGAAACGGCAATCCGTGACATCCGCGAGAAAGTTGGCGACGGCGGCGTAATTTGTGCGCTTTCCGGCGGCGTGGATTCGACCGTTGCGGCGATATTGCTGCACAAGGCGATTGGCTCACAGCTTCACTGCATTCACATTGATTCCGGCCTCATGCGCACCGGCGAAAGCGCGCAAATCGAAAAGCTTTTTAAAGAAGCATACGATATTCCGGTGGATGTGGTGGACGGTTCGGAGATGTTTTTAAGCCGCCTGGCGGGCGTGACCGACCCGGAAAAAAAGCGCAAAATCATCGGCAACGCCTTCATTGATTTATTCGACATCGAGGCCAAACGCTTCAACGACGCGAAATTCCTCGCGCAGGGCACGCTCTATCCCGACGTCATCGAGTCCGTTTCTATCAAAGGCCCGTCGGCTACTATCAAAACGCATCACAACGTTGGCGGGCTGCCCGAGAAAATGAACCTGAAGCTCGTGGAGCCCTTCCGCGAACTTTTTAAAGACGAGGTTCGCGCCGTGGGGCGTGCGCTTGGCGTGCCGGACTGGTTTGTGGAGCGCCATCCGTTTCCGGGCCCGGGGCTGGCGATACGCGTGCTGGGCGAAATCACGCCGGAGCGCCTCGACGTTCTGCGCCGCGCCGACGACATCTACCTCGACGAAATCCGCACCAACGGCCTCTACAACGAAATCTGGCAGGCATTTGCCGTGCTGCTCCCCGTGCAGACCGTGGGCGTGATGGGCGACGAGCGCACGTACGAACACGTCTGCGCGCTGCGTGCCGTCACCAGCACCGACGGCATGACCGCCGACTGGTACCACATGCCGTACGACGTGCTTGCCCGCATGTCCAACCGCATTATCAACGAAGTGCGTGGCATCAATCGCGTGACCTACGATATTTCCAGCAAGCCGCCCGCTACGATTGAGTGGGAATAGTTTTTTAAAAAACAGGAGTTTTCATTTTCAAAATACAGTATGAAGAGCCAACAGGAAATACGTGAGAAATATCGAAATCTGCTTGATGATATTGATTTTGATAGAATGGAATTGCAACTCAAAGCTCCAAATATTTTTAAAATCCTAAATATCTCTCGAACTGAAATTAGGCACTCAAACTTTTTAGCTTGGTTGCTTAATCCAAATGAGAATCATGGACTTGGTAGATTATTTCTAACGAAATTCTTACGTGGAGTAGCAATTTCAGATAGGGCTGATGATTTAGATGAACTAAGTATTGAAAATTTCAACTTTAACAATGTTGAAATAAGAAGAGAATGGAAAAATATTGACTTACTGATTATTTTTGATGATTTGGTAATTTGTATCGAAAATAAATTTGGTATTAAAGACCATTCAAATCAACTTTTTCGATATAGAAAAGTAGTAGAAGATACTTTTAAAAGCCATAAGAAGGTTTTTGTTTACCTTACTCCAACAGGTGAAGAACCACTTACTATTGATGAGAAAAATTACTATGCCCTCTACTCATATGAGGAAATTATTGAACAGATTGAGCGATTAATTCAAATTCATGGGAAATCTGTTAACCAAGGAATCTACCATTATATTTTTGATTATCTGACTGTTTTGAAAAGGGAAATAATGAAGAACGATGAGCTTAATGTTTTGGCTGATAAAATCTATAAAAGTCATAGAGAATTATTAGATTTTATCTTTGAGAATAAAACTGACCTTGCATTTGAGCTATATCCGTATTTCGTTGATGAAATTCATAATTCCGGCTGGATTCTCGGCTCTAAGCATAAAGGTTATGCAAGATTCCTAACATCTGCTTTACATGATATTATTCCACGTCAGGGACAAGGGTGGCCCTTAAAAGAAAATTTCCTATTTGAGATTGATTTTTTTTGGAATAAAAAACTAGCAGTTTTTAAAACTGTTATCGCACCGGGAAGTGAGGGAATCCAAAAACTATTATCCCAAGCTATGGAGAATTTAAAAGATGTTCCTGGGTATAAAAAACCAAGTGGTAAGAAGTGGCTTGTTCATTTTAAATATTCTTGGAAATTTGAAACTGAAGAATTTATAAATGTAAATGAAATTGATATTCGAGAAAATCTAAGAGCAGCTTGGCCGCATATTAAAGACATTGTAGAAAGAGTTGAAGAAGAATTCTTAAAAGTCAGTGATGATTTAAAACGTTTGGAAGAATAAAAATTAGCAACGACAGTAAAAGCCGAAATGCACCACGCGTTCCGGCTTTTTGCTTTTTAAAAAACTGCTCCACTTCGGCACGTTCCCGCGTGGTATATTTGTGCATTGCCCCAAGAGCTCCATCATCATTTTTAAAAAAGGAAAAAGCGAATGGACCCAATCGAGATATTCCGCGAGTGGTACGGCGAGCAGCTCGCGCGCTCCACGTCCGCCATACCGACTGCCTGCTGCCTTTCCACCATCGGGCTGGACGGCTACCCGAATGCGCGCTTCGTTTCTTTAAAAGAAGTGGCGGGCGATGCCTTTATCATCACCGGCCCCGTGGACTCGCGCAAAGGCCGCGAGCTGGCGCAAACCCCTCACGCCGCGCTCACCTTCTGGTGGCCCGAAACCGAACGGCAGGTGCGCATACAGGGCGATGCCACGCTGATTTCAGACGCCGACGCCGACCGCTATTTCGCCGACAGGGAAAAAGACACGCAGATAATTTCGCTCGTGAGCCACCAGGGCCAACCCGTCCACGACGCCGATGCCATCCGCCAAAGCATCCGCGACGCCGAAAAGCTCTACGCCGACACGCCCGTTCCCCGACCGGAAAACTGGGGCGGATTTGCCATACAGCCGGTTCGCATAGAGCTAATGGAGTTTCGGCCATCGCGCTTTCATGAGAGAAGGATGTTTGAGAAGGTTGGTGGTGAGTGGGTTTGTACGCGGCTTCAGCCGTAGTTTCGGAAGGAAAAAGGTAAAAGTAAAAAGGTAAATTGGTTTTTAAAACCATTTGGATTGTCATTCAGAGGAGCGGTCTTCCGCGACGTGGAATCTTTCTTGTAAAGCCCAAAGAGAGATTCTTCGTCGGAAGACCTTCTCAGAATGACGATTAGCCAAAAAGCTTTAAAACAAATTTGCGCAAACGCCGAAATGCACCACGCATTCCGGCTTATTGTTTTAAAGACGCTTCTTTTAAAAATCCCTACGCCGGTAATTCGGCGCTTTCCGCCTTCACGGAAATATCCTGCAAACAGATCCGCAGCGCGGCCATATATTCATCAATATCACTTTGGTGAACAATGAGTGGCGGCACGATGCGCAGAACATTTATAGCTGTAGCATTGGTAATAATTTTGTGTTTTAGCATCATGTTCACCAGCGGCTGTCCTTCCATCGAAAGCAGCAAACCAAGCAGTAATCCCCGCCCGCGAACTTCCTTTACAATCTCAGGAAATTCATCTTTGATTTCGTAGAGTTTTGCTTTTAAATATTCACCGGTTTTTAAAACATTTTCCTGAACGCCATTATCAAGCTCTTCCATCACGGCAATTCCCGCGGCACAGGCGACGGCATTTCCGCCGTATGTCGTGCCATGCATTCCCTTTTCCCACACGGAGCAGAGCGGCGATTTTACGAGGATCGCGCCAAGAGGCATTCCACCGCCCATACCTTTTGCCATTGTGATGATTTCCGGCTGAACGTCGTAATGCTGAAAACCGAAGAATTTGCCTGTGCGCCCAACGCCGGCCTGAATTTCATCAGCAATTATTAAAAAGTCGAATTGCTTTTGTAATTCAACAATCGTATCAACAAATTCTTTTTTCGCTAATGTCACGCCGCCTTCGCCTTGTAAAAATTCCAGCACGACAGCGCATGTTCTAGCATCTACCGCCGCGCGTAATGCCTCGCTGTCATTGAACGGAAGTACGTAGCAATTCGGCAAAAACGGCCCCATTCCGTCCTTATATTTTGGCCTGTCCATCACGGAAAGTGCGCCATACGTCCGCCCATGAAATCCGCCGGAAAAACCGTAAATATCTGTTTTGCCGTTTTTATTTCCCCACTTGCGTGCGAGCTTTAAAGCGCTCTCCATTGACTCTGCACCGGAATTAGTAAAAAATGCCTTGCCGTAGCCCGCGCGCTTTTGAAGCATTTCAGCAAGCTTCATCTGTGGTTCTTGATACAAGAAATTTGAAACGTGCATGTATTTTTTCGCCTGCTCGCAGACAGCTTCTACCACTTTTGGGTGCGAATGCCCGAGAGCATTCACAGCAATTCCAGCAAGAAAATCAAGATATGAATTCCCCTCTGTGTCAAAGATCCGGCAGCCCTCTGCGCGCTCCACCATTATTGGCAAACGTCCATACGTCTGCATAATACATTCGCTGTCGCGTTCTATAAATGTGCTCATACTTTTTCTTTTAAAATCCTTTTAAAAAATTTCTTTTACAACTTTAGGACTGTGATAACAAAAAAAAGGCGCAAAAAATTGCGCCTCAAAATTACGGTTTTTAAAAGAATTCTTTTTAAAAACTATGCTTCTTTTTTCGTGATCTTCATTTCGATTTTTTCAAGTGGATTATCGCGGTGATCGCGTTTTGCATTCACGATCTTGTCTGCTACATCCATTCCGTCAATTACCTGGCCGTAAGCCGTATATTGCCCGTCAAGGTGCGGCGCAGCGTCCATACAAATGAAGAACTGCGAGCTTGCGCTATTCGGGTCTTGCGAACGCGCTGCTGATAAAATACCGCGCTTATGTACTGTTTTATTAAATTCCGCCGGGACATTTTTCTGCGAGCGGTCGCCCATTCCCCACATTTCCCTTGGTTTATTTTTGGAATTTGGATCGCCGCCCTGGATCATAAAACGCGGGATCACCCGGTGAAACGCCGTTCCGTCATACGCGCCGGAAGCAACTAATTCATCAAAATTTGCCACGTGTTTTGGCGCTACATCAGGAAAAAGTTCTAACGTAATATCGCCCAGATGCTCATCGCCCTGCGTTACGGAAATCGTGTATTGTGGTTTTTCGCCTGCCATAAAAGTTCTCTTTGGTTTTGTAGAAAATATGTTTTTTAAAAAGCTCATTCTTTTAAAAGTTGTTTTTAAAAAGCGTTACTTATTTTTTGTGATCTTCATCTCAATTTTATCAAGTGGATTGTCTTTCGCGTCGCGGGGCGAATTTACGATCTGATCCACTACTTCCATCCCGCTTATTACTTCACCAAAAACTGTATAACTTCCATCCAGTTGTTTAGTATAGTCAACAGTAATAAAAAACTGTGAGGAAGCGCTATTCGGATCATTTGACCTTGCAGCCGAAAGACGTCCACGGATATGTGTTGAGTCATTAAATTCAGCCGGAATTTTTTTCTGCCCTGGCATACCATATCCCCATTTTTCTCTTGGTTCAGTTTTAGAAGCCGGATCTCCCCCTTGAATCATAAAACCAGGAATTACACGATGAAAAGCAGTTCCATTATAAAAACCAATACTCACTAAAGAATCAAAGTTACAAACATGCTGTGGTGCAACCTGTGGAAAAAGCTGAACAACAATATTGCCAATCGGCACATTCTTCTGCGTCACGCTAATTGTATAGCGCGGATCTGGTTCGGTACAGTTTCTGCCTACGGGTGTGCTCGCGCAACCATACGCCACCACGGCAAGAATCGCCGCAAAGAAAAAATTCTTCATAAAACTCCTCATATAGTTTAAAAAAGTATTGCTGTTTTTTAAAAAGCCAAATTACGAAAGGTTTTTAAAAGTATTGATAACCGGATTAATTCTTATAAAAACAAAAGCCGGTAACTTTATAAAGCTTCCGGCCCAAAATCTTTTTTAAAACAAAATTTTTACAAACTACATTCCGCGAAATCGCCCGTATGCAACAAACGCACACAGCATAAACAGAAAGATATTTACCATCACAGCAGGTGTCTCCTTTCTCTTAGTATGAATCACCGCTGCCGGAATCATAATCGCTCCAAGGCACAACGCCGCAACAGGCGTTAAAACCGGCATAATCCCACTCAGCCACGGCAGCCACAAACCCATAACGCCAAATAACTCGGAAATGCCCGCAAAACGAATAACTCCCTGCGGCAAACCCTCCACGCCCGTTTGTCCCATTTCTACAAGCTTACGTTCGCTCTGTGTAGATTTTGTAACGCCCGAATAAAGGAATGCAATAGTGAGAATTCCCTGGCAAATCCATAATGCTGTATTCATGCACATTCCTTTTAAAAAGTGAATTACCTAATACAGCAAAATTGAGAAACGCCGCGTGGGATTCTTTTGATAATTGTCAAAAAATACTTTATAAAAGCTTTTAAAAACTTTACGCCTGCGCGCGAATCCGGCTCAACGTCTCCTGCGTGATACCAAGATATGACGCAATCATGCCAAGCGGCACACGCTGAAGCAGTGATGGTTTGGTTTTTAAAAGTTTCTGATAACGCTCTGAAGCGGTGGCGAAGTGTAAATCATCGAAGCGCTGCTGGAGCATGACAAGCCCGTGGCTCATCAGAAGCCGCCCGAGCCGCTCGATGTCGTGATGTTTTGCGTAGAGAATTTCCAGTTCATAAAAAGGGATTTTCCAGACGATGGAATTTTCCAGCAGCTCCACATTTCGCCGGTCCGGCTGCCGCATGAGAAAGCTGACAATGGAAACAACAACGTCGCCTTCCGCGCCAAGCCAGTCCGTCACGGCGCGTCCATCTTTGTAATAATATGTTCGAGCCAGCCCTTTTTCAATGAAATATGCGTGCTCACAAATGACATCCTGGCGAATGAGAGTTTCGCCTTTTGGCAATTCCAGCTGTGCGACAATTGCTGAAAGAGCGTTCTGGCTTTCTGCGGAAAGTGTGGTAAAGTTGTTAATGTATTGGAGGAATGGGTTCATAATTGTTTCTGATTCAAAATCTTTTAAAACTCTTTAAAAAATTCACACTGAGCCCGTCGAAGTGCGAATTTTTCCGGCATTTTTTGAAAGATTCGTTTTGCCCTTCGACTACGCTCAGGGTGAGTAGATTTGTTTTTAATTCCACGCATTTTTTAAAATTGTTTTAAAACATTGTAAAATTCACACTGAGCTTGTCGAAGTGCGAATTTTCCTGCATTTAAAACTTCCGCAAAATTCCAACAACTTCGCCCAGAATCGCAAGGGACGGGTCGCCTTCCTCGAACTTCATTTTCGGGAAACCTTTTGCCGAAGCGTGTAATTCTATTCCGGAAGCTGTTTTTAAAAAGCGGCGGAAATAGGTGACATCGTGAACGAGTGCGGCGACAGTTTTCCCACTTTCCGGTTGTGTGTTTTGGATGACTATCGCTGTGTCGTTTTTAAAAAGTCCGTCGTCGCGCATGGAGTCGTCGGGAATAATTGCTGCGAATAACTGCCCGCTGAAATTATAAAATCGCGTATCAATTGCAATTTGTCCTTCCGGGGAAAGGAAAACGCTGAGTGGATTTTCGGCTGTCCCGCTTCCGATAATTGTGACGTTTTTTAAAAACGACGGGGCGGAATTTTGGGTAGCCGATTGTTGGATTTTTTGGACGGGTTCGGTCAGTTGGATTCCGCGTGACGAACCTTTGGCGACGCGTTTTAAAAACCCTTTTTTCTCCAGAACTTTTAAAACTTCGCTCACCCCATTTGTAGATGATAATCCAAATTCAGCACAAATTTCATGCATCGTGGGAGGAAATCCATCGGTCTGTATTTTCTTTTTTAAAAAATACAGGATGTCTCCCTGGCGTTTGGTCAGACCTGTCTGTGGAGTATTTGCCATTTTTTTCTTTTAAAAATTCTTTTTTAAAACTGAATAAATAATTCCCCTCCTCGGAGGGGTGGCCGCAGGCCGGGGTGGGTTCACGGCAGCAATCGTTAGCTATCGCGAGTCCTTCTTACGCGAACCCACCCCGCCCGATGGGCACCCCTCCGAGGAGGGGATTTTATTTCCATTTCCCACATCGTCATTCTGAAGCGTAGTGAAGAATCTCTCTTAATTAACGTGAGACGTTGCAAAAACACCTGAATGCAGGAAGAGAGATTCTTCGCTCCACTGCGTTTCACTCAGAATGACGACGTAGGTGAAATTCACCACAAATCAAGCATTTATGCGGCTTCGAGCGCTATTCACAAATATACTGAAAATATTTTCAGTATTATAATTTTTTAAAAGATTTTGAGAAAAAAGCTATTGTCAACAAGAAATAATTACAATAGGATTTTTAAAAATGGCGAAATTTGGCAAAAAACGCCGTTTTTGCCTTTGTTGAAAAGTTTTTCTTGACAAATGAGGCCAAAAATTGCCCAAAAAACGGCTTTTCCCGTGTTTTGTAACAAGAAAGTGGGTGAAAGTGGGGCAAGGATAGATGATTTTGGAAAGTGTGGGTGAAAGTGGGGAAGATTTTAAAAATCATCTTAAATCTGCCGGAAGCTTTAAAAACTTTTAAAAAGGAAAATTTACGATGTCGTTTTTTAAAGGCCAGGAAACATATTCTATCGACAATAAAGGTCGTGTGAATGTCCCTGCAAAAATGCGTAAAAGCATTTCGCCTGATGCGAACGACACATTCATCGTGACACGCGGAACGGATAAATGTATCGTGGCTTATCCGATGAATGAGTGGAAAGTGTACGAAGCAAAATTTTCCCAGCTGAATCAGTACGATGAAAAAGACAGGTTCTTTTTGCGAATGATTCTGGCGTGGAGTGACGAGGTGGAAGTTGACGGTCAGCAGCGCGTGACGCTCCCGAAAAAACATCTCGAATATGCAGGGATTGACGGAAAGGTAACGATAGTGGGAATGATTGACCACATCGAATTCTGGAATCCTGAGGAATTTGATAAATATCTTGGCGGGCACACTGAATCGTATGAGGAAGTTGCCGCGCAGGTCATGGGAAAATAAACTATGGCTAAAAGAAAAAATTCTACGCGGAGGCGGCTCGATAGAGAACGCGCTGCGCAGTCCGAGCGAAAAGACTATGAATACCATCTTCCGGTCATGCTCGATGAATGTTGCGATTGGCTAATTACTGACCGCAACGGGTTGTATGCCGATGGGACGCTGGGGGGCGGAGGGCATACTGCTGAAATCCTGAAGAGATTAGACGTCGGGGGGCGTCTGATTTCCTTCGATGCAGACCCTGTAGCGATACAGCACTGCACGGCACGGTTCAGCGATGAACTTGCCAAAGGCGATGAGAGCAGGTTAGTCCTGCGCAACGCCAATTTTTTCGAGGCATGCAGCACAGAGGAAATTCACCTGCGCAAGGTGAATGGGCTTTTGCTCGACTTGGGGGTGTCTTCGCGGCAGCTCGATACAGAGCACCGCGGATTCAGCTATCGTGTCAACACGCGTTTAGATATGCGCTTTGGCACAGATGGCCGGTCGGCAGAAGAGATTATTAACGCAGCGGAAGAGGACGAACTGGAAAGGATACTTCGCAACTACGGCGAAGAACCTTTCGCACGAGCGATAGCACGGCGAATCGTTGAGAGGCGCCGTGCTGTACCTCTTCAAACCACGCAAGACCTGCGGTTCATCGTCGAGGAAACGACACCGCAAAGCACACACGCCAAAACGCTCGCACGCGTATTCCAGGCCATCCGCATCGCAGTCAACCGCGAGCTGGAAATTCTCGAAGGCACACTTCGCGGAATCATCCCACTGCTCGCACCACACGGACGCATCGTCGTGATGTCGTACCACTCGCTCGAAGACCGTATCGTCAAAACTGTTTTTAAAGAAGAATCTGAAAAGGATTTTAAAAATGCTGAAAAGCAACCGCTTTTAAAAATCCTCACACCAAAACCAATTCTGCCAAGCGAAAAGGAAATCCAGGAAAACCCACGCGCCCGCAGCGCAAAACTCCGCGTTGCCGAACGCACATCGCCGGAAGACGCACCTGTTTTTAAAAAGAAAGCAAAGTTTCAGGATGAATAGATTCTCGCGCATAGTCATTGCGAGGAGGTCTTCCGACGCGGCAATCTCAAAGACTGAATATCGCGTCCAAAGTATTTGAGATTCTTCGCTCCGCTTCAGAATGACAATTTTAAAATCTGCTTTTAAAAACTTCTTACTTTAATGAATTTGAAAATGTAGATTTGCGTTACAGGTTTCAGCCAATTACATTTACAAAAAAAATCAGTTTTTAAAAGCTTTACAAGATAATGACAAATTCCGCACAATTTACATTTGAAGAACTTCAGCATATTTTTAAAACCGCGCAGTTTGAAGGTTTTAAAGGCAATGAAATAATCACAGGAATTTCCACCGATACGCGTACTCTCCAAAAAGGAAATCTCTTCATCGCGCTTAAAGGTGAAAATTTTGACGGGCATTCAAAGATAAACGATGCGATTTCGCGGGGAGCGGTAGCAATTTTAGGACAAACGGACGGTTTTAAAGAGTTTTCGGCAGACTTATCCACAAATCCTCATGGTTTTCCACAAATAATTGTGGAAAACTCCCTTAAATCATTAGGATTACTCGGAAGTTTTCATAGAAAGCGTTTTACATTTCCCGTCGTCGCGATTGCCGGAGCAGCCGGAAAAACTTCCACAAAAGACATAACCGCGCACGTTCTCTCTCAGAAATTCAACGTTTTAAAAACCCAGGCAAATTACAACAACCAAATCGGCGTTCCGCTTACGCTCCTACAGCTCACAGATACTCATACAGCCGCCGTAATCGAAATCGGCACCAATGAGCCGGGTGAGATTGAAATCCTCTCTAATATCCTTGACGCGACACACGGATTAATTACCAACATCGGCAAGGAACATCTAGAAAAGCTGATTGACCTTGATGGCGTGGAGCGCGAAGAAACTGCACTTTTTCAAAATCTCAATTCGCGGGGCGCGATAAGTTTTGTCAATTACGATGACCCGCGTTTAAAAAATTATGCAAAGCATTCTTTAAAAACTGTTACCTTTGGAATTGACCGGCTGAGCGACGTTCATGCTGAAATTTCGCTGAATGAATTCACGCAGCCCGAAATGGCAATCGTTTTAAAAAAACGTACGATTCACGCACAACTGCAAACACTTGGTTATTTTTCAGGCTTAAATGCTTTATGCGCCGCGGCAATCGCTTCCGAGCTTGGTTTGTCCAATGAGGAAATTATTAAAGGGCTGGAATCGTACGCGCCGGATGCACACAGCGAATACGGCAGAATGCGCCTAGAAAAACACGGCGAACTTGTCATCATCAACGATACGTACAACGCAAATCCTGAATCCATGAACGCCGCGCTACAAACGCTGAAATCTTTTAAAAACAACGGACGCAAAATCGCGGTTCTCGGTGACATGCGCGAGCTTGGTAATTCAGCTGCGGATGAGCATTTAGATGTTTTAAAAAATGCTTTTAAAAACGCAGATTACGTATATTTAGCGGGCGATGAATTTTTAAAAGCTTTTAAAAACTTTGAAAGTAATGGAGCGGTGAATGTTCGTGCTTTTGAAAATAAGGAAGAGCTTTTGGCAGAGCTTTTAAAAGTCGCCGAACCGAATGACGCGATTTTGGTAAAAGGTTCGCGCGGAATGAAAATGGAAGAAATTATCACAGAATTAAAGGATCAATCGGTTTTAAAAAGTTAATCATAAAAATCTATCACACTTTTTCATGAATAATTGATACACAAAAATGCTTTATCACCTCGCACTCTGGCTTGAAAAAATGTATCACCCGCCGGGCTTTGGCGTATTCCAGTATATTACCGTTCGTGCGGCGGCGGCGACTATTACTGCGCTGCTCATCAGCTTTATTGCAGGTCCACGCTTAATTAAAGCTTTACAAAGCATGCAACTCAGTGAGCAGGCGAAGCTTGAACTAGAGCAGGTTGGGCTTCACGTTTCCAAAACAGGAACGCCGACGATGGGCGGATTAATAATTCTGCTGGCGCTGCTCCTGCCGACGCTTCTGTGGGCGAACATCCAAAATATGTTTATTATTCTTGTGATGCTGACTACCGCGTGGCTCGGTGTTCTGGGTTTCCTGGATGATTATCTGAAAGTAGTAAGAAAGCTGCGTAAAGGGCTTATCAGCCGCTATAAAATTATCGGGCAGGTTTCTATCGGACTGATTGTGGGCTGCACTGTATATTTTTATCCGGAAATGTTTTCGCAGACATTTGACCAGTTCAATACTCTTACGACCGTTCCTTTTCAAAAGCATATCAATTTTGACTGGGGCTGGCTGTATATTCCGGCAGTTGTTTTTATTATGACGGCTACTTCTAATGCAGTAAACCTGACGGATGGAATTGATGGGCTTGCGATTGGCACAGTTGGGATCGTGGCTTTGGCAATTGGCGTAATGGCCTACGCCACAGGGAATGCCTTTTTTGCTGACTTCCTTAATATCATGCACCTTCGCGGTGCGGACGAACTCGCGATTTTCTGTGCGGCGCTTGTGGGTGCAGCGCTGGGATTTTTGTGGTATAATGCGTATCCGGCGCAGATATTTATGGGTGATACAGGTTCACTAGCGCTCGGCGGAGCAATTGGTGCATTGTGTATTCTAATTAAAAAGGAATTTTTAATACCAATTCTTGGCGGTATTTTCTTTCTTGAAGCAATGACAGTAATTCTTCAGGTGATGTATTTTAAATATACGAAAAAGCGATTCGGGGAAGGCCGGAGGTTATTTCGCGTGGCGCCGCTGCATCACCATTTTGAAAAAGAAGGCTGGCATGAATCAAAGGTCGTAATGCGGTTTTATATTATTGCTGTTATGCTTGCGATTTTTACCGTTGCAACCTTTAAAGTTCGGTAGAATTCTTTTTAAAAACATCAGTTTTAAAAACAAAAAAGGCGCCTTTAAAAAGCGCCTTTTTCGTTTTAAAATCTATTCTCTAAAAACTGCTATTTCATCAATTCTGATTCTTCCACATTTAAAACTTCATACGTAGAAGCATTGCGGTGCACATACACTATGATTTTCATATGCTCCGGCTTCCAGTCTTTTCCTGTAGGAATTGTGTACGTATAATTCTTTTTAAAAATCTGTCCGGCAGTAATTGCAGTTGTCGAAAGCTGGTCGCCCCATGGTGAAGTTACCCCTGCGCGCAGAACGTGCATGTGGAGGTAATCAGGAACTTCCTCAGGAGTGTTGGGGAGGTAAACCGTCTGGCGGTTGATAATACTGTCTTCCACGAAATAGACGGCAAGATAGGCGTCAGGTTCTGCCGCTTTTAAAAATTCGGCTGTTGCCTCTAATGTCAGTGTTTTGCTTGCGGCGTTATATTCGTGTTTTAAAGCAATTCCAACAACAGGTTCCTGGGCAAGAGCGACAGCCACTTTCGCACCCCAGTCTGCATCGGGGATAAGGTGTTCCTTTGTCGGGTATCCTCTGCGGTTAATCATCCCTTTAGGAAGGCCGGCAATATCTATACCAAAGAATGTATTTAAAGTATTTCCAACTTCCGTTCTAAAATCATATTCACCAGATTTCCTTGGCTTTGCGAATGTTGCTCCTACATGAGGAGCCATTACCACAACTTTCTCTTTGTACAGTTCATGTAACTCTTTTGCCTTAATTGCAGCTCTGGGGCAGTTTCCGCAATAGAATCCCGTATAATCTTCAATAAGTACCTTCTGCACGTATTTTTGTGTGGTATCCACAGGTGTATCTGTTTTCTCTTTATACGGCGCTTCCACTATATCGCACGAAGAGAAAATGGCTGCTGCGAAAAGCACAGAAAGAAATAATTTTTTCATAGAAAAACCTTTAAAAAAAACCGTTTTAAAAATATTCTTTTAAAAAGTGCTGGTAATTGAAAGCTGCGCTCCATTAGACGCCGGAACTACACGGCACACACCGCCCACACACAGGAGCCCGCCGCGCTGCCGTCCCCATCCCGCCTGAATTCTTGTTCCACCAAACGAATATGCGACAAGCGCGGTAGCATAATGAAACTGCTGTTCCGCGATTTTATTGCCGTAATTCCATTCATCAAATACCGTGAAGAACCAGTGCGGCGAAATTGTGTACTCCGCCAGCGCAAATGCCCAATTTCCCTTATCCTGTGCCGTCTGCAAATGCTGAAGCTCTGTACGAATGGCATTTTTCGGCGAAAGCTTATACGTCATGTCCAGCACGACGATATTGGAATTTACCATTCCATAGCCCGCGAGGCCTTCGATGATATCTTTGTTGTAATGAAAATTAATATACGTTAGTTGGGTTTTAAATTTCGGCGTCCACGTTTTTGCAATGTCAATATTAAAATCCTGGAAATATAGTTTTTCGCCGAATTTTAAAAACTCGGAATCATAGGTAAATTCATCCTTATGCGTGGTATCAAGCGAGTTTATTTTTGAAAAATTCGCCGTAATTGTTGTTCCGTAATCACCACCAATCATGCTCTCCGGCGCGAATGTGTACGTACCTTCTATCTGGAAACCGATCTCGCCATTCGGCTGTGTAGCGTATGGATAGAGCGTCAGCAGGCGATATGTGTGCTGGCGCGTGACCGGCGGCAGGAAATTTAACTGTAGATTCGTGATCTGCGCTGTCCTGTCGCTGCGGAAATCCATATTGTCCGTTCTTTTAAACTCCGCCGTCAGGCCAAATCCCGTTCCCGCGTATGTGCTTGAAAGAAAAAGTGTGTTGCCGGGATTGTACGAAAGATTATTCGTTGATGACGGGTCATTGTATTTGTACGCGTATTCACCGTTCAGCGTCCACTCGCCTATTCCCAAAGCTGTTCGACCTGCCCACGCCATTACATTTTCAGGCAATTTATACGTTGGGTCTTGATCCGGCTGATATTTACTCACAGCGCTTGCACCGAAACGCAAACGGAATGTTTCCGGCAGGAAATCCGGTTCAAATTCATTAATATCAAACTCGCCGTCCGCCGCGCGGACAATTCCCGGCCCAAGCGTAAAAAACGAACGCTGCTTGCCAAGTAATCCGATCAAGCGAATACCATTCGTCGGCTGATAGCGTACACGCACACCGTCAAATGCATTATCCACACCAAGCTGACGCTCTTCATAGGCCCGCAGTATCAGGCCATTCCCAAACTGCTCGTAGAAATTTCCCACCGTCGCTTCAAGCGAGCGGTCATCAGTGAATACCGTCGCGTAGCGGTACGGGATGCCGCTTCCCGTATAGCGTTTGTCAAAGCCGAGCAGCGGATTCAGGTAGGACTCGTAGCGCAGTCCCGCCTGCACATTCTGGCTTTGATAGATCAGGTTTAAAAATCCGTTTGAAAGGATTTTTTCAGGAACGTCGGGCGTACCAATAGCGCTGTCCTTCACATACGACTGAACGTCTATCTGGAAATTCCCGCCAATCGTACCGCCGCCAATATCCGTCTGTGCTTGCGCCGCACCAAGCGCTGCAAATAACAGGAATGTACTAGTTTTAAAAGTTTTTACAAGAAAGTTCACGAACGAAATTCTCCCCGCGTTTTTTAAAAGGAAAAGTGATGATGTTTTTAAAACTGCAAATTACCAATTTTTCGCGTGAGAGCTTTTAAAAAATAAAAAGGACAATCATTTTGGGATTGTCCTTTAGGGTTTTAAAACGCAATAATTATTCAAGGGAAATCTGCATAGTGAAAGAACTGTTTTGATTATTTGTATCAAGGCCAATTGACTCATACCCGTATCTGGAGCCACGCCAGTAGCCTGTATTCTTTGAAGATGTAAATTCTTCTATAGAATTTTGTAATCCCTTTTGAACTCCTATAACCAAGCTGCCCTTCTCTATTTTATAGGGAGCAGTCTGTATCTTTAGAAGAAAATTCTTACTCTGTACCAGACGGCCGCCATTGTCAGAAACATCATAGTAACTTCTGTAGCGTATATTATCCAATTTTTGATTTTTGGTATCTACAACAAATGATAAAGTATCATTCTGAAGAATATGTTGTTCGTAATATGCATGGCCCCACTGGTGAGTATTCCATATAAACATATAAGAATTATCTGTAGAATCGTAATGAGATACATATACACTATCAATAGGATAAGGCTGAAAAAGTTGAGTATAATCAATTTTAAGAGTATCCCATTTGACGATCTTACTATATTCGTATTCATAATCAATAATAATAGCCGGGATATTTGCGTAAATATCTTTTAGTTCTTTAAGCTTGATTGGTACAATATTATCTGTTGTATCCTGTTTTTCTGTTGTATCAATTGGATTATTCACTGTTGGCTGAACAGGTTCATCTCCACAGCTCCCAATCGCAAAAATTGAAATCACAATAAAAGGCAAAATGAGATTTTTCATAATTATCCTCGGTTTTAAAAAGCCAACTTTTAAATAAAAACACTTCAGGTGAATTTCTATTTCTTTTTAAAAGCAAAATACGGATAATTTCAATACTAGTTACTTTTTAAAAACAAAAAAGCCGAAACGCAAATCTGCATTTCGGCTTTTAAAAATCTTTTTAAAAAGAATTAGTTTGAAGGCGTTGGCGTTGGAATATTTTTTTCTGCCTCTACAAGCTTTTTAATTTCATCGTACAATTCATCTTCTGCACCCGGCGAGTACGTTGTGTGCTGAGAAACAATTTCGCCTTTGCCATTCAGCAAAAAAGTGTGCGGCACGTTATTCACGTTCATCACTCTTTTAAAATCGCCGTTCGGGTCATTATATACTTCAAAATTCCAGCCGCGGCTTTTAATAAATGGCGCGATCTTGTTCGCGTTGCGCGCGTCGTCAATGGAGATGGCGATGACTTTCACACCGGTTTCTTTTTGCCAAACGGGATAGAGCGTGTGGATTGAGGATAATTCCTGGATACATGGCTTGCACCACGTCGCCCAAAAGCTGATGACCATTGGCTTGCCGTCATTTTGAAACGTCGCCGTGCTGACGGATTCGCCTTTTATATTTTTAAGCTGTGCGACCGGAATATTTGTTTTTGGTGCGTCGTCGCCCGGCATAAAGCTCATGCAGGCAAACGATAATGCGGCAACTGCGAAGAATTTTTTCATAGATGGCTTTTAAAAAAGAGTTTTTAAAAAGTATTGGTTGTAAAGGTTTTTCGTGAGAATGTCCGTAGCGACGAATGGTTTAAAATAATCATTTTTTGGTGTTTTTAAAAAAGAATGGTAGTTTTCGTTTTTAAAAATACATATTCTTTTTTTAAAAGGTTAAAATCACATGACGTGGCAAGAAATTCAAAGACAAATGCCGGGACATATTTTAAGCGGACAAAATCCGGCGGCAACGGGTAAAGTATATTCAGTTTTCTATAATATGGACGCAACGTGGACGATCTACGAATCCACCGCGCAGAGCCGATCTGAAGCTGATATTCGTGAAGTCGGCACGTATAATGCGGCTCAATTCCGCCACGTGCTGCATGAGCTTGGACTTCATGGCCCGCTTGATTGGGCTGATCTGGAAAGATTAGAATTGCCGTATATTGAGCAGGATGAGGAATTGCATTTTAAAAAGCATTGAGCTTTTAAAAAGAGTTTTAAAAGAAAATCCTTCTGCGCACAATGCACAGAAGGATTTTTCTTTTTAAAAACATATCTTTTAAAAAGCGCTACGATTCACGAAAACGCAGCCGCACGGGGAGAAATGCCGTAAAGCGCGTGAGCCACGTTTCGCCACCGTATTTGTGCAATTCCTTTGAGTAGGACGAGTACATGTACATCGTGGCGAGCGTTCGCGCGAGAATAAGCGCTGTCGCGGCCGCTACCACGCCAACGCTTTTAAAAACGAAAATTCCCACGAGCAGGATTATCACGGTAAAGCTCACGTCAATAAATGTTGAGATCGTAACGGGAACGTTATTCCGCGTTTTTAAAAGGATCGAGCGCTGCCACGAAAGTATCGCCGTAAATGCCGGCAACGCTACCATGATCTGCGCCGGAACAACAGCGAATTGCGACAGCGAGTGCGACAGACCAACGATCTTTTCAAACCATAGCATACTGAGCGGCGTGAACGTAAGAAGCGCAACGGCTGTAAACGTAACGCCCGCGATCATAAAAGCGAATTTGCGAAGCTGCCTGTAGTTTTCAAACTTATCGCCGACCAGCGCCATCGCCGCTTCCTGGTATGACATACCAAAACTGCGGAAAACAAACACCATCGAAT
>JAZKFS010000118.1:24526-35903 GCA_040386315.1 Bacteroidota bacterium
CAAGCGACTCCACCGGCAGCCGCCCCTGCACCATGAAAAATGTTGTGATCGGCGCGACAGACATACCGATCACCGACGTCAGCGCAAGCGGATAATAATATTTTGCGATTTGAAAATAGCTGAGTTTTTCCACCGGAATAATATCGGGTTCGCGCATATATTTTTTTATGGTAGAATTCACCATAAAGCGCGTAGCGATAGATTCAAAAAGTACGCCGGCCGAAAGCCCCGCCGCGCCAATGATCACGCCGTCCACTTTTAAAAACATTGCGCCAAATGCTGCGACCGCCGCCATCGTCAGGAGCCGTACCACCGTTCCGTACGCCACGCGCCGCGTAAGATTATTTTTAATCAAAAGTCCCTGGTAGAATCGCCGGAAGCCGATTGCCGCAGGCCACGTAATTAAACATGCCAGCCCGGAATACATCAGCCGCCCGATCTCAGCAGGAAGATCCATCAGCCCAAAAGCAAGCGCATCAAATACCGGCGGGATCAGCACGATCAGCATCATCGCCGTAATGATCGCGTTCAGCGCGTAGGTGAAATTCCGCATTTTTAAAAATGTGTACTTATTTTCCACCATCGTGATCGCCGCGCTCAGGATCATCAGGATCGGCGACTCAATGATCATCGCGATCGCCGTTGCCGCGCCATACGCGGCAAGGTTGAACTTTGGGTCGGCAAGGTGCGCTATCACAGCGCCGAGAAATGGCCCTTCCAGCGCCATCATCAGCCACGTAGCTGAGAGCGGCGCCCAAAAGGCAAATATTTTTTTAAAGGATAATTGCTGCTGTACAGAAGTCATTCGATTTTTTTAAACCTGATTTTTTTTTAAAGGACAGCCAATGACGTTTTAAAAGCCGGAATCGGGTAACACATTTTTTTCTGTAATAAGTTTTAAAAGCTTTTAAAACTTTTCATTACATAATTAGTCGCCTATATTTCGTATTTTTCGGGAGTTACTTTTTAAAAAATTTTCCTTTAAAAAATATGAAAAAGATTTTCCTCCTGTTTATTCTCGCAACGATTCCTGTACTTGCGCAAAAAAAAGACAGTCCTTATCGGCGCTACATGGAAATGGCGCACCCGACGCCGGTTTTAAAAGCTGCCATACCGATCCAAATTTCGCCGTATGTTTTGGCTGCGCCGATTACATCGTCAGTTTTTTTAAATAAAAATCTTGTTGTCACAGAAAGCGATCCTCTTCCTGTACAGAATGAATCTTCGATTGCGGTCAATCCAAAAAATCCTTTAAATCTCATCTCATCAGCGGTGGACTATCGGGATAATTCCTCAACGTGGGTGTATGTGTCGCAGGACGGCGGGAAATCCTGGACGAATATTAATTTAAAAAAGGTACTACCGAACTGGCCTTCAAGCAATGATCCATCCGTGCATTTTTCCAGCGAGGGAATCGGGTATTTATGCTATGGCGGTTTTGCGCCAACGGGACAGCAGGGTAACGGCGTTTTCCTCGCGCGGACATTTGATGGCGGAAAGACGTGGCAGGCGCATATTCCGGTGATAATCCACACGGGCGTTCAGACGCCGGACTCAAGTTTTGAAGATAAATATTACGTTCATGCGGATAATTCACCGCAATCGCCACATTTTAAAGACCTGTATATCCCATGGAAACGTGTAACGGCGCGTGATTCGGCAACACAAATCGTGTTAACACGCTCAAATGATTCGGGCGCGACGTGGAGTGTTCCGGTGAATGTAAGCGAGCGTTTGACGGGTTCAAGTGAAGATACAACATTCGGGCAGAGTTTTCCGCTTGCAATTACCGGGCCGCAGGGGGAAGTGTATATGGTGTGGAATTACGGGCCAAAGCATGGCATCGGTTTTGCAAAATCAACGGATGGCGGTGTAACATTCACCGCTCCGAGAATTATTCATACATACGAGCCGCTCGGCGTTGCAAAAAAGATCAACGAAGGTGTGCGGCATACTTTAAAAGGACAGGTTCGCGTAGAATCATATCCTGTCATTGTTTGTGATATTTATTCCACTGACGCCAAGCGTGGCAATCTCTACCTCGTGTGGGCTGCCGACCGCGTTCCGAATATTTATTTTTCAAAATCAACTGATGGTGGCGCGACATGGAGCGCGGCAAAGATCATTCACGCAGACACAACAAACGACCAATTCTGGCCGTGGCTTTCAATTGACCCGACGAATGGAAATATTGCCGCAATGTTTCGCGACAGCCGCGACGATGCAGCAAACATCCTCGTTGGCACGTATGTTGCGCTTTCCACTGACGCGGGCGAAACGTGGAAGGACAAGGCCGCCGCAGATGAATCAAGCGATCTGCGAAGGAATCCGTTCCAGGGAGGAAATTTCGCAGGTGATTATTCGGGCAGTGCGTTTTATAACGGCATTGTCTATCCATCATGGGTGGACATGCGCAATGCAGTCACCAATATTGCTGACAATGATGCCTATACTGCCGTTGTCAATACGCGCGCGCCGAAACCTGCGGACAATTTTAAAGCAAAGACACTCCCAAATCAGCCTACAGAAATTGACCTTTCCTGGACTGCACCCACGCAACGAGCATTTGACCAGCCGCTTTTGAAAAGCGAATTTTCCTATGTGCTCCTGCGTGACGGCGTATTTTTAAGAACACTTTCGTCTGACGAAACTTCGCTTCGCGATAATGGGCTGGAAGCTTTTAAAAAGTATGAATATTCCATCGCGGTTGCCAGTGGCGCAGATACAAGTATTTTAAAAACTTCATCAGCATTTGCAGGTGGCTCGAAACTTCCGGCTTCACCGGAAGTTATTTCTTTAAAAGGTGCTGCTGATAATTCCGTTGAAATTTCTTTAGAACTTCCAACGCTTCGCAGCGATAATATTACACCGCTTGTCAATCTTTCAAAAGTGGCGATGTATCGTGATGGCGTGTTTTTAAAAGAAGTTTCTGTTACACCAAGCGATACGGGAAGAACTACAACATTTACCGACCAGACAAATGAGCGCGGCTGGTATCGTTATACTTTTTCTGTTCGTGATGCTTCTACTCCGGCGAACGAAAGCGCAGCTACTGGACAGCAGCTTGTATATACAGGAATCGTTGAGTGGGAGTTAACTGAAAATTTTGACTCCGGTAAACTTCCACGCTATTTTATAGGTGGTGGTTGGGCAATTACCGACACATTTGCATTAAGCAAGCCATATTCTATAAGTGAATCACCAAAGACAAAATATAAAAATAATACTCGCGATACCCTGATGTTATTTCCTATCGGGATGCCTGATGCATCGATACCGGAGGCTAGTTTTATTGGCTTTACAATTGCATTTAAGCATGCTGCAATTATTGAACCGGGTGACACGGCTTTTGTAGAAGCAAGTATTGACAAGGGCCAGTCATGGGTAGGCATCACGAGCTACGATAAAACTTCGTTCCCTGCCTGGAGCAATAATATCCTTGAACCTGACGACTGGAAATCAGAAGTAATCCATAGCAAACTTGATATTAATGAGGTCCCTGATACTATTACAGTTCGTTTCCGTTTTAAAAGCAATCCTGTAAAAAATGAGGACGGCTGGTATATTGATGATATTATGCTTAATCCTTATTTCGTTTCCGTTGAAGATAATTACACAAACGGTTTTAAAAACTCCATCGAGATTTTCCCGAATCCGGCGCAGAATTACATTACGATTCGCGGAAATAACGATAATTTTGAAAACCTGAATTTTGCAATTTTGTCGAGTATTGGTGTAGAAATTCCTTTTAAAAACTTTACTTCTTTTAAAAATGGGGCTTCGATGACAATTGATATTGCGCAATTGCCGTCGGGCGTGTATTTGCTGCAAGTAAAAGATGCGAAAGGATTTAGCTCGCAGCGCGTGTTCACGGTTGTGCGGTAGTTTTTAAAAACTTTAAAAAAAGTAAAGTTTCTTTTAAAAAGCGATAAACCGGAAGGGAACTTGGCAAGTCGTAGCGAAAAAACGAACGGCTTTCCTTTTTAAAAACTTCCGGTGATATTATGAAAACGCTTATTGGAATTTTCGCTTTTTGCGCATTTGTTATTTCGAGTTGTACGTTGCCGCCGCGTGTGCCGCAGATGACGGCTTTTAAAGACCCGGCGTATTTCGCCAAAACATTTCAGTGCGTGGTTGTTTTTGCTGATACGAGCGATCTGGTTGTTCGTCAGAAAATTGAAACATCCATCGCTGAACAACTCGTAAATAATGGTGTTTGCGCAACTCCGGCGTATCTGCACTTACCACCGACGCGAACGTGGACTTTGGAGGATAGAAAGCGGTTTTTTGACAGTAATGGCGTTGATTCGTATCTGGTTGTGTCGGTAAAGAATTCTGGTGTGGAGGAAGTATATGTGCCACCAACAGTAACAACTACGCGTACAACAAAAAGCGATAAAACGGAGGATACCCGCGACACGACCAAGAAAAAGGAAAAATTAAAAACAACAGAAGTAGAGCGCGAGGAAATTATAACAAAAAGCTCCGGCGGTTATACGCATTTTCACCCTTGGGTAGAATATGAAGTACGGCTCTACGACGTAGCGAAAGATCAGACAGCGTGGATGGGATTGAGAACGGTCTATCCCGGATCATACGGATCTGCACAAAACTTTTATGAACTTGTGGTCGATCGCTTAATCTATGATAATATTATTTTTGCTGATAAGAACAAAAAGAAACAAAAAAATCCTTTCGATATAATTGACCGTGCAGTACGCGGAAATTAAGTTTTTAAAAATAAAGGGAAACGAAAAGTTATACGAATCGGTTTTAAAAGCAACTGTAATCTCGCCGAAATTTTAAAAGAAAAGTTTTAAAAGAGTTTTAAAAATGCTGACGACACTTGAACCAAAAGTTGAAATAAATTATATTGAGGAAATCCTGCGTTTAAAAAAAGAAATGAACGCGGTGATCCTCGCGCATTATTACCAGGAGCCGGAAATCCAGGACCTGGCAGATTTTGTAGGCGACTCTCTGGAATTGGCGCGCAAGGCAAAGGCGACAGACGCGAAAGTTATCGTTTTCTGCGGCGTGCATTTTATGGCGGAAACGGCGAAGATCTTCAATCCGAATAAACTTGTTCTGCTGCCGGACCTGGATGCGGGATGTTCGCTGGCTGATTCATGTCCCGGCCCGCTTTTTAAAGAATTTCGCGAGAAATATCCTGACCATTATTCTGTAACGTATATCAACTGTTCGGCGGATGTAAAGGCGCTGAGCGACGTGATAATTACGAGCAGCAGCGCGGAAAAGATTTTAAAAAATATTCCGGCTGACAAACCGATCTTATTTGCGCCGGACAGGAACCTGGGCGCGTATTTTGCCAAAAAGCTGAACCGCCCGATGCTGCTGTGGCAGGGCGATTGCATTGTACACGTGGCATTCAGTAATGCACGTATCCAGCAACTGATGATGGAGCACCCGGACGCCGTTCTCATCGCTCATCCCGAGTGCGAAGAGCATATTTTAAAACATGCGGAATTTATCGGTTCGACAAGCGCGCTGCTGACGTATACGGAAACCTCGCCGCACACGAGCTTCATCGTTGCAACAGAAGAAGGAATTCTGCACCAGATGAAAAAGCGCTCGCCGAATAAGGAATTTATTCCCGCGCCGCCGGAAGACAAGGGCTGTATGTGCAATCAGTGCCCGTACATGCGCCTGAATACGCTTGAAAAATTATACAACTGCATGAAAAATAAAACGCCGGAAATTATTCTGCCGGATGATTTGATCCAAAAAGCGCTTGTGCCGTTGAACCGGATGCTGGAGTGGACGTCAGTGGATTAGAGTTTTTTTTATAAAGAATTACTTTTAAAAATAAAGCCGGAATACAATGTATGTACTCCGGCTTTCTACTTTTAAAACTTATGCTAATGATTGCGATGTTTATCTACGTGATGGTCGAGTGATTTCTTGATCTTGTCGGTCGCACCGCGGACCGCAAGGTCAAGTGACTTAGCGTGATGTGTTACGGCAATAGGCTGAAAACCTTCCAGTTTTGCTTCGATCATGCAGCGCTTGTCATCACCGTTCGGTCTGTCATTTGTTTCGTCGCCGAGGTGGACTTCCAGCCGTGAAATGCGTCCGCTGAAGCGCTCCAGCGAGCGGCCAACCGCATCTGAAACGTTTTCGGAAAGCTCTTCGCGTCCCGGGATATGATTGTCTGTGCGCACTAAGATATTCATTGTAATACTCCCTGATAATTTTTAAAGATCACATGATAAAAAAAAACCTCTTTCCGTGATTCAAAATTCCTGAAAAAGAAATGAAATGTAAATGATTTTTATCATGCTTTTTAAAAATATTTATGCGCTTACCACAGCCGGCTGTTTATGATCATTCCGTACGATCAGTGCCACAACGAGCGACGTGACAGCACCCATTACCAGCGCCGCAACAGCGCCCATCATTGCATAATTACCAAAGTTAAAATACATTTCCGCTTTTTCCTGTGTCATCAATCCTTTTAAAACAGTATATTGTGTAAAATCTGTGAAGAAATTAGGATTGATAAAATTATGAAAAATAAATGCCCCGACCGGATTTAAAACCGCAACAATTGTACTGATAATCAATCCCGAAACCAACGCCTGTTTAAAAGAAATTACGCCGCCCAGTTCTTTTTTCTTGGCAAGAATTCCCATTGCCATGATTGCAATCGCAGGAATAGCGAAGAAATTGGTGAACATTGCGTGCGAATCTTTTTTTGTAGTATGAAATCCCAGCGCGTATTCCAGCACGAGCCACGCCAGCGACATTACTGCAAAGATAATTCCCCATTTAATTTCTGTTTTCATAATGATTTGCTCCGGTGATGATGTTTTTAAAAAGTGATCTCTTTCTGCAATTTCCAACATTTCTTTTTAAAAAGCAAGTAATTTTACGCTTTTAAAAACGTCATGTACTCAGTTTTTTAAAACCACTTTTAAAAACTCTTCCTTTACATAATGGGACACGGATTTTTCTTTTATTATGCACTCTGGGCTGTCCGCTACGCGCTCATTTCCGGTGGAGCATTTCTGCTGTTTTACGTTATTTTCACACAGGCATTCGTACACCGGCGGATCCAGAATAAAATCCCGTCACGGCAGGATTATCTGCGCGAGATCGGCTCATCGCTTGTTACATTTATCTTCTTCGGAATAGCCGCCGTTATTATTCTTGAAACGCCTTTTAAAAACTATACGCAGGTCTATGATAATATCAGCGATCATGGCATAGCGTATTTTATTTTCAGCATCGTGATCTCGCTTATTTTTCACGACACATATTTTTACTGGCTGCACCGGTTTTTTCACCATCCGAAAGTTTTTAAAACGGTTCACCTGCTTCATCATAAATCTACTAATCCGTCGCCGTGGGCATCGTTTGCGTTTCATCCACTTGAAGCAATTTTAGAAGCGGCGGTTGTTTTCCCGATTGTTTTACTTATTCCGATCCATCCACTTGCTCTGCTTGGATTTCTTGTATTAGGGCAAATTTATAACGTGTACGGACACCTGGGTTTTGAGCTTTACCCAAGATGGTTTGTGCAGCACCCGGTTGGGAGGTGGATCAACACCTCGCTCAATCACAACATGCACCACCAGTTTTTTAAAGGGAATTACGGCTTGTACTTCCGGTTTTGGGATGAATGGATGGGGACGACGCACCCGCAGTATGATGAGCGGGTAGAAAAGCTTTTGAGCAGATAATTTTTAAAAACTCTTTTTAAAAAGAATAAGCCGGAATGCATTGGTGTATTTCGGCTTTTTTTAATTTACCGCTTCAGCGTAAACGAAATCACCGTTCCCTTTCCAACCTCGCTCTCGCCTGCTACTTTGGAAGTATGCGCTTCGAGAATATGCTTCCAATAGCAATGCCTTCTGTGTTTTGTCCATTTAGTTTTTAAAACTTTATTGCGGCACAAAATTTTTGTTTTATACTTGCATTCGGGCATTTGCCTGCATAATCACAATCACCTCTTTAAAAAGTTTTCCTCTGGATGAACAAAATATATTTTCGTGGCTTAAATGGCATTAGGGCTATTGCGGCTTTAATTGTCATTGTATTTCATATAGACCAAAGTATGGATTATCTCTTTGGGATTCAGCCTGTAGGATTCTATTTAAAAGGAACAGCACATCTTGGTGTAATTTTGTTTTTTTCGTTGAGTGGTTTCCTTATTACATATTTATTGCTAAAGGAGAAGGAGCAGTTTGGCACAATAGATTTACCAAAGTTTTACAAAAGAAGGATTTTACGCATTTGGCCATTGTATTATCTGATAATAATAATTGGCATCATCTTTATCTTTTTAAAAATTTCGATTCCGCCTGAAAAGGATTTTATTACAACTATTACTTTATATACTTTTTTAATGGCTAATGCTGCCTACGCCTTTGAGTATGCTGTCATCACGCTTATTCCGTTATGGTCGGTGGGAGTAGAGGAGCAGTTTTATGTATTCTGGCCCATATTAATAAATAAAACAAGGAATACTCTGCGTACATTAGCGCTTGTTATATTCTTTTATATTTCTGCCAAGTTGTTATTCAGGTTCTTAGAAAATGGGAACTGGTATAAACTCATTTCACTTACTGCATTTGACACCATGGCTATTGGCGGTATTGCGGCTTTTTTATACTATTCTCAAAGTAAATGGCTGCGTTTAATTTATCATCCTGCTGTACAGATAACTTCCTGGCTTGCACTGGCATATTCAATTTTCTACACGCCGCTTCATATCTTATACGTATTAGATAATGAACTATGTGCAATTTTTTTTACCATCATTATTGTAAATGTTAGTACAAATCCAAAAACCATTCTTGATTTGGAAAAGCCTGTTTTTAATTTTATTGGAAGAATTTCCTATGGGATGTATGTATATCACATACCACTGATGTTTGCTTTCTCATATTTTTTTAAAAGATATCTCATGATGATAAATAATTACTGGCTGGAATATTTTTTCATCTATTTCATTATTATCACTACAACAATTCTCATTTCATGGCTCTCATTTCAATATTTTGAAAAATACTTTTTAAAACAAAAAAGTAGATTTTCCAAGATTCACAGTACAAATTAAGTTTTAAAACCTCTCACCGCTTCAGCGTAAAAGAGATCACCGTCCCCTTTCCAACTTCGCTCTCGACCGTCACTTTGGACGTATGCGCTTCGAGGATATGCTTCACGATGGCAAGCCCCAGGCCCGTGCCACCCGCCACCCGCGAACGGTCTTTGTCCGTGCGGTAGAATCTTTCAAAGATACGATGCAGATGCTCTTCGGGAATTCCCAGCCCGGTGTCCGCCACGGAAATTTTTAAAAGCCCGTTCTGCTCCTGCGTTTCAATCGTTACGCTGCCGCCGTTTACGTTATATTTTATCGCGTTATCAGTGAGATTTAAAACCACCTGCATGATGCGTTCCTTGTCGCCGTACACCATTAGTTCGCGGTCAGTGGGACTTTTTAAAAGCAGCGAAATGCCTTTCTGCTGCGCGCGTATTTCAAGCGAATTCACAGCATCTTTCAGCAATTCAGCAAGATTGAAATACCGGAAACTCATTCGCAGTTCGCCTGCTTCAATGCGCGAAATATCAATGAGGTCGCTGAGGAGAGTATTGAGGCGGATGGTATTGGAATATGCTTTTTCGACGAATTGACGCCGTACGGTTTCATCATCCAGCGCACCATCAAGCAGAGTTTCCAAAAAACCCTGAACGGAGAAAATCGGAGTGCGGAGTTCATGTGAGACATTACCGAGAAATTCACTGCGCGAGCGCTCCAGCTTTTGCATTTCTTCGATGTCTTTTACAGCTTTATCGGCGAGTTTATTGATGGCTTCATTCGTTTTAAAAATCTCTTCAAAGTCATTTTTCTTTGTTTCCACCCGCAGAAATTTTCCGCCGGAGAGAATACTTTCTACGGTTTTTACTGTTGCAGAAAGTGAGCGCCCGATTTTTTTTCCAATAGCATTTCCCGCCCACCAGCTTACTCCGGCAATAATGATCAGAATGATGGAAATGTCAAATGCAGAAATATCAGTAGCAAGTGCAGTTTTAAAAAAAACATACATCAGCGCATGAGTCGCCACAAGCGAGAGAAAAACCACAAGCTGCAAATATCGTGTAATCGTGTGATGTGGCTGAACTTCGGGCATAGTGAAGTTTTTTTTTAAAAGCGGGATAGTTTTAAAAGAATTAAAATCTGCTTTTAAAAATAACACTTTACATTCAATTTATTTTTAAAAGTGTTGATTCTTAAAAGCGCGGAAAGCTTTAAAAAATCACTCTTTAAAACGATAGCCCACTCCCTTCACTGTTTCAATAAAAAGCCCGTATGCCCCCAACTTTTCGCGGATTTTTGAAACGTGTACGTCCACCGTCCGGTCAATCACATAAATACTTTCACCCCAGATCCGGCGCAGCAGCAGATCACGCGGAAAAACCTTACCACGATTTGCTGCAAGAAATGCCAGCAGCTCAAATTCCTTTTTTGGGAAGAAACTTTCTTTTCCATCTACACGCACAGTGTAATTCTGGCGATTGATTTCGAGAGTATCAATCTTCATTAATTCCGGCGCAGCGATCGTTTCTGTTTTAGAATTGTCTTTTGCGCGTCGCAGTATCGTTTTCACCCGTGCCAGCAGTATACGCGGGCTGATCGGCTTTTGGATATAATCATCAGCGCCAAGTTCAAGTCCGAGTATCTGGTCAATCTCGCTCGTTTTCGCTGTGAGAAATGCAATAGAAATCCCGGAAGTCGCCGGATTTTGGCGAAGCATTTTGCACACTTCAAATCCGTCATGCACCGGCATCATGATATCCAGTATTACGAGGTCGGGAAGCTGCTCCGACGCGATTTTAAAAGCCGAGCCGCCGTCATTTGCCGTCAGCACTTTAAAACCTTCCTTGCGGAGATTATACGAGATCAGATCGAGAATATCCTGCTCGTCGTCGGCGATAAGAACTGTTCTTTCCATCATGATTTTTTGTTTTAAAAAGATAATATTATCATTTACAAACTTACTTGGAAGTTATGAGAAAGCAGTTTTAAATTACGGTAACATTGAGAGTTGGTGATTCGTGACTGGTAACTCATGACTGGTGAATTAGATGAGATTTTAAAAAAGAGCTTCGCAAAATTCTTTTAAAAGGATTTTGTGCAGTTTTCCGTAAATTTGCCATCCGAAGTTTTTAAAAGTTTTTCACCTCGCTATGAATTCCACTTTCAGCCGGATTATTCTGTTTTTCATAATTTTCAGTTCAGCATTGTGGCTTGGTGGCTCGATAGTCCGCATGGCGATCGCTTTTGACGTATTTGTGCCGGGTACACTTGTTTTAAAAAGTAATGTTTCGCAGGAGGTTCGTTTTGCGGCGCTGCGGT